>CAYFGI010000037.1:0-12777 GCA_964342785.1 uncultured Thermoproteaceae archaeon
TGAAGGCTCAGCGTAGGTCCAGATGCTCATTGCTCGCCTAAGCCTGGCTCATCATCGATAAAATTAGCGTATTGTTGGTCTTTATATGGAGGACGTCGCCAGGGCGCTGGCCAGAAGTAGCAACGCGATAGCGTTCACGGGGGCGGGCATCTCGGCCGATTCAGGCGTGCCGACGTTCAGAGGGCCCGGCGGGCTTTGGGAGAGGTACAGACCGGAGGAGCTCGCCACGCCGGAGGCTTTCGCGAGAGATCCGGCGTTAGTATGGCGTTGGTATAGATGGAGACAGGAGGTGATATATAGAGCTGGCCCAAACCCAGCCCACTACGCGTTGGCCGAGCTGGAGCGCCTGGGCGTGATCAAAGCGGTAGTGACTCAGAACGTAGACGGGCTACACTCCAGAGCCGGCTCGCGTAGAGTTATCGAACTACACGGCAACATCTGGCGTCTTCGATGCGTTAAGTGCGGCCACGAAGAGATAGCCGAGAAGCCGGTCGAGGAGATCCCGCCGAGATGTCCGCGTTGCGGCGGGCTCATGAGGCCCGGCGTGGTCTGGTTCGGGGAGCCTCTCCCCAGCGAGGCTTGGGAGGAGGCGGTGGCCCTTGCCTCAAGCGCTGATTTCGTCTTGGTCGTAGGGACGTCGGGGGTGGTGTACCCAGCGGCGTATCTGCCGGCGATAGCTAAAAGGAACGGAGCGCTCATCGCCGTGGTGGATCCCAACAAGACCGCGCTGGACGATATAGCGGACTTCAAGATAGAGGGAAGAGCCGCCGAGGTTCTGCCGAGGCTTGTGGAAAAGGTCAGAGATGTCCTACGCGGTGGTGTTTAGATGCCCTAGCGCTGTCGTCAAGACTAGAGCGCGTGTTTTCTGCATAGAGGGAGGCTTATACGTATACGTTGGATCTTGCGGCTCATCTTGCCATAAGAGGATCTTAAGGCATCTAAGAAGGCCGGTAAGGAAGTTCTGGCACGTAGATTACCTGCCCTGCGCGGCGTTATTCGCGTTGGTCACTCGGCTGAAGGAAGTCGATCTAGCCGCGCGGCTGGCGGCCCGCTTGGAATACGTGGCGAGCTTCGGCTCCTCCGACGATAGAAACACGCCATCGCATTTGTTCAAAATACCCTCCTTATCTTATCTCCTTGATGTAATATCTACCGCCCCTCACGACCAGTTTAACCAGGCCCGTCTCGGCTAGGTACTTCGCGAAGGCTACGCCCTCCTCGGCGAGCCTTAAGGGATCGCCGCCTCCCCTCGCGCAGAGCGCCATCTCGTAGGGGATCCCCTCAGAGGCACATTCCTTATATGCTCTCAACAGAGCCTTGAGCCTATCCCCAAGTCTTCTCGCGTATTCGGACGCCGAGGTGGGCGGCTCATGCGCCGGATAGGCCTCTATATTTCCTAGGGATTGTAGGAGGGAAATAGCGCGTTGAAGCGAATTTACGTTTACTATCCAGCCGCCTAGATCTCCTACGAATATACCTTCGTCAAGCTTATAGCAAGTATGGCCCCAAGTATGCGATCCACAGGGCAGCACTTGCGCCGAGAACTCGTCTAGATCGACCCAACCGGCGACTATCCTGGCGAACTTAACGCCGACCCTCAAGGCTCGTACGCGGCCTGTAGGAGCGCCCGCCCTCCTTAAAATAGTCGCGACGTACCTCTCGAACCTTACCTCATCGCTTAACATACCCGCCTCGAAGGGGTTGGCCACCACCGCCCTAGGAGACGACCTCGGGAGGCCAGCGACGTGGTTAATATGGTGATGCGTCAAGAGGACGTAGCTCACGTCCGCGGCCTCGGAGAGATCTATCGAGACTCTGCCGACTATCCACGAGGCGCCCGCGCGGCTGGGCCTCACTACTTTAATATATACAGATAAAGTTTGCCATGTCGACGGAATGGATGGAGAGATTTCTCGACGACGCCGTGAGGCTCTTCGGGATGCCTAGAGAGGAGCTGGCTAAGTTCGCGGACGCCATGGCTAAAGGCGATGAGAAGGAGATAACCGAGTGGGCCGAGAGGAACAAGGTAACCGATAGGGATTTCTTGGTGCTCTCCACGATGTATGTACTCTACAAGACTGAGGACAAAGTCTCCAATATGCTGGAGGGCTTAGAGCTGAAGCTAGACGAGGCTGTGGCTTTGGTCGGCAGCCTTGCGGCGCAGCTCATAAACGGCGTAGCTAAAGACAGCAGAAAGGCTCTATTGGCTCAGATGCTCCTAGCGGCGGCTCTACAGATAGAGGATAAAGAGACGAGGGAAAAAATTGCTGAATTCGCCAGCTCCCTCCTGGATTGATCACCAGAGCGGATGCCAGCTCTCGGCGCCGGGGCTTAGGATGGCCGTATAGCTCGAGGCCGTGTCGGCCATATTGGTGACGGTCTCGGCGGTGTCGGCGCCGTAGTCGAAGGCGTGGGGGACCGAGACCAGCTTGCCCCCGCTGAGGTACTGCAACGTGTAGTAGGCGTTATATACGGTCGGCGAGGCGTTGGATCCGCCGCCAGGTCCGCCGGTCACCAGCTCCGCGTCCTCGTAGAGGCCGCTGGGCAACATCGTATATCCCTGCACGTAGAAGGAGGCCGATTTAACCGGGACCTTGATCACAACGCTGTCGTACTTCACGACGCTTCCGCCGTAGACGAAGTAGAAGTCCACGACGGGATATCCTTGTGCGTTGATCGAGACGGTGACAAACAGCGATACGCTTAACGGATAGGCGAACGAGATCGTGGACGGGTACTGGTAGGCGTAGTAGTTCTGGCCTTGATACGTATACACCTTCCCGTTGCCGCTTAGCACCTTCGAGCTCAAGGTCGATTTAGTTGACGTCAAGTTCCATATGTTGTCGACGATGTTCATCTGGTTCGTCGCCGTGTTTATAACCGCCACGTCTTGGATCCACAAGTAGGCGCTTTGGCCGTTGGACTTAGTGTAATTAAGGACCACGTTTAGCTGTATGGAGAAGCTGTTGGGGTAGAACCTGCTGTTGGACGTGAAGCTGGCCGAATATATGGTGAAGTTCCCCATGAACTCCGTCGTGGAGTAGCTGTACGGCACTTCGTTCGAGCCGGAGTAGTAGGCGCCGTAGTCCGTTATCCCGACGGGGGCTTGGCTTCCGGAGTACCAAGACGGCGGCAGAGTCACTTGCATGTGGATCGAGGGAGGTCTTACTGGCGGGAAGGCGGGCGGGGCCTTCTGCATCGATAGGGCTAAGCCGATCACGACCGCCGTAGCTAATATGATTACCGCTATTGCCTTTTTCATGCTAAAGAGAATTAGTCAATTTTTAAAATTTAATGGTATTATATGATTTTCACAATAAATTATACTATTTTTATAATTATAGAAATAATATAAGAATTAATGTTATAATCAGATATATATCTTATGATGGGGTAATACTTAAAAATCATATCAATTATGGATGTATGGTTAAGAAGGTACTATTGGTTACGATATTGTTGGCAGTCGCCGCCGCGGCCCAGCCGTTGTTTTTCAACTGTTCCAGCGCGGTGCCCGAAGTGCCCTCCAGCTCGCCGGCCCACCTAGTCGTGTGGCTCCAGCTCGCCAACACGACCGCGCCCAACGGCCTGCAGTACTTGCTGTATCAACAGTACTACAACGCGTCCAGCCCCTTGTTCCATAAGTTCATAACGCCGCAGCAGTTCGCCCAGTGGTACAGCCCGCCGTCCTACGTGTTTGATTACGTAAAGCAGACGGCCGCGTCGGCTGGCTTGAGCATAATCGGCGTGTACCCCATGGTCGTGGTTGCCGAGGGCAACGCATCGGCCGTGGACAAGGCCTTGTCGGCGCTCCAGCAAGCCCCGGCCAACGTCGCTGAGTGGATCATAGCTGGCGAGTGCGTCCCCATAGGGTACTTCATATCCAACGGCCGCGCGCCCGCGTATAAGCCGACCTACGCCTACGCTCCGCTGGACAACCTAACGGCGGCTCTCAACAACGTCACATACGTCGGCGGTTTGCCGTTGCAGATAAGGTACAGGAACTTCGAGATATGGCTGCCCAAGGGCCTCCAGTTCATATACGACGAGCTTCCGCTGTTCAGCCTCGGCTTCAACGGAAGGGGGGTGACCATAGGCATAGTCGACGCGTTCGGCGACGTGAACTTCACCAAGGCGAGTCAATATCAGTACCAAGACGTGTCCGCGTACGATCTCGCCTTGTTCAATAGGTTCTTCCGCCTCCCGCCGGCTCAGCTGCAGGTCGTGTACCCCGTGGGGACGCCCGTGATAACGCCCTATAACTTAGGCGACGCCTTGGGCTGGTCCTACGAGACTGCGCTGGATATAGAGTACGCCCACACGATGGCGCCCGGCGCCAAGATAGTGTTGGCCGTGGCCCCCGACGCGGGAGACGACTTATTCGTGGCCGTCGAGTATCTGGTGAACAACGCCATGGCAGACTTCATAAGCTTGAGCTGGGGCGCCCCCGAGGACTTCTACCTAGCCCCGCCGCCGACGCCACAGCTCTTGTACGCATACGACGAGGTGTTCATGCAAGCGGCGGCGCAGGGGATAGGCGTCTTCGCCTCGTCGGGTGATTGGGGCGCCTTCAACGTGTTCTGGCAGTACTACGGCTTGCCCATAGAGCCCAGCGTTATGTACCCCGCGAGCGATCCGTGGGTTACGGCCGTCGGCGGCACGTCGCTACATGCATACGTGTCCGACGGCGGCATAGCTAGGGTGGAGTACGCGTGGAATTGGAATGCGTACTACATGTGGGGCACCGGCGGCGGCTACTCCTTCGTGTTCGGGGAGACGCCTGGCCAGATGATAGCTCGCATAGCCTACCAACGCCCCGTGGTCTACGAGCCGGCGCTGAGCGCGCTCTACGGCTACAAGTACTTCTTCTACCCTGCCGGACATAGAGGAGTCCCCGACATATCCGCCGACGCGGATCCCTACACGGGCGTCTTGATAATGATAAACGGAAGGCTTCTGGGGCTGATAGGGGGCACCAGCTTGGCGTCTCCGCTGACGGCCGGCATGACCGCCTCGATACAGAGCGGGTTGCCCTACAGGATAGGCCTCCTCGCGCCCACGCTCTATTGGGCCTACAGCCAAGGCAACGCGTACGTGTGGAGCACCGAGTTGCCGCAAAGCGCGTTCCTCGAGGGCCTGCAGGGCGCCTTCTTCCCGACTCTAGGAGGCCAGAACGGCCTTTACACCGTCGTTAAGGGTGCGTGGAGCCCCGTCACCGGCATAGGCCAATTGAACGTATACGGCTTCTACGAGGCGCTTATATCGAATAATCAACAAGTTGGTTCTAATTAAAAATAAAAATCTTTTTTGTAAAAGTCAAATATTTATAGCTCGGTAGGCTTATGGAGGTATTGTTCCTCATATCGCACCTGGGGGATGCGGAGGAGCTGCCGAAGTATATAAGCAAGGCGCCGGGCGTCAGCGAGGTTTATACCACCCCACAAGGCGTGATAGTGGCCAAGGCCGACGTATCGAGCCCCTCTGAGCTGAGAAGGCTGATGGCATATGTAAGAAAGTGCAGAGGAGTAATCAGGGTCGAATACTTGATCGCTCGTAGGCTGGCTTCAAGAGGTACTTCCTGTTGAGGTACACGACGCCGACTACGACGGGCGCCAGCGAAATCTTAGCCACGAGCAGGCCAGCCACCGAGTTCCAGAAATCGTGTGGGGGGAGGACGCCCCAGAAGGCTATGGGCATAAACACGAGGGTGTCCACGGCCATGGCGGCGGGGTCGGAGTAGAAGACCCTCTTCCAGATCGCGCCGCCTATTTTAGCCACCATGTACGCGTCGAGGGTCTCGGCGGCTAGATACGCTATGGGGGATGCGAAGGCCACTCTCGCGGAGGTCGAGAAGACCGCCTCATATATCGAGTTGGGCGCGACGGGCGAAGGGAGGTAGACCACCACGTAGTTGACGGCCGTGACCAGCCACTGCGAGAGGAAGCCCGCCAGAACCACGTTCCTAGCGTAGTGGAACCCCTCCCTCAGCACTATCACGTCGAGCATCGCCACCGTGGCGATGTAGGTCATGGTGCCCGCGGGCACCAAGAAGCCGAGATACGTCGTTATCTTAGACGCCGCGTATTGCGAGACCGTGAGGAGGACCATGTAGAAAGCCACGGCGAGCACCGTGGGGTCTATCCTCACGAGCCTCAGCAGAGCTCTATACATGACCGCCGTGAGGCCAAACGCCGCCAGGGCCTCCAGGAGGAGCTCCAACACGCCCCCCTGAGGCGGAGGCCTTAAAAATTTTCCTGTGTCAAGAACGCGCTACACGAACTCGGCGTCGCCCAGCTCGACGAGGCCGCGCCTCTTGGCCTCCGAAAGGAGCTCCCTAATGGCCTCCTCGCCTCTTCTGCCCATATCCCTCGTGTACTCGTTCACATACATATCGACGAACCGCGCCACGTCGTCCATGGGGAGCCCTCTGGAGAACCTCGAGGCGTACCTCAACGCGTCCTCTCTGTGGGCCTCCGCGTATTTTATCGACTCCGACAGCAGCCGCTTGAGCTCCTCGGCCACGTCCAGCCCCAAGGCCTTCCTCACGGCGTCTACCCCGAGAGGCGTCGGCAAGCTCTTCTCGCGGAGCCACCACTCGCCCAGATCCAGCACCTTCCTAAGGCCCATGCGCCCGTAGGTTATCTGGCCCTCGTGTATGAGGACTCCGGCGTCCACCACGCCCGCCGAGACGGCGTCGAGGATTCTGTCGAAAGGCACCTCGACGGTCTTGGCCTCCGGCATAGCTAGCTTCAAGAGGAGCGCGGCCGTCGTGTATCTGCCGGGGATCGCCACTAGCTTTATGTCGCCGGATCTACGCGCCGTCACGACGACGGGCCCGTATCCATCGCCCATGGACGCGCCGACCCTCAAGACGTAGTACCTATCGGTGAAGCCGAGCGCGGCCGCGCTGAGGGCCGTGAAGTCCAGCGAGGCGCCGCCCACGGCCAGCTTGTTGAGAGTCTCTATATCGGCCAGGAACTCCTTGAAGGCGAAGCGGCTCTTGACGGCGCCGGATGCTATGCCGTAGAACATATACGCGTCGTCGGCGTCGGGGGAGTGGGCCAGTGTCAGCTCCATGCCGGCCGCCCCTCCCTACGATATAAATTTGAGCTCTGGGAGCTCCAGCAGCTCCAGCTCCTTCTCTAAGCCCTTGAGCACGGCGGAGTCCACCTTGTACTTAACCCTGGAGAAGTACTCCGCGATGAGCTCCTCGCTGACGCCGAGCCTCCTCGCCGTCGAGGCCACCAAGGGCCTCGGGTCCTCGTAGAAGGCGGAGAGGGAGGCCTCGAGAGCGTCGGCGACCTGCTCGGCGTCGGCCCTGGGGAGCCCCGGGCGCGCGGCCAACACTGCGTAGACCAGCGGAGTCCCCACCGCCTCCTGCCACAGCTGGCCCACGTCGACTAGATGCGGGATCCCGGCGTGGACCATCTTGAGCGCCTCGTCGCCTATGGCCAACACCCCCTCGTATTCGTCGAGAGCCCTCCAGGGATCGTCGACCTTCTCGAACCTAACGCCGAGGAGCTTAGCCGCCGCCAGCGCGTTGACCGTCGTGTCGCCCACGGCCGCGAAGCCGCGCCCCCTGCCCCTAAATATCCTAGCCGATATGATCGGGCCGACGCTATATACCGCCAGCCTCGGCACGACGGGAAGCCCCAGCTTGGCGGCCAAGGTCAACGGCGCGAACCCGACGTCGGCGCGGCCCGATGCGAGGAGCTCGGCTGCTTCTATATTGCCGGCCGAGACCGCGTCGAGACCCGCCTTGAAGAACAGGGGGTCGTTGTGGGCGTACTTCAGCCTAACGACTCTCACCGCCCCTCGGCTCGAGGCCTCCGCCAACTGCGACACTGAGGCGGCGTCGCGCCGGCCTTTTAAGTTTTAATAGGCGAAGCTCGTTGAGGCCGTGGAGGCGCCCAGCAGGGAGGAGATCGAGGAGCTGCTGAGGGCCGATCTCTGGGAGCTGGGGAGGAGGGCCTACGAGGTGAGGAGGAGGCTCCACGGCGACGTGGCGACGTTCATCCCCAACATGGTCCTCAACTACACGAACGTCTGCGTTGTGGGGTGCTCCTTCTGCGCCTTCTACCGCCCGCCCCGGCACCCCGAGGCGTATACGTACTCGGTGGAGGAGGCCGTGAGGAGGGTCCTCGCCGTCGACGCGAAGTACGGGATCAGGCAGGTTTTGATACAGGGAGGGGTCAACCCCGAGATCGGGATCGAGTACTTCGAGGAGCTGTTCCGCGCGATTAAGGCCAAGGCGCCGCACATCGCGATACACGCGCTGTCGCCGCTGGAGGTGGAGTACCTCGCGAGGCGGGAGAGGGCCACCTATAGGGAGGTGCTGGAGAGGCTCAAGGCGGCTGGGATGGAGTCCATGCCGGGGGGAGGCGGCGAGATCTTGGTGGACGAGGTGAGGAAGATAATAGCCCCGAGGAAAATAGACAGCGATACGTGGCTCAGGATCATGGAGGAGGCCCACAAGGCCGGCATCCCGTCCTCAGCGACCATGATGTACGGCCACGTGGAGACTATAGGCGACATAGCGGAGCACATGTACAAAATCGCGCAGCTCCAAGCCAAGACCGGCGGCTTCATGGCGTTCATCGCCTGGAACTTCGAGCCCGGGGCGAGCGAGCTGGGGAAGAAGATCCCCTACCCCAAGACCTCCGCCACCCTGCTGAGGATGGTCGCCGCCGCCCGGATCGCCTTCGACGGACTAATACCGCATATACAAGCCGGGTGGCTCACCACAGGCCCGGAGACCGCGCAGCTGGCGCTGTATTTCGGAGCAGACGACTTCGGCGGGACCTTATACGAGGAGAAGGTGCTCGACTGGGTGAGGGCCGAGGCCCCCATAGACAGGAAGACCGACGTGATCGAGGTCATCCGCGGCGCCGGGTTCAAGCCGGCGGAGAGAGACAACCTCTATAGGATAGTCGGATACTACTAGCCCCAAGGGCTCGCGCCCAGCCTCGCCGCGACCTCCCTCCGCCCGCCGTCCAACGTGAGCAAGGGACTCCCCTTTTCGGCGCAACCGCTGTACATGTCGTGGGCCGTCGAATGCGCCGGGCATATACTCGCAGTAGGGCTCAAGCCCCTCTCCAGACTCCAATATGCGGCTTTCTGGTGCTCTCGGCCGCGAACCCCTCGCCTCCAATGGCGTCCGCAGTCGCCCGCCAAGTCCACTGGGATCGAGCGCTCTACGTATTTCGCCAACCTCTCCCGCCCAAGCTCCTTTAAAGCGGCCGGCGCATCAACTGCTATCACGATCCTCCCTCATGAGGGTAGAGGCGAATCCGATCGGCGCTTTGAAGGGCAGAGCCTCCAGCCCCTCAGCGCCCTCTACATGTTTTCCCCGGCCTCGAGCTCCCGGATCTTCTCACACGAACTTCCTCAGCTCCTCGGCCCAGTCGACCCTGTCCATTACTTCTCCATCTCCTCCTTCAACTCCCGCCTCGCCTTGAAGCTCGCCACAGCCGTGAAGTAGCCGGTATGTCGAGCAATAATTATCGGTCTACCGAGTCGCGCCGCCGCCCGAACCTAACGTAATAGCGGACCGCATCGGCTTGCTCGCGACGCAGTGGATAACGTCATCCTCGCAACTTGCCCACGACTTGTTGGCGGGGGCTCCACAGGAAACGCCGATCTTCTCGACGGCGCGGTCCTCGAGATGCGCCGCACGGGTCCAGCGTCTGCGGAGGTTCCCGCAACCGGCGCGGCCGGCGGCCCGCTCCTAGCGGCCGGCGAAGCTTCACGACTCGAGCGCCTTCTTGACGGCCTCTCTGTGGAGCGGCGTCTGCCATGCGACTCGCCTACCGACGCCCAGCTCTAGGTCTCTCTCGGGCGGCGGTTGATCCACCCAGAGGCTTTCCCTCCTCTCGGGCAGGAAATACGCGATCATGTTCCTTTCGACCAACTCGTCGATCAACTCCTCCGGCGCGTTGTACCACAGGGAGTCGGGGTCATCGACGGCCTCCTCCAGATATCCGCGCCACCTCTCGACGAAGCCGCGCGAGATCCCCCTCTCCTTGATGAGGGCGTCGACGACGTCGTCCACGCTCCAATTGCTCTCGTAGAGCCTCCCCAACATCCTCGGGTTCCCGCCGGTGAGCCTCCAGACCTCCTCGAAGCTAGGCTTCGCGCCCGGCAACCTCTCGTACAGCTGCTCGAAGCCCTCCCTCGCCATGTTCCACATAGGGGCTGTGTTGGACCACGAGTGCCTCCCGATCTCGCGCAGACTTACGCCCTCGCTGGTCGCCGCTATCGCTATGATCTTGTCGTAGCTAGCCGGCGGGTGCTCGAGGACGCCCAGCAGACCCTTGACGTAGATAGCCGCCTTGTCCAAACCGATGACTTGAAACACATCGTCTACAATTATCGCCAGCTTGCGCGCCCCGGCCTCTATGGCGGCCCTAGCTATATCCACCACCGACCAGACGACCCTGCCCCACGCCGTTTGCGACGCCGCCTCGCGTATCAAGCCCATGAGCTTGCTCCTCAAGTCCTCGATCCCGAGCTCTACGGCGAACGAGGACTCGACGGGGTTTATGTATATCACGTGGAACCCCAGCTCCCTCAGGAGGGCCGCCGACTGGCGGAGCCACGCCGATTTGCCGCAGCCCTCGGGGCCGTACACCACGTGAGGCAAGGCCATGCCCCTATCGGCCCAACGCTCGATCCACCTAATCGCCTGGTCCCTATCCACGAAGTCGACCTCGAGGCCCGCAAGCCTCAGCTTAATCCTATCCACATGCGGTTGCGGCCCGGCGTATAAAAACCCTCGACTCGGCGGATCGACGGCCGGGCGCCTCCTCGACCCAGCGCTCAAAGAACCTCGCCGGTCTCCAGGAGGTGTAGGCGCCCCCTCGAGGCCACGGCGACCGCCCTGCCGAAAGCTCTGAGGCCCTCCAGCGGGGAGAAGCGGCAAGTGCCCTTGAAGTCCCGCTCCGAGATCGAGAACTCCTCGAGCCTAAACACCGAGAAGGCCGCGGGGGCGCCGGGCCTCAGCGAGGTCTCGAGCCCAGCGAAGCGCGCCGGCCTGAAGGAGTAGAGGCGGAGGACGTCGTCGAGGCCGAGGAGGCCGTCCCTCCAGAACCTCAGAAGGAGCGATGCCGCGACGTCCAAGCTACATATCCCCGGCGCCCCCGCCAGCTTGTCCTCCATGGTGTGCGGCGCGTGGTCCGTGGCGTATATATCGACGGCGCCCGCCAGGAAGAGAGCCAGGAGGCGCCTCCTCTGGTCCTCCCCCCGCAGAGGCGGGTTGACCCTGCAGAGCGGGCCCGAGCACCTATCGGAGCTGAGCAGGAGGTGGTGAGGCGTCGCGTCGAGCGTGGCGAGGCCCCTCAAGACCTCCACCGTGTAGGGAAGCGAGACGTGGGTCACGTGTATTCTAAAGCCCCTCCTCGCGTAGAGGGCGATCCGGTCGGCGCAGCGGGCCTCCGCCTCGGGCGGCCGCGAGTCCGATATGTAGGCGGGGTCCTCGCAGTGGAAGACGGCGGTGCAGCCCAAGGCGGCGCACCGCTCCAAGAGCGCCTCCACGTGGGCCCAGCCGAACCGGGCCACGTCCTCAGGATACACCTTGACCGACCGCGGCCTGGCCTTATCAAGCTCCGAGAGGTCCTCAGGGACCCCCATGTGGACGCCGTAGTGTATAGGCAGAGAGGAGCCCTCGGCGAGCCTCTTCGCGTAGAGCTCGGCCGTCCTGATGTGCGGCTTGGTGTTGGGCATATCCAAAACGCCCACGACGCCCCCAGCCAGAGCCGCCGCGGAGCCGCCCCCCAAGGTCTCCTTATAGGAGAGGCCCCAGTCTCTGAAGTGGACATGTATATCGACGAAGCCCGGCAGGATCAGATGCCTACGCGAGAACTGCACCACGCGGCAGCCCTCGCCCCTCCCCCTGAGGGACCTCACGACGCCTCCCTCCACGAGTATAGATACGTACTTGACGGCGCCTCCTACATACGCCTTGCCCTCGACCACGAAACACATGCCCTCCCTAGGGGACGGCCTTAAAAACGATCGAAAGGAATATAAACACAGACGAGGAGGGAAATGGACGGCGAAGGGAGAGGGCGAAAAGTTTTTATTTACAGGAGTTTTGAAATGACCGCGCTCTTATCCGTGTGGCCGAGGCGGGGCCTCGGCCGAATCATCTTGATGTTCCCCCGATGTCCCCTCCTGGGGCTAGCCCGGGTGGGGGCGCGGGGGAGAAAACCCCCACGCCGCCGTAACGCGCGCGGAGTCCGGGGTGGTCCCGCCCCCGAGGGCGGCCTGCGGCCGCTCTCGAAACCGGTTGATCCTGCCGGACCTGACCGCTATCGGGGTGGGGCTAAGCCATGCGAGTCGCGCGCCCGGGGCGCCGGGCGCGGCGCACGGCTCAGTAACACGTGCCCAACCTAACCTCGGGAGGGGGACAACCCCGGGAAACTGGGGCTGATCCCCCATAGGGGAAGGGCGCTGGAAGGCCCCTTCCCCCAAAGGGGTCTCGGGCGATCTCCCGAGGTCCGCCCGAGGGTGGGGGCACGGCCTATCAGGTAGTTGGCGGGGTAACGGCCCGCCAAGCCGAAGACGGGTAGGGGCGGTGAGAGCCGTGAGCCCCGAGATGGGCACTGAGACAAGGGCCCAGGCCCTACGGGGTGCAGCAGGCGCGAATACTCCGCAATGCGGGCAACCGCGACGGGGCCACCCCGAGTGCCGGGCGAAGAGCCCGGCTTTTGCCCGGTGTAAGGAGCCGGGCGAATAAGCGGGGGGCAAGTCTGGTGTCAGCCGCCGCGGTAATACCAG
>CAYFGI010000038.1:0-12584 GCA_964342785.1 uncultured Thermoproteaceae archaeon
CTCTCCATGGATACGAAAGGGCGTTGTAAAAAAGAGCGTAAGTTCAGGAGGCGCAGATCTGGCCGTTCCCGCCGTTTACGTTGACCCAATAGGTGCCGCCGGACTGGAAGATCTCGAAGACGTACTGTATGCCGGAGCTCGGCAGGGTCACGTTGGCTTCATACAGCGTGTAGCCGTTGTAGGAGCCTATGGGCTGGGCCAACACGTCGTCCACGGGCCACCACCAGTAGCCGTAGCCGTAGTGCAACACGGGGTAGACGGTCCCGGTGGACTGGACGGCCACCACGACGCCGACGGTGGAGCCCGCGGGGGCGTAGACGCAGTTAGGCGCGGCGGCGGGGCTGTAGGCCGTGTAGCCTCCGTTGTTGTATACCCTGATCTGGTAGATGTAGGCGTTCTGCACGGCGCCGGTGGGCGTCGGCAGAACTGTTATCCAATAGTTGCCGTCGGGGGTCGAGGACGCGTGGGCGTAGTACGTGTTCTGGCCCTGCGCTATGTATATGAACTCGTAGTTGCCCGGCTTGAGGTACACAGTCGCCGTGTATAGGTAGTTGTTGCCGACGGCGCCGGAGTAGTTCATCGGGACGAAGTAGAGGTACTTCCAAGGCCCTCCGAAGTAATCGACGGGGCCGAAGTGCAGGATCGCGCGTATGGCCTGGGCCCCGGCTTGGCTTGGCGGCGAGTAGTTGGGCGACCAGATCTGCACCCCGAAGGTGTAGGGGCCCTCCACGGTCACTATCCGCTCGAAGGGCGTCCCTGCCCAGCCTATCTGGGCGTCGCTGGAGAAATAGATGGGCACGTCGAGCGGCCACGTGTAGTTGTAGCGAGCGGCGGCGCACTTGGCGAACGCCCTGAAGAGCTCGTCGAATATCTGCGGGGTCGCCGAGGCGAAGTAGCCGCTGTACCAGAAGAACCAATCGCCGGCCTCGGCCTCGTAGAGACACGTCCAGTTGGCCACGTCTTGCCTCACGTTGTAGAGGATGGTCCAGGCTAGGTTCTGCTCCCAATTGCCGACCCAAGTCGAGAAGTCGCCGGCCCAAGTCGACGCCACTATCCTCCTCGTCAGCGGCACGGCCTCGGGCTTCAACGCCTTCACCGCCTCGAACGTGGTCACCATCTTCATGGTCTTATCGCTCTTTATGAGCCCGTAGAGGTAGGTGAGGTACATAACTCCATCGTCTTTGAAGTACTGGAACGGATTCTCGCCGTCTAGCGCGATCAACACGACCCCCCTCTTGATACCTGCGGCGGCCAGCTCGCCCTCGATCGATTTGATCATCCAATACGTCTTATTGGCGGCGTAGAACGGACCGTATGTGTTCACGTCGCCGCTTGCGCCGAACCCCACGTAGTTAGAGATCGAGTCGTCCCTAGCCAAGATGTACAACTTGCCGTATGGAGTAGGCAGGTACCAAAGCCTGTAGTTGGAGACGCCGGGCGATCCGCCGAGGGTTCTGGCCAAGGTATCGCCGGATATGTAGGTGTACTGGAAGCCGGCCTCGGCAACGAGCTCCAGAGCGCTTTGCGACACGGCCATCTCGGGCGGCCATAGGCCTCTCGGCTTGAAGCGGAACTCGTCGTAGTAGAACTGCCTCGCCTCGACGAGCTGGTTGTAGACGTCCTGCGGGTAGTTGTAGCCCGTCGGCGGCACTATGAGGTACGGGTTGCTCTCGAGAGCCGACGTGAGGTTGACCACGAGAGGCATTATTGGGTAGTACATAGGCGTGGTGATGAACTCCAGCGAGCCTATGCCGCCTCCCCTAGACGCGATCAGCTTCAGCAACTTCTCCGCATACCTCTGGAAGCCCTCGAGGAGGAGATCCCTCTGCCGTATCGTGAAGTGGGTGGAGCAGTTGCTGTCCAGAGCATATAGATATATGGGCCTAAGCTGCGGGTCGTTCTGGAGGATATAGAGGTTGTACCAAGCCAAGTTGAACAAAGTCTGTAGGTCTAGGTAATCCTGAGGGGTGAAGTTCTGGAGGGCCCACTGGACCCCGTTTTGTTTCACCTCCTGGTAGAGGCAGTAGTACCGCGGGTACCTCTCGATCTGCACCGGCGCGGCGTCGAAGAAACGCTCGAGTATAAACTCCTTCTGGGCTTCCGTCAAGTTGTAGGGATCCGCCTCGGAGGCCAGGAGATACGGATCCACGTATTTGCCCTCGGCCACCAGCTCTATCTGTTGTAGCAACGTAGGCGTGAAGTCGAAGGTGACGTGGGCGTGTTCCTTAACGGCCAGGGCCACCATGGGGTAGTAGCCCTTGGTGGTCCAGAGCCTAGGCCACGGCGCTAGGATCGTCCCGTTGGGCAAAATATATGGCGGTTGATGCATGTGCCAAACGAATACCACATATAGCTCCACATCGGCGTTGTTGCGGTTGCTCGAAGCATATGCATAGCTATAAAAAGCTATGAATAAAAGTACAAGAATTATCGAGGCCGCTATTATCTTCTTGTTCATACAAGACTTTAATTAGATATATTTAACAATTACGCGGAGAGACTAAATCGAGATCGCCATGTAGTATACGGCGTAAGCCGCGGCGAGCCCCAACGCCAGCTGGAACGCCAAGGAGGCCAACGTGAGGCGCCACCCCACCAGCCTCGCCAAAGAGGCCGTGGTGGCCGCGCACGCCGAGTATATAGCTAGGAACGCCAATAGGGCAAACACGGAGGGCAGAGATAGGCTGGGCAGGAGCTGTATCGCGCCGAAAGCCCCCATGAAGCCCCACACGACCTCCTTGAAGATATAGCCGGCGATCAGCGACGCCGAGATCTGCCAAGGGATCCCCAAGGGCTCCAGAACAGCCCCGAGGCTCCTGCCGGCGACTGCCATCCACGAGTCGGCCGGGCTCTCGGCGACCCCGCCGGGGCCGAAGGCCGTCAACGGCCACAAGGCCAGGGGCAGAAGCGCAATGAGCAAGCCGGCCTTCTTGAAGAAGTCCTTGAAGTACATCCAGACCTTGACGAGGTAGATCCTCCAGTTGGGCAACATGAGGGGGGTCGGGGGAAGCCCCTCGGCCATGGGCCTCACGCGGAAGGCCCTCCTGTATATAGCCGAGGCGGCCAATATGGCGAGGGCCGAGACGGCGTAGGGGATGAAGACGGCGAAGGGCACCAGATACGGCTTGTCGGCCAAGGCGGCGGCCGCGATCGCGACGAACAAGGAGAGCCTCGCGGCGCACGGCACGTAGGGCACGAGGAGCGCCGTCAAGAACCTGTTGCCTCTGCCCCATATGACCTTCGCGGTGGAGAGCGCCGGCACGTTGCAGGTAGCGCCCACGGCCAAGCAGAGGAGGCCCCTCCCGGGTATGCCCAATGCCGCGAGCTTGGACTCGAGGGCTCTGGTCAACGCGCCTATAACGCCCGTCTCCTCGTAAAACGCCACAAGGGCCACCGCCACGAGCACGTAGGGCAGGAAGGTGACAAGCGCCGAGACGCCGGTCCAGAGGCCGTCTACTAGAAACGACGTCAACAACGGCGGGAGGCCGGCGGAGGAGATCAAGTCGGGGACCGCGTCTAGGTAGGGCTCAAGCGCCGGGAGCAAGCCGGGCGCCTGCGCGCCCCACGGGAGCACGCCCTCTAGGGCCGCCAACAAGAATAGAACCGTGGCAACCGATAGGGCGAAGAGCGCCAAGGCCGCGGCCCACGGCCTCGAGAACACCGCGCTGGCCGCCCTCGTCGTGGGCCTCAAGGGCACCTCCACGGGCTTCAAGGGGGTCGGCCCGCTCGGGCTCCAGCGCTTTAAGAAGTCGACTAGCTCCGCGACCCCCGCGCGCTTAGCCGCGGAGGTGTAGAACACCGGTATCCCCATCGCGGCGGCGAGGGCGTCGGCCGGCACCTCGGGCTTCCCCAGATCCGCCATGTTCAAGACGAAGGCCACCGGCTTGTGCTTGCCCAGATACTCGGCGAGCTCCAGCGCTTCCTTCAAGGCGTGGGGAGCGCCGACCACCACGACCGCGTCGTAGCCGCCGTTGAGCGCCGCGTCTAGCGCCAGCTTCTCGTCCTCGTCCCTGGGACTACGCGGGTTGAACACGCCGGGGAGATCCGCCACCTCCACGTCGGTCCCCCTTATCCTGCCCACGTTTACCTCCAGGGTCTTGCCGGGGTAGTTCGCGGTCTTCACGTAGCGCCCAGTGAGCGCAAAGAATAGAGTCGACTTCCCCACGTTGGGAGGGCCCACCAGCGCAACCCTCTTCGCCACGCTCTATTAACAATGTTACTATTTTAACCTTTCTGATCGGGCGCAGATATCGGAAGTGATATTAACATAGTAAATGAAATAAACAAGAACTCGGTTCTAGTAGAAAGCACAGCGGCGTATGGTGGGCACCGTAGTATGTAATGATACATGATAAATGCTTTTATAGATAATATAGGATCTTCCAGTGTGTCGTATACAGGGGAAAGCTCTAGGCGTTTTCGTCTTCTCAAGGAGGTGGTCGCCAGATATCCTGCCAACAGGTACGAGATAGCCAAGTCGGCCGAGATGCCGGCCTCGACGGCTTATTACGAGTCCGCGCGCCTTGAGAAGGACGGCTATATCATAATCAGCGAGGACGGCGTGGTGCATCCAAGCTTAAAGGGCTTGGTGCGCTACGTGGCCGAG
Source organism: uncultured Thermoproteaceae archaeon (assembly GCA_964342785.1). GTDB lineage: Archaea > Thermoproteota > Thermoprotei > Thermoproteales > Thermoproteaceae > Thermoproteus. The sequence goes on from CAYFGI010000038.1 coordinate 4,607, forward strand.
TTCGGTTGCGATAGGTCCGTGATATTGGCGGCGAGGCGCAGATACGGCTTTGATCCGGGGCCCGGCTTCTGCAGGCTACTGGAGATGTTGGCGCCATATGAGTCAAGCCTAGGAGATGAGTTGCTTGAAACGTTGTTTAAGCTGGTGGAGGAGCCGCGGGGGCTTCTGAATTTAGCTAGGGATAAAGAGCTGGCGGACACGATAGCGAGGATAATAGCCCACCGCTTCCCGGCCATCACGCTGGCGGGGCACCGAGGAATCCTCATCGCAGACGGCGACGTGTGGTTTATAGGATACTGCAAGCTGTGCGCCCGCTACGTGGTGGATAGATGCAAGCTTTTCGAAGAGGCTTTCAATTACAAGAATCTCTCGAATAAGGCCTAAATAAGGGCTTCTGAAATATCTCGTGAGCTCGTCGTCGGAATCCCCAGCGGATATCATAAGGAGGCAACAACGCGATTTTCTCCAGATCTATGAAGCAGAGCTGAGGCTAATGGGCGAGGCGGCCGGAGGGCTCTACGGCCTCATCAACGGCGAGCCCGACTACAGCTGTTTCGCGGCCAAGAGGCTCTTCGGGAAGAGGGATAAGAACTGGGGCTCGGCTAGGCTATGACCGCCACGATATCGCGCAGAGGGCTGCTCAAGATATCGGCCATCGCGGCGCTGGCCCTAGGCCTCCCCTCGGCGGCTCAGACTCCCTTCATACAACAGAAGACGACCTGGGCTCTGGGCGAGATAGGCGGCAAGACCGGCCTCAAGAGCGCGAGCGTCACGCCGACTATATGCACTTTCTGCTCCATGGGCTGCTCGATAGATTTCTACACCAACGGCTCCAACATAATCTGGACCTCGGGCTCCCCCGACTCCTACATAAACTGGGGCGCCCTATGCCCCAAGGGCAAGGCCGCCTACCAGCTCGTCGACAACATACAGAGGCTCGACTCGCCCATGATAAGGACGGGCCCCAAGCCGCCTCCCGACGAGATATTGAGCGCCAAGACTTGGGACGAGCTGGTGGCAGTTTTGAAGAAGTACCCGCCGCAGTGGGAGAAGGTCTCCTGGGAGCAAGCCTTCAACTACATAGCCAACAAGCTGGCCTCGATCCTCAACAACTGGCGTAGCTCGACGGGCGCGCCGGTCCAGAAGGACGGCTACTACTACATAGGCGCCCAGAACCCCGTCATGGTCATGGGCTCCTCAATAGTCACGAACGAGGAGGCCTATTTGTCCAGGAAGTTGGCCGCGTTTCTCGGCACCTCCAACACCGACTCGGAGTACAGGAAGTGCCACTCATCGACGGTCACCGCGCTCGCCTTGACCTACGGCTGGGGCGCCGAGACCGCCAGCATAGAGGACGTCGCGCTGGCAGACGTGGTCCTCTTCTTCTCAAACCCAGCGGAGGCGCACCCGCTGTCTTTCTACTACTTCAAGAAGGGCCAGAAGGAGAGGGGCACCATCCTCATAGCGTTGAACCCCAACTACAGCAGAACCGCCGAGGCCAGCGACCTCTGGATACCGTTCCGCCCCGGCACCGATACGGCCATACTCAACTACATCCTGCACTACGCCTTCTTCGAGAGGAACCCGCCGATAGATCAGCTCCCCGAGTTCCAGAGGCTCATGGCCCAGAGGTGGAACATAACGCAGGACGACCTAGACGACCTAAAGGCCTTGATATCCGAGTACGACGCCCAGACGGTGTCCAACATAACCGGCGTCCCGGTCGACATGTTGAGGACCCTCGCCCAGCTGTACGTGGAGAACAGCGGCGTTGTGACGGGCCACAAGAAACACGGGGTGATACAATGGGCTATGGGCATGACGCAACACACAGACGCCGTGCTCAGCATCATCAGAGCCGCCGCGATCGTCCAGCTGTTGCTGGGCAACGTGGGCTATCCCGGCGGGGGCACCCACCCGTTCCGCGGACACAGCAACGTGCAAGGCGCCACCGACGTGCAGGGAGGAGGGCTTGGCGTGTTGCCCGGCTACCACTCGCCGCCGTCTAGCCCGCTCGACGTTAGGACCTACCAAGATTGGAAGCTACAGGGCATGCCCGACGCATGGAACTGGGAGGTGCCCCAATGGGCCGTCAAAAACGTAGGCACGTCCGCGCCCTCCAAGGGCTCGGCGGACGTCGCCAAGATGCTGGCCGTCTTCAACTTCTACGGATGGCGCCGTTTCGAGTTGCTCTGGGGCATATACTGCGGCACCGTGCCCCCCGACGATCCCGTCAACGGGAAAGTAGTATGCGATATACCTCTCGGCACCGGCGCCTCGGAGACTACGTTCCCGAGCAAGGTCCTCGGGGGTAGCATAAATGCGGCGTTTATATTCGGCGAGAACCCGGCCGTGACGGACCCCAACGTGAAGGTCACCATGGCGGCTCTGTCGTCGCTGCAGCTGCTGGTGGTCTCAGACATATTCGAGACCGAGACGGCTTGGTTCGCCGACGTGTTGCTCCCGGCCGCCTCCTTCGCTGAGAAGGACGGGACCAAGACCGACGGCAATAGGGTAATACAGTGGAGCTGGCGCGCGGTGCCTCCGAGGGGCCAGTCGAGGCCGGACTACTGGATAATAGCAAACCTCTACAAGTATCTAAGGAAGGCCGGCGCAATACTGCTGCCGAGCGAGGCCGCCGGCGTCAAGTCCGAGGAGGTCAAGTTCAGGAAGAAGGGACAGCTGATCTTCGTCTACGAGAGGCCGTTGAGGCCAGACTACTCGTGGGACTACTCGGGCGGGACGGGCGCGGCCCAGCCCGTATCGGACATAGAGGCCGAGGTCAACCCGAGGATCATAAACAAGGAGATAAACTTCTCCACGTTACTCTATCAAGGAATATACGACCCCGTCAGGGACACGTTCACGACCATGCGGCGCGATAACTCCTTTAGGAAGCCCGGCGAGATAGACGGGACCTTCAGCTCCACCTTCAAGGTCTACAAGAACTGGGGCTGGTCGTGGCCCATGAACGTTAGGTTCATGTATAACTACGACTCGTTGCAGGTAATCCTCGGCAAGCCCGACGTAGTGACGGCTGCCGGGCAACAGTGGACGGTCACCGGCGAGACGGGCGAGATCATAGATGAGTTCACCGGCGAGTACAGGCCGGCCTTCGTGCCGGGCCACAACTTCTTCGCACCCAAGTCCTTCAAGAGGAGGCTCAGCGGGATCGCGGACCTCTTCGGCGGCTTGGACCTCATGACCTTCATACGCACTGGCCAGAAGAACTTCCTAGGGAAGTTCGTGGTGGAGACTGATACCGGCGTGCAGGTCCTCGACTTCGACGCGTTCGCCTCCCAGACGGGGATGAGGTATCTATGGGCCAACGATACGCTGTATTGGGATCAAGACACGCTCTCCGTCAAGGCGTTCCTCAAGAGGATCTTCTACAGCGGAGGGGGATGGAGGCAGTTCAAGCCGACCTACGAGAACATGAGGAGCTTGTTGAGGCAGTACTACCAGCAGCTAGGCGATTTGAAGGCGGCTACGCTCAAGGTGATACAAGAGATGGGCGGCTGGTACAAGGGCTACACCTTCCAGTGGCCCATACACGCGGAGCCCGTCGAGTCGCCCATAGTAGACATGGCCATACAGTACCCGACGCTGGCTTGGCTCAACCCCTACAACCTCGACGTCTTGAACCAACAGCCGAGCATACTGCAGGGCAAGATGGTCGGGGTGGCGCTGGAGCCGAAGGAGCTTCAATCCATGCTTCAACAGTTGGGCATCAGCGGGGTGACGGTCGTGATCACGACCAACCGCCTGACGGAGACGTGGCACAGCGGCTCCATGAATCGCCGCATGCCCGACCTGGCCGAGCTGGTGCCGAGGCCCTTCGCGATAATATCCAAGAAGCTGGCGCAACAAATAGGCGTGAACCCAGGCGACTACATAGAGCTCTGGACGGCCCGCGGCGGCATAAAGGTGAGGGCTTACGTCACAGACGGCGAGGCGTACCTCAACGTAGACGGCCAGCAAGTCCCCGTGGTGAACATACTCTGGTCGTGGAGCTTCGAGGGGCCTGACGCTGGCCCGTCGGGCAACTTCATATCGCCGGACGTCGTCGACCCAGTGACGACGATACAAGAAACCAAGGCGTGGCTCGGAGTAATAAGAAAAGCCCCTAGCGTGTAGCCATGGTCGCCATAAACCCGCCCCCGGCCAACGAGGGATACGCCGTTCTTGTAGACATAGATAAGTGCATAGGCTGTAGGGCGTGTCAAGTGGCGTGCAAGGAGTGGAACGGCAGAGGCCCCACCGAGACGACGTTCAGCCCGACGTTCACAAACCCGCCTACGTTCACCGCCAACGACTGGAAGGTCGTGTTCTTCTACGAGGGCACCACGAAGAAGGGCTTGGCCACGCCCGCCGGCGAGCTGGTCTTCGAGCAGGTGGACATAGCCCCCGTCCCCTCGCAGTGCCTCCACTGCGTCAACGCTCCGTGCGCTAGGGCGTGCCCCTCCGGCGCCATATCGGTGACGCCCGAAGGCGCCGTCGTGATAAACCAAGAGCAATGCATAGGGTGCGGCTTCTGCGAGAACGCGTGCCCCTACGACGTGCCGAGGAGGGGCTCGGACGGGAAGTACTACAAGTGCACCTTCTGCGTAGATAGGATACAGAACGGAATGCAGCCCGCGTGCGTCGAGGTGTGCCCCACCGGGGTCTTCACCTTCGGCCCGGCGTCGCAGATAGTGCAGATGGCCCAGGCGGAGGCGGCTAAGGGCAGGACTGTATACGGCCTTAACTTGAACCCCTACGTCGGGGGCCAGGTCCGTTGGATCTACGTCTCGTCGGATAGGAAGGCCTTCGCCATACAGCAACACTTCCCGAAGGACGCCGTGGTTCCGACGAACGAGGCTAGAGAGGTGCTGAAAGAGATAGTGCCGCCGCTAGCGCTTGTGGGCGCCGTGGGGCTGACGATAATTGGGGTCGCCTCCTGGCGTAAATCTCGTATAGAAGAGCAAAAATCAGCTCAACAACAAAAAGCATAATAAATTTTTAAACCCATAATCTCTATTATTATATGAGTAGTGTAAATAATGAAAAAGAAATTGAGGTAGCGTCCCCCGGATATAGGCTAGCCCACGGGCTCAACTTAGTGCTCATCACCTTGTTGGCGATCACGGGGTCCATGTTGTTGTTCCCCGGGTTGATGAGCTGGCTGAGCTACGCCGTGGGGGCCCCTCTCGCGGCCTTCTTGGGAAGCCCCTACCCGACGTCCGTGGGGGAGGAGCTGGCGCGCTCCTCGCATAGGTTCCTCGGCGAGATATGGGGCGTGTTCTTGATCGTCTACGTCATATATCTGCTGGCCTTTAGGAGGATCCACGTCTTCGACGCCTTGAGGAAGCCCCTTAGCCAGCAGATAAGGGAGGCTAAGGCGTTGGCCAACCACTATATGTTCGGCAAGCCGCTCCCCGACGACGTGGCGAAGAACCTGGATAGACACAACGTGTTGGTGGCCTACATGACCATAGTGCTGGTCGTGGGGATAGTGTTGTTGTCTATAAGCGGAGTCCTCATGGTGTATAGCAACGCTCTAGGGCTGAGCGAGGCCGTCTTCAGAGACATGTTGTTGCTACACGACCTGGGGTTCTACCTCGTGTTGCTCTTCATATTCCTGCACCTATTCGCGTCGTTGCACCCGGCCAATAGACCTCTGTTGATCGCCATGTTCGGCTACGGCAAGGCGGCGCTGGAGTGGGTGGAGAAGAATATGCCGAACTATCTGAAGCATGTCAAGAGAAGCGGTAGTTAGGGCCGTCTGCGGAGACGACGAGGAGTGCAGGAGGGGCCTCTCGGAGGCCCCGAGGGAAACCGCCGAGTTTTTCTCGGCCTTCTCGACCTTCACGCCAGTTTTGGAGTCCCTAGAGGCGCCGCTGATAGAGCACGTCAAGAACTTGTCGTCGGCCGAGGCGCTGACGGGCGATAGGGATTTGGCGCGCCTCGCCGTGGCCCATAGGCTGGCCCAGCTATACGGCGGGAAGTTCCGGGGATGGGAGGGCGATAGATGCCCGATCTGCGGGGCGGTGCCAACGTTGTTCCTAGTGAAGCGGGAGCCGGGGGCCCTCTTCGAGGGGAGGGCTAAATACGCCAAATGCGTCTGCGGCTTCACGTGGCGCTACAAGTGGTGGAGGTGCCCGAGGTGCGGCGCCGAGGGGAGGGAGAACTTCGAGGTGTTGTATAGGGAGGATATGCAGGGGATCTTCTTCCATAAGTGCAAGAGGTGCGGCCACGTGCACGTCGAGGTAAACGGCGAGATAGACGAGGTGGCTGAATACGGGCTCAGGATCTTGGCCAGATATGTGGCGTGAGGTTAGGGGCTTCAAGATAGCCGTGGACCGCCTAATAGAGCTGTACGTCAACGGGAGGCTGGCGGCCACGTTGGTGGCCACGCCGGTCGAGCTAGAGGAGCTTGCCCTGGGCTATCTCTACGCCGAGGGCTACGTGAGCTCGCTGGAGGACGTCGTGGAGATATCGGTCGAGGAGAGGGCGGTCAAGGCGAGGATCGCCGCCGCTCCCCGCGCCCAGCCCATGGCCCTGGAGGAATGCGGCGGGGTGGAGGCCGTCGCCAGGCGCAAGCTCGTGGAGGTCTCCATAACAGAGGAGCGGCTCAGATCGTTGGCGTCGGAGTTCGGCAAGCTCACCATGCCCTCGGTGGAGCCGTCCTTGGCCATGCACACGTCGGCTCTCCTCAACGGCGAGTGGACGGTTGCACACGACGTGAGTAGACACAGCTCCATCTTGAAGCTGGTCGGGAAGGCGCTCAAGAAGGGCTTGAGAGGCGGCGTGGTCTTCACGACGGGGCGGGCCTCCTCCGACATAGTCGCCAGGGCGGCGTCGATAGGCGCCTCCATCGTGGTCAGCTTGAGGGGGCCGCTATACAGCGGCATCGAGGCCGCGTGTAAGCTGGGCGTCACGCTGGTGGCGAACGTGAGGGGCAAGGGCTTCGTGGCGCTCTGCAACGAGCAGAGGATAAAAGCTAGCAAAATACAGTGAGCTAGTTCGAGATCAAAGCCCCAACTTGGCCCTCAAGGCCGGCGGCCAGCTCAACGAAGGCCGGCTCTGCAGTCAAGATATGTGGAAGAGTTCTCAAGCGAGGGGATTATGTAACCCAAGCGCCGTTTGGTCCAGCCGTCTGCATGCCGCCGCGCAATTAGTCGCTACATCCAGGCGACGGCCGCCGCAGGCCCTTTTCGCGCCGCCGAGACGCTGGGGTTTTTCGACGTCTCGATGTTTATAGCAGACGATCCGGGGTAGCCGCTATCGGGATTTTTTCGGCTAACTGCTTGTCTAGGGTGAGTAGCTTCCCTCCTATCTTTTCGGCCAAGGCCGCGTAGGCGGCGTCGTAGATCGTGATGCCGTGTCTAAACGCCAAGCGGAGGGCGTCCTCCAGCACCTCGGCGTAGGTGTGTATCTCCAATGTCTTGAGGAACCGCAACGCCTCCTCCACCAGCTCCGCCGCCTCTTCTTGCCGAAGGAGCCCGCGCCTCGCGTGTTTCCACACGACGTTGGCGACCTCATAGGCGGCTAGATCGAGGGTGTGTAGAGATCTGGCTTGGCCCAGCGCTTTTTCCACTAACTCGCTCCCCTCCTCGGGTATATATAAAGCGGCTATGGCCGAGGCGTCAACGACCAGCCGCATCTCTATCCTCTCTTATGAGATCAACGCTGGCGGGGAAAACCCCCCTCCCGCTCAGCTTCTCCCTCAACGCCCTGGCTCTATCCAAGGCCCGCCTCCTCCTCTCCACGGCCACTAGCTCCTCCAGAAACCTTCTGATAGCTTCCGCGTAGTCTATGCCGAGCTCCTCAAGCTCCTCCTTAAGCCCCTTCCTCACCCTCACCGAGATCACCTCGCTCACGTGTAAACATCTTAGTATACATATAAAGTTTACACGTGAAGTCCACAAGCCGCCGATTCCTCCGGCGCCAGCTCCGCAGAGGCCCGCTCGACGACAGATATCGCTCGCTCACGAAC
>CAYFGI010000039.1:0-12344 GCA_964342785.1 uncultured Thermoproteaceae archaeon
GGATAGTGGGGGCGGGGTTGGGGGGCGGCCTCCTACCATAGGAATGGGATGAATTTCTTCCTCACTTTTGACTTGTACTTGACGTATTCGTCTCCTAGGCTTTCGGTTAGGAGCTTCTCTTCGGTGTTGGCTCTGTTGTTGTATACCGCGGCGTTTAGTAGGACTAGGGGTAGGGAGAAGGCGCTTCTGGTGGCTAGGGCTAGGCCGAGGAGCGAGATGAGCGCTCCGCCGTATGCTGGGTGCCTCGCGAGCCTGTAGGGGCCCCGCGTGACTACCTTGTGGTCGGGGAAGACGGTGACTACGGGGGAGAAGTATTTGCCGAGGGTGGCTATCGCCCAGAGCCTGAGCCACTCGCCTGCCGCGATCAACGCCAGGCCGATGTATAGAGATGGGAGGGGTAGCACGCCTATATCTGTATAGTAGGAGAGGTAGCCGAAGTAGAAGGAGAGGAAGATCGTGGCGAGGAGGGTCGTGACCAGGGTTATGTAGGTCTTGTCTTTCTTTATCTTTAGTCTTCTCCTGATCAGCGGCGCGATGTAGGTCAAGGCTATGTCGGCGCCGTAGGCGGTATAGAAGACGGCGTAGAAGATCGCCTCGTTCAGCTGGGTCTCGAATATAGGGATCATGTAGGGTAGAGTTCACGGAATTAAATACGCGCGGGGGTTCGGTCCGGGCTTGGCGCGGTTAGCTGAGGAGCTTCAGCGCGAGGAGGAAGTACCGCCCGTATAGCTTTGCGAATCCCTCGGGCTTGAGGGCTACGACGTCTTCCTGCGCGTCTACGCGGGCTGAGCCGAACGAGAACCGGCCTATGTACAGGTCCTCTCCTAGGCAGGGCTTGGCTCTTTTGAGGAGTAGCTGGGGCGTGGCCGCTACGCAGATCCAGGGGTCGTCGGGGAGGCAGGCGAAGCCATTAGTCCGCCCCAATGCCCTCCTCAGCGCCTCCTCGGCCTCGTCCCCCTCGAGGCATTTGGAGGGCTCCGCGCGCTCGGGGACGCCGCCCCATAGCTCCAGCACGGGCTTGAACCCGACGCTCTTCACTAGGGAGAGGCTGGGCTCGTTCCGCTCGGCTACTATCAACGTAGCCATGGAGGCGCCGAGTCTCCTAGCCTCCTCGACTAGGTGCTCGGTGACCGCTCTGCCTATGCCTCTCCGCCTGTATTCGCGGCGGACCCTCAGCCCCTGTAGGTAGGCCGTCTCCCCCACCATCAACAGCCGCGCGGCGGCCACCACGGTCCCGTCTAGCTCCGCCACGTACGCCGTGCCCTCGGAGACCCAGTCGGCGAAGACCCTCGGCACGTAGTCGCCCCACTCCCAGGTGTTTCTCGTGAACTCGACGACGGCGGGGACGTCTTCGGGCCGGGCCTTCCTCACTATCATCTTTCGAGTAGCAAGACGAAGAGGTCCCCCTCCTCCGCGCCCAGTATCTTGACGTCGTTGAGCGCGGCGAGCCTTCTGAGCATTAGGTAGCACGTGTAGTCGTCTGTGATCACCTTGAACTGCGTCCCCTGGGGCGCGGCGGCCAGCCTAGCGGCTACCTCCTTCAGGGGGTCCGGGCACGTCTTGCCTCTCACGTCTATCTCCTCCATGGCTTAGAACACGACTACGCTATTTACGTTTTCTAGGAAGCTGAACATGGAGCCCACGCCGTCGGCCAGCCAGAAGTCCGATAGGCCGTAGGCCTTTGCGACGGTCTCGCATATATACACCTTCACGTCGCCTAGCTCCTTGGCGTCGGCCAGTATCCTGCGCCAATCCATTTCCTTGGGCGTATCGCGCGGCGGGGTGTAGGCCTTGGAGAAGGCCCGTACTGCCCTCCCGGTGACGAACACGGCCACGGCCTCTCCCCTGGCCACGAGCGTCGCCACGTAGGTCGCGAAGGCGTAGAGCCTCTCGGGCTCGTCGGCCTCGAGTATCACTCCCTGCATGTCGCGGTGGGGGTGGAGGATAAAAAGGCAGTCGTATGGTGCAATTATCTCCTCTCCGCCAGTAGCTTCCCTATCTCGCTGAAGGCGTACCAGAAGGGGTCCTCGCGGGGGTGCGTTATGGGCTGGGCCGAGCCGCCTCTCTTCCTGAGGACCACGCCGGGGCCTCCCGCCTTGACCTCCCCTATGACGCCGGCCTCTATGCCTTCCCTCCTCAAGGCCTCGACGACCTCGTCGCCGCGGTCCGTCGCTATGATGAGGGTCCCCTCGGATATGGAGGTCCATGGATCTATTCCGGCCGCTTTCGTCAGCTCGGCGACTGCTCTCTTCATGAAGAGCTTCTCCTCGTATACCTCTATCTTCACGCCGCTAGCCTCGGCGATTTCGACTAGAGCGCCCCAGACGCCGCCTTCCGTCGCGTCGTGCATGGCGTGTACCCCCACCCTCGAGGCCACGAGGCCGTCCTTCCAGCAGGACATCTGCCAATAGAGGTCGTAGGCCTCTTGGAACACGTCCGGCGGTAGTTTGGACTTGAAGTACTCGGGGTAGAAGTTCGCTAGAAGCGCCGTGGCCTCTATGGCCGGCCCCTTGGTCATGACTATCTGGTCGCCGGGCCTAGCGCCCCTAGTGGTGACCAGCCTCTCCCTGGGGCCTATCCCGAACATGGCGAAGCCTCCGAGCATCGGGTAGTCGGTCCCCTCGTAGCGCCCGGTGTGGCCCGCGACGACTGCCACACCTATCTCGGCCATGGCTTGGTGTAGCCCTTCCCACATCTCGGCGAACTGCTCGTCTGTCATGGAGACGGGCAGGTTGAGGTCTATGGCGGCGTACTGCGGGGGTATGCCTGACGTCATAACGTCGCTGGCGAGGATGTGGACAGCGAACCAAGCCGCCTTCTTGAAGCCGAACTGGGGCACGATGAAGACGGGGTCGGTCTTGACCACGAGGACCCTCCCGTCGCCGAGATCCACGACGCCTACGTCTACGCCGTGTTGAGGGGGCACGAGTATCTCCGGCCTCTTTGCGCCGAGCCTGGGGTATATCACCGCGTCGAAGACGTCGCGGGTTATCTTGCCGAGCTTCATGGGGGGTTAGACGTTTTCCGTTTTTTAACGTGGCGCGAAGTATTTAAATAAGGAGTCGCGTTTCGCTATGAACAAGCTCGTCTTGGCCGTCGTGGTTGCCGCCGTCGTCGTGATAGGCGGAGTTCTGGCCTACTTCCTCGTGTTGCGTAGCCAAGGCGGCTCCAGCCAAGGGGGGCCCGGGATAGCCTACTTCTGCGCGGGCTTCTCGCCTGGCCCTATCCAAGCCATACAGCTGGCGGAGCGGGGCGTCTTCCAGAGCTCCATCACCTACCAAGGACAGACGCTCTGCACGGGCGTTAAGTTGACGCAGCAACAAGCCCAGTATCTGAAGAACCTAGTGAGCTCGTCGTTTGTCGTCGGGTCCAGCGACGCTAAGGTGGTGGTGATAGAGTATCTGGACCCCACGTGTCCGTACTGCGCTCTCTTCGAGGCCCAGTACGGCCAGGCCTTGAGGCAATATGTACAAAACGGCACGGTCCTCTACGCCGTGAGGTACTTCCCGACCCACGTGTTGGGCTTTCTGCAGGGAGGTCCCCAGCAGGATTTCGTGGCGGGGGTCGAGACTTGGCTGGGGCTCACGTGTATATACAACAAGACGGGGGCTTCCCAGTTCTACAACGCGCTTTCCTCTATCTACGATATGGCGGCCGCCTATATAGTGCAGTACCTCCAGACGGGCAACTCGACCTTGTTGAACCTCTACCCGCTCGCCCAGATTTCCTACATCCAGTCGCAATACCCGCAGTGCTACGTCAACGCATCGCCTCAACAGCTGGTGGCCTTGGTGCAGAACGCGACGAACGCGGTGTCGTCTGAAGCGAGCGCGTTGGGTATACCCAACAACATGTTGGGCACCCCCCTCTTCGTGATATATAGAGGGTGAAACACATATCTAGCCCTTCGTTGTAGGCGTCGTGCGCACCTTAAGGCGGCTTTACATATATTCAGCTTTACAGAACTTCGCGAACTCTCTATATAGCCCGTTTGTCGGCTTCGTCGCGGCCTCGACGGGCACGCCGCCGTTGATGCTGGGCGTGATCTCGTCGGCCGGCACCGTCTTCAATAACCTCTCGGCTTTCCTCGCCTCGTTTAAAAGATGGCGCCCCTTGAGGTTGATACTGGCGGCTAACATCGCCTCGGCCGCGGCGTTGGTCTTGATGGCGTTGTTCGCGGAGATACATATAGCGTATACGGCTCTCTATGTGGTCGTTACGGCTGCCTTGGGGATCTCGGGGTACGGCTGGTCTCTCATAATGGAGCAATACAGCAGGCGGAGCAGGGGCATCTCGTTGGCCGAGTTCTCGTTCTACTCCACCTTGGGGGGCCTCGTCGCGACGTTGATAACGGGCCTCCTCATGCGCGACAACCCGCTGGCTATTAGACTAGCCCTAGATATCGCCGCGGCGCTTACCGTGGCTAACACGATCCAGCTCTACATGCTGGGGTTGGAGTACGATGAGGGGCCTAGGACCCAGATGGGGCGGGTGGGCCGGCGGCTCCTTAAGTTCTATCTCGACACGTTCGCCTTCATGGTCACTTGGTCCTTCGCGTGGCCTCTCTTCCCCCTCGCGCAGGTCTACGTCTTCCACATGACCGGCCTGCAGGTGGCCATCGTCCAGATAATCACCGTGGCGTCTAACCTGGCGTTTCAAAGAGCCATGGGGAGGTTCGTCGATAGGCATATGCGCCTCTCCCTGTTCCTTGGTAGGGCTACCTTCATGTTGTGGCCACTGATATATGGAGTGGCGACTAACGTCTATCAGATATATGCGGCTTATTTGTTCTACGGCTTCGGCGGATCTATATCCAACGTGGCCTACTTCGCCTACGTCGTGGACAACGCCGACGATAGGCGGAAGGCGCTGGGCTATTATAATCTGGTCAACGCGTTGGGGGCCCTCACGGGGGCCGAGCTCTCCAGCGCCATCTTGACCTACGCGGGCAACTACAGCGAGGAGTTCATACGTAAGATGCTCGTGGGGACGGCCTTCGCCAGGCTTGGCGCATCTTTCCTATTCCTCCTCTAGGCTTGGGCCAAGGAGACGGCCCTCACGAGGAGCCCGCCCTCCAGGACTTCGCGCGCCGCCTCTAGGTATTCCTCTTCCTGCGGCACGTCGGGGCACGCCACGCAGCAGAGCTCTCCAGCGGGTATCCCGCCGTATATGCTGCAGACCTCCGGCTCCAAGCCCGGCCTCAAGCGCGCCGCGATGCAGCACTCGACCCCCTCGTGTTTTTGTTTGTTCGAGGCTATGGCTTTAGCTAGGCTGTAGGCCTCCCTCAGCAAGACCAGGGCGGTCTCGGCGTCGGGGCCCGACGATAGCTTGCTGAGTATATCCGCGCACCGCCAGCAGCTGCCGAGCAGATAGGCTCTGGCCAGTATCTTGAGCACGGAAGCGACCTTATCCATACGCGGCCTTCATCAAAGAGGTTATGAGCATGTTGACGGATGGAGCGTGGAGGAGGCCGGAGGCCATGGCCACGGGCTTGCCGTCCACGTACCCGACCACGCTGGGGACGCCGAGTATGCCCAGCTGCTTCACGTGCCTCAAGGCCCTCTCGGACTCTATCTTCACGCAGCATATCCCCGTGTAGCCTCTACATATAGCTTTAAGCATCTTCTCGAAGTTTATACATACTGCGCAGTGGCGGCCGCTGAAGAAAACAAGCGCGAGCCTGCACCTCGCCAGGACCTCGTCGAGCGAGAGGTCATCGATCGCCACGATGAACTCCACGCCGTCAAGCAGACGTATTTTTATAACATTTAAACGAGGCCTCGGCGTGTCGAGGCGCGCGCTCTTCTTGTTGGCGGCTCTGGCCGCCATCGCCGTGATCGCCGCGAGGTATCTGGACGGATCGGCGGCGCCTGCTATCGGCATAGTCGACGCGGGGGTTTGCGGCTTCATGTCGTACAGCTACACGGCCGCCGGGGTGGCGGGGCTGGCCCATATAGACGAGGCTTATTTCTACTCGACGGGGCCGGGCCATGTGGTCAACGCGGTGTCTCTACAGTTGAACGTCTTCGCTAGATCCGGCGGTATTTGGTATTGGGTCCAGAACGTCTTCCTTATTACGTATATAAACGGCACTTATTACTTGACGGTAGCGGACTATATATTCAACGCGACCGACTACGGGCTCGTGGAGGCTAGGGGGAGCGGCAACATAGTGGTTTATCAAATGGACGGGAGGAGGATAGCGTTTTACCAAAGCTCGGCCACAGTCGGCGAGGTGAAGCCGCCGGTGGATCTAGGCCTGGTCATCTCGGCGAATGGATCGGCGCTTTATTTCTACTACGAGGTGGATGGACAACGGCGTCTTTACGACGTCGTGTATCTACCGGGCGAGCTGGAGCTCTACGTGGGGCCCGGCCGGGAGCTCGAGTGGATCGTGGCGGGGCCTCGCGAGGGGTACACGGCGGTGGTGACCGGCTGGAGGGGCTGGATGGAGCTCTACTACGAGGCGGGCGGCGGTTGGTACGCCCCGCCGTGCGCCTACTCAGGCTCCGAGTCTCCGTCCACTGCAGAGAGGATCAGCCCAGTGAGGGGGTTGGCGGAGTACGCGGAGGGCGATAGGGTTGTGCAGACCTCCGGTAGATCGTCTATCTATTTGTTGTGGAGCCCCCGGGCTGTCGCGGCGCCGGTGGCCGGCGGAATCTACGTGTCGTTGACGCCTCCAGAAGGCCGGTGGATCGTCCTCGTAAACGGCACGGAGGCCGGGCAGGGATATATAGCGCTGAGGCCCGGGGTCTACAACGTGACCGCGGTCCTCAAGGCCGGCGATTTCACTGTCTATCGCCGTTATATCTACGTGAAAATCTCGCCGTGATCGCCTTGAGGATGACGTAGAGCGCAGTCGCTAGGGAGAACACGGCGAGGGCGGCCTCGACTATGCCGAGAAGTCCTCCGCCCACCGCCGCGAGGGAGCCAACGATCGCGCCTACGGCCATGCCGACGCCCAAGACGACGCTGTAAAGACCCATGGCGGTCCCCCTCATGGTCAAAAGGGCGCGGTCGCCCACTATGGCTAGAACCGACGGGGCTATGGCCGAGGCGAGGAACACAAGGGGCGAGGCCAGCGCCACGGCCTCCATGGGCGGCACGTTTAGCGCCAGCAAGCCGGCCAGCACGATCAAGGCCGACATCACGCCGGCTATGCCTAGGTTCAACGTGCGCTCCCTCCCCCATCTGTCCGAAAGCCTCCCGAAGAGGACGGCGCCTAGCCCTATGACTATCAAAGCTCCTGCGAGCAGAGCGCCCGACTGGAGGTGGGCCAGCTTGGAGGAGGTCGAGAGGACGTCCGCAATGACTCTGCCCGAGTATATGCCCATGCCGATGAAGGTCGTCAAGGCGAACCAAAGGGGTATGGCGGGCCAAGTGGCCGGCGGGAGGCCCTTGAACGGATTAAGAGGTATCTCCACGCCTTTTAACGGCGCCGTCTCGGCCATGACGAAGACGAGGGGGGTCAAGACCGCCGTGAACACCACCAAGGCGGCGAAGGAGCCGGCCCCGCCGAGCGCTTGGAACAACCCCGCGCCCACTATGTAGCCCACCGCGTACCCTCCTAGGTTGGTCAACTCGAAGGCCCCCATGCCCAGCCCTCTGTTCCTCACCTCCGTGAGGTCCGTCACCATCGCTAGCGACGAGACGAGGATGAACGCCGTGAAGAAGCCGGCCGCCGCGTTCGCGGCGCCCACGGCCAGAGGCCCCCAGCCCCACGCCAGCGCTAAGTACATCAAGGCCATGGCGGCCAGCCTGGCCAGATATCCGAGCACCATGGCGGGCCTCCTCCCGAACCTATCGGCGTATCTGCCCGCCACGAAGGAGCCCAGGGCCTCCAGGAGCGGATAGACGGCGAGTATCGCCCCCACGGCGAGCTCCTGGTGGGGGAACAAGAAGGAGGTCACCGCCGCGCTTGCCCCCGACCCGACGCGGGCGATCAACACGGGCAGATAAGTCGCCGAGAGCCTCCTCATGGGGGCGAGTGGAACCCCCTTAAAAAATCTTAAAAGTAGGTGGACAGGGCCTCGACGGCGGCCCCCACGTCTGCCTTGTAGCCTAGATCCGCGAGGGCTTTGCCCAGAGCTGTGAAGGCGACCGCTAGATGGGCGTACGAGGCTTGGACCCCCATGTGGCCTATCCTGAGGACCGACCCCTCGAGCTTGCCCCAGCTCCCGCCTATCATAACTCCGTATTTCTCCCACGCCACGCGCCTCACGTCGGAGGGCTTGACGCCTTTAGGCGCCAGGAAGGCCGAGACGGAGGGGCAGGTGCAGGAGACGTCGGCTGGGTAGGGCTCCAGCCCCATGGCCTCCAGGGCCGCCCTCGAGGCCCTCCGGGCCGCGTCGTGCCTCGCGAAGACCGAGTCGAGCCCCTCCTCGAAGAGCGCCTTCAGCCCTTCGTCTAACGCGTAGAGGAGGACGTCTGAGAAGGTGTAGGGGAACACGCCTTGTTTATCCAGCATGTCCCTCCAGAGGAGGGGGTTCTCGTAGAAGGAGCCGCGGGAGACCGCCTTGAACCTCTCCCAAGCCCTCTCGCTTATCGCGAGGATCGTGAGGCCGGCCGGGGCGTTGAGGGCCTTCTGGCTCCCGCCGATCAACACGTCTATGCCCCAATCGTCGAATCTCAGCTCCATGGATCCCACGCTCGAAACTGCGTCGACTATCAGCAGGGGGCCGAAGGAGCGGACGACCTTGGCCGCCTCGGCTAGGTCGTTGAGAAGCGCCGAGGGGGTATCGCAGTGGACCAACGTCACGACCTCCACGTCTTTGTTGAGCTCAAGGGCCCTCTCCAAGGCGTGTAGATCAGCCGACTTCCTCCAGTCGAGGCCTAGCGTCAGAGGCCTCCCGCCGTAGAGCTTGACTAGATCGGCGAACCCCTCGCCGTAGACGCCGTTGTCCACCACCAGGACCTTCGTGCCCTCCCTGACCGTGTTGGCCACGGCGGCGTCCAAGCCCAGCATGGCTTCGCCGACCCATATGTAGAGATCGGCCTTCTCGGCGCCTATCAACTTCTTGAGCTTGGACCTCGTCGAGTTGTATAGCTCCAGGAACTCCGGGTCTAGATCTGGGTTCGTGGTCTCCCTCACCAACGCGGTCTTGATCCTATGCGGTACCTCGGTGGGCCCAGGCGTCATTATGAACCTATCCGTGTACCGCCGCATGTATCCCCGTGGGAGGGGCTATATATTTCGCACCGGCGTGTAATAAACCCTAAATAAGGCCGGCCGCGGGAGGTCGTGTTGAGGCAGAAGGAGCGGGAGCTCCTCGATTGCGACATAGTGGATTTCGATAAATTCGCGGCTCTGCCGGAGGACGTGCAACAGAAGGTGCTCGAAGCCTTGAGGTGTCCTTGCGTCGACGCGTCGACGAGGTTGCTTCTATTGAGGCTGGAGAAGATGGGCGTGTTGAAATGTCTATGATCTCGTGGATGGACGCCTTGAGCATGTTGAGGAGGTTCAGAGGCTATCTGGCCGGCGCCGGCGGGGTCGCTGACATGATGAACGCCTTGCGTTGGAGCGTCTGGTACGCCGTCAAGTGGTGGAACGAGGCTAAAGCCGCCGGGAGGACAGAGGCGCCGGTGGCCAAGGCTCTCTACAGATCTTTGTTATACCATGGATATATAGACGAGGAGGGGCGCGTCGTGAGGCGGCTGGAGGAGCCGGGGAGGCCCAAGGGGCCCTACGCGCAGGAGTGGCTGGCTCTACACGAATCTTTCGATAGGGCGTTCCCCAAGGTGCTGGACGGCGATGTGGACACCGCGCGTATGTTGTTTCAAGCCATGCAGGCGCAGGGGTGGTACAAACTATGGAGGGACGATTTCCTCAAGGCGGCTGGCTTCAAGGGGAGGAGGGTCTTCGAGCCGAAGATGAGGGGCGGGCACAACGCCGTGGATATATACGCCGAGTACGCGCCGGAGCTATACGCGGGGTATGAAGAGGAGGAAGAGAGCGTCGAGATCCTGCTCGAGACGGCCCCCAACGTGGCCGTGGGGGAGTGCCCGGGCTCCGGGGTCTGCGTGCTCAAGGCGGCGAGCGCGTGCGAGCTCGTCGACGTGCTGGCGGGGCTAGCCGTCGAGGAGGTGCTTCTCTTCAACGTGCTACACTGGATGGACGACCCGGCTAGGGAGGTCGCATGTATTAAACGCGCCGCCCCCAAGGCCACGTTCTACGTGGGGCAGCCCGTCGTGGAGACCATGCCGGGCTTCCTCGCGATAAACACGGCGGCGGGGGCGCTACACGTCTTCTCTAGGGACGAGGTGGAGGGGCTGCTCGAGGCGGCCGGGCTGAGGAGGAGGCGCCTCCTGCTGAGGGAAGTGCCGTTCTACGCCTCGGTCTGGGCTTGAGCTAGGCGCTCCAACGCGTGCTCAGCTCCCTTCCTGAAGTGCGAAGCGACCCAAGGCTTCATGGGGAGGAACAAGGGGTGGAGGAGGATATCCCAATCGCTGGCCAGGACGCCGTCGTTCACGAAGTTCCTGACGACGCCGGCGAAGGGGCCTCTGATGTAGTTGAGGAGGACCTCCCTCCTCGCCTCGTCCACAACAGCCTCGGCGTACCCCTCGTTCATAGGGCCGGGGAAGGCGAATTTTATCCTAAGGGAATAGACGCCCGAGTTGACCCCCAGCACCTCGACCCGCTTGTGTCCGCCCCAGTATTTCGGCATATCCTCAAGCCTAGAGAGACGACGCCATACGGCCTCGACGTCGTCGACGCGCCGCTCCACTCTGAACTTTATCGCCCTAAGCACCGACATATAGCGGCATTAGGTAAAAAATTTTTTCCGCCCGGCCGCGACGCCTGTGTTCAGCGATGTAGTCGACGGCTTGCGTCGTGCCGCCGCTCGCCGCGATCCCCTTCGACGACTCAGAGATGAAGACGATAGTGGGCCCGCCGGGATTTGAACCCGGGGCCTCCCGGTTGCTTGGGCCGGGCGCCCTTTATGAGCCTTACGCGGGACGGCCGGGACTACGTCCCAGGGCGCTCTACCTAGCTAAGCTACGGGCCCGTCGGCTCCAATAAACAAGGGTGAATTTAAGCTTTCCCTCGCTGTTCCGTCGGTCGTTTTAATATAGGCGCGGCGGTCGGGGCGCCGTTGGAGGCGGCGATTTAGGTCGGAGGATTTGTCAGTCTACTGACAATTATTTTTTAAGTTGTTGTCAGTTTAGTGACAATGGACGTAGTGGATCGCTTGAACCCGTGGTGGTTTTCGCCAGATTGGGAGGAGAGAGATAAGCACTTGAGGCAGTGGCTGAACGAGAGGGTGAGGTGGGTGCCCGGGTGGATATGGGAGCTGGGCCTCGACCCGCCCGCCCTTAATTTCGTCTACGGCCCGCGCCAGACCGGCAAGACGACTGGGCTTAAGCTGTTGATAAGAGAGCTGTTGAGGAGGGCCGAGCCGGACTCCGTGGCGTATTTAGATCTCGACATAGTGCTGTCCCCCGCCGAGTTGAGGCGCGCCTTCGAGTACGTGGTGGGGAGGGCGGCTAGGCGGGGGGCGAGGAGGCTCTACCTCCTGCTGGACGAGGTGACCTCGGTCAAGGGGTGGTGGAGGGTGTTGAAGTACTACGTCGACGCCGGCGTGTTGGATAAAGCCGTGGTGGTGGCTACCGGCTCCTCTACGGTGGGGTTGTTGAAGACGCCGGAGCGCTTCCCCGGCAGGAGGGGCGGGGGCAGAGACGTGGTCGTCTTACCGCTGGACTTCCCCGCATACGTCGAGATACATGGAGCGGACGCAGGGGAGCCCGCCGTGATCTCCCAGCTCTTCGAGGAGTACCTAGAGACAGGCGGCTTCCCCAAGGCCGTAAACAAGCATCCCGACGCCGCTGACGCCATCAGGGACGCGGTCGTGTCGGAGGCCTATAGGCACGGGAGGAGCCCCCAGCTCCTTAAGGATATCCTCGGCGCCGTCTTGGAGAAGATCCCGTCGCCGATGTCATACCACGCGGTGGCGCAGGAGGTGGGGATCTCCCACAACACGGTGAGGGAATACGTCGAGTTCCTCGCAGATATCTACGCCGTGGGTGTGGCGTATCTCCTCTCCGGCGGGAGGCCGCAGCCGAGGCGGGAGAAGAAGATATTCTTCAGAGATCCTCTTCTCTACCGCGTCGTAGCCCAGTGGACCTCGCGGGGCGTGGACGAGGCGGCGTTGTTGGAGCAAGTTGTGCAGGAGCACTTGTTCAGGAAGTACGGCCAGGTCTACTACTATAGAAATAAGGCGGAGATAGACGTGGTGGCGGGGCCCTATAAGATAGAGGTGAAGAGCAGTAGGCCCAGGAGGGGCTACCCAAGGGACGTGATGGTGTTGACGCGCGACAGCGCCCCCAAGTTCTTGCTACAACTGTAG
>CAYFGI010000040.1:0-12258 GCA_964342785.1 uncultured Thermoproteaceae archaeon
CGAAGTCTATGAATTCGAAGCTGGACGAGATAAAGAACGGAGTTAACGTAATGCATAAGGACCTCGTCGAGAGAATAGATGTCATGCACAAAGGCCTCGCCGAGAAGATCGACGCGATGCATAAAGATCTCGCGGAGAGGATAGACACGATGCATAAGGACCTCAGAGAAAGGCTGGACCTCGTGATAAATCAAATGAGGGTGCTCAACTCCAACATAGCGGCTACGTACGAGCTCACCTCCAAGGTAGTCGCGAAGTTGATGGAGCGGGGCATAGCTCCCCTCGGATAGGCCCCTCCGGCCTCTAGCGAGTGCGCTGTTTATATGATCGACTTCAGCTTATCTATAAGCTTCAAGACCTCCTGGCGATGCGCCTCGAAGCTTTCCCTCCTCATGTAGTTGTGGTAGAAGTTGGCGTGGAGGCCCTCCGCCATCCTGAAGCCCACGAGTAGCTCCCTATCCCTCGTCTCCTCGTACAACGTCTCTATCAGCTCCGCGTAGTCGCGATGGCTGTAATGAGGGAGGCCTCTCCGCTCGGCTATCGCGTTCAGCAAGGCGGTGACGGCGCCCCAGTACTTCTCGCCGGCCTGCGCTAAATCGCCCCTCTCGTAGAGCGACTCAGCCTCGGCCAGATACTTCTCGTGCAGTTTCAGATATAGATCAACTCTTTCGGAAGGATCTAGGCGTTGCGAGAGGAGCTCCGCTAGAAATAGCTCCGGATCGCGATCCCCGGCCGCCCTCCTCAAGGCCTCAGCCACCGGCGGAGAGATCACGATGGCCACTTCAATATCTGTTAAAATGGATAAAAAGCTACCGCAGGTACGGCGCGGCGATTACTGGCGTTAAACGGCCGGTCCCTGACCGCAACGCGTGTACATATAAAAAACGCGGGCAATCCAGGGTCATGAGGAGGGGGTTGTTCCCCGGGCGCTTCCAGCCGCCGCATTGGGGCCACGTATATGCGGTCAAGGAGATCCTCAAGGAGGTGGACGAGCTGGTCATCGCCGTGGGCTCGGCCCAGTTCAACTACCTGCTCAAGGACCCCTTCACGGCAGGGGAGAGGATATGGATGCTCAGGGAAGGGCTGAGGGAGGGCGGGGTGGACCTCTCGCGCGTTTTGATAATACCGATTCCAAACGTCGAGAACAACTTGGAGTGGCTAGGGAGGGTCAAGTCCTACGCGCCTCCGTTCGACGTGGTCTATACGGGGAACCCCTTCGTGGCCCTGCTGTTCAGAGAGGCCGGTTACGAGGTGAGGCAACAGCCCATGTTCGAAAGGGAGAGGTACATATCGACGAGGGTCAGGGAGCTCATCCTTAAGGGGGATCCCTCCTGGGAGGAGCTGGTCCCGAGGTCGGTCGCCGAGATCGTGAAGAAGTTGCGGGGGCCCGAGCGCCTAAAGATCGCGGCCTTGGGCGAGGCGGAGCCCCATAAGTGGTGACTAGGCGGCTAGAAGCCGGCGCAGCACCTCCCTGACCGCTCTGTAGTTCGGCAGATAGTACTTGGCTAGAGATTTCCCCTTCCCCACCTTGATGGTGTAGGCGTCGGCCGGCAAGACGGCGAACATAGTCTCGTCGGTCTCGTCGTCGCCCGCGGCTAGCACGAAGTCGGGCTTGATCTCCTCCACGAGGCGGCTCACGGCGGCCCCCTTGTTCACGCCCGCCGGCTTGACCTCGACCACCTTCTTGCCTCTGAGGATCGTCAACCCGCTGCCCGTCAGAAGCGCCGTGAGGCTGTCGGTAAGCTCGGCCGCCGCGGCCTCGCCGACGTTGGGATCGACGTTTCGGTAGTGCCAAGCTATCGACGCTTCCTTCTCCTCTATATAGGATCCCTTCACTCTCTCCACGAACTCCTCCATTATCTTCCTCACCTTCGGCTTCCAGGAGGAGTCCACCGTGATGGCGGCGGTCCAGCTCCCGTCAGGGCGCCGGATCCAGAGCCCGTGCTCCGCCACGACGTATACGGGCAGATCCCTCAGCCACGTCTCGAGGAAATCCCGCGGCCTTCCGGTCACTATAGCCACGTGCACCCCAGGCGCCTTGGCCAAGGCCTCCAGCAAGCGTAGCAACTCGTCGTCGGGAACCGCTTGATAGGCGTATGGATAAAGCGGCATAAGCGTGCCGTCGTAGTCGAGGAACAAGGCTCTGGACTTCGCGGCCTTGAAGGCGGCCACCATCTGCTCCAGCGCCGGCCCCTCGAGGGGCGTAACGATGGACAACTTGGCCTCCCTATCTGCTCTCTCCATCCTCGCGCTTATTAGCGACTGGACGAAGTCAAGCCCCCACTTGACCACGTCTTGAGATCTCAGCTTCCTCTGCATCTCCTGCAGGCGGCGGCATTGCTCCTCCTCGGGCATCGCCAACGCCTTCTCCAGGGCCTTGGCAACCCCGTCTATGTCGTTGGGGTTGACTATTATCGCCTCGGTCAACTCCTTGGCGGCTCCCGCGGTCTCGCTGAGGATCAAAACCCCGCGGCAGTCGCGCCTCGAGGCCACGTACTCCTTGGAGACTAAGTTCATCCCGTCCTTAAGCGGCGTTATCAACGCGACGTCGGCCACGTTGTACATAGCCAAGAGGGTCGGGGTCGGCAGGAACCTATAGAGATATATTATCGGGACCCAGTCAAGCTCGCCGAGCTCCCCGTTGATCCGCCCCACCTCCATGTCTATCTGCCTCTTCATCGCGTCGTATTGCTGCACCCCCGTGCGCGACGGCACCACCACGAGGACGAAGGAGGTCTTCCTCCTCCACTCGGGATGCGATTTAAGGAACCTCTCCCACGCGTACACCCTGTTGATCACGCCCTTGGTGTAGTCGAGCCTATCGATGGAGAACACTATCTTGAGGCCCCTCAGAAGGCGCCTAACCTCCTCCATCTCCTTCGCCACCTCGGGATCCAGCGACGAGTTGTAGAAGCGGTCGAAATCTATGCCTATGGGGAAGACGCCCACCTTGGCGTATCCGTGGCGTGATTTCAGCACGTCGATCTCCGCGCTGGCCCCCACGAACTTCACGGCGCTCCTGATGAAGTTAGACATGTAGTCTGAGGTGTGGAACCCGACGAGGTCCGAAGCCAACAAGGCGTCGAGGATCTCGTTGCGCCAAGAGGTCGGCAACAGCTGGAGGATCTCGGGCGGCGGGAAGGGTATGTGGAGGAAGAAGCCTATGCCGGCGTCGGGGACGGCGCCTCTTAGGAACAGCGGGAGGAGCATGAGGTGGTAGTCGTGGACCCAGATGTAGTCCTCGGGCCCGGCCCTCGACGCCACGGCCTCGGCGAATTTCTTGTTCACTGAGACGTAGGCGTCCCAGAACTCGTCGCGGTACACCGTGTAGGTGGTGAAGCCGTGGAAGAGAGGCCAGAGCGTGGAGTTGGAGAAGCCCTCGTAGTAGAGCTCCACGTCTTTCTTCGTGAGGGGGACCGGCTCGAGGCCTTGCCCGCGTAGCCTCTCGGCGACCTCGGGCGGCTCGTCGGCCAGGCCGGACCAGCCGACCCACACGACCTCGTCGAACCCCAGCGCCTTGCCCCCGTCGGTGGCGGCCAGGAAGGTCTTCATGGCTGTGGCCAAGCCCCCCACGGACTCCTTGACCACCACCTCGCCGTCTTTCACCGATACCGTCACGGGCAATCTGTTGGATACTACAATCAAGCGCACGTATCTTCAATGTTGCCGATAAAAAGGTCTCGCCAGATATATTTACCCCCTCTAGTATTGGCATGAGGGCGGTTACGGTGATACCTGGAGTCCCCGAGTCCTTGAGGCTTAGGGACGTCCCCAAGCCTTCGCCGAAGAGGGGGCAAGTCCTCCTGAGGCCGTTGATGGTGGGCGTGTGCGGAACCGACAAGGAGATAATCGAGGGGAAATACGGGAAGGCGCCGGAGGGCAGCGACTACCTCATATTGGGCCACGAGGCCTTGGCCGAGGTCGCAGAGCTGGGCGACGGTGTAGACAACATTTCGGTGGGGGACATCGTGGTGCCCACGGTGAGGAGGCCCGTGAACTGCGACCTACCCGTGGACTACTGCCCCGTGGGCAAATACGTGGAGCACGGCATCTGGGGGCTCCACGGCCACGCGGCTGAGTACTCGGTGACCGACGCGGCGTATCTGGTCAAGGTCCCGAAGGAGATAGTCGATATAGCCGTGTTGACCGAGCCGCTGTCGGTGGTGGAGAAAGGCGTGGAGGTCGGCGTCGCGGCGTATCAGTCGAGGCTCGGCAGAAGGCCCGAGACTGCGTTGGTGCTGGGGGCGGGCCCCGTGGGCCTCTTGGCGACCATGGTGCTCAGGCTCATGGGCCTACCGGTCACCACCGTGGCCACGAGGCCGCCGGATAGCCTAAAGGCCAAGCTGGCTAGGGAGATCGGCGCCACGTATATCGACGCGGCCCACGAGAAGCTGACGGGGACCTACGACCTGGTCGTGGAGGCCACGGGGGCCACCTCCGTGGCGCTGGAGGGGCTCGCGAGGCTTGGCCCAGGCGGCGTCGAGGTGCTCCTAGGCGTATATCCGCCCGGCGGCAAGCTCGAAGACGCGGGGAGCCTCCTCACCGACGCCGTGTTGAACAACAAGCTCGTCGTGGGCTCTGTCAACGCCGGCTTGAGGCACTTCGAGGCGGCGATAAGGCACTTGAAGGAGGCTAGGGACAAGTTCGGGGACTGGCCGAAGAAGCTAATCACGAAGACGGCCACTCTAGACAACTACCAAGAGGCCTACTCCTGGACCCACGAGGATATAAAAACGGTTCTAGTGATACAACGCTTATAAAGAGAAATTAGACGCGAGTTATAATGATACCGCCTCAGTTCGAGTACCATAGAGCCTCCTCGCTCGAGGAGGCCATCAAGATCCTCTCCGAGGACTCCAACGCCAAGCCTCTCGCCGGCGGGCAGAGCTTGATACCCCTCCTGAAGCTCCGCGCGATCGCGCCCAGCAAGCTGGTCGACATAGGGAGGCTCAAGGAGCTGAGCTACATAAGGCCCGAGGGCGAGGGCCTCGCCATAGGCGCCTTGACGACCCACTGGGATCTCGAGAGGTGGGCGGGCCCGTGCGGGGTTTTATCGGAAGCGGCGAGGCAAATAGGCGATCCCCAGATAAGGGCGATGGGGACGATAGGGGGAAGCCTCGCGCACGCCGATCCAGCCGCCGATTGGCCCGCGGTGGTTCTGGCGTTGGGCGCCGTGATAGAGGTCAAGGGGCCCTCGGGCCCCCGAGAGGTGTCCGCCGAGGACTTCTTCCAGGGGCCCTACACGACGGCCTTGCAGCAGGGAGAGCTCGTTGTGGGCATCAAGATACCGAGATGTCCGCCCAGAGCCTCCTACGTCAAGATAGCTAGGGCGTACAACGACTTCGCCATAGCCGGGGTGGCGGCGGCCTTGTGGGTAAAAGACGGCGTTGTGGAGGAGGCGCGGCTGGCCGCCACGGGCGTTGGGCTGAAGCCGGTCAGGCTGAAGAAGGCGGAGGAGTCCATTAGGGGGAGGAGGGCGACGGCCGACGTGTTGGCCGAGGTGGCGGAGGCCGCGTCCAAGGAGGTCGAGCCGATATCCGACGTGAGGGCTTCCGCCGAATACAGGAGGGCCATGGCGGGCGTCGCCGCCAGGAGGGCAGTGAGGAGGGCGTTGGGGCTATGAGGATAAGAGTGAAGGTCAACGGGGTGTTGTACGAACGCGACGTCGAGCCGAGGAAGTTGTTGGTCCACTTCCTGAGGGACGACTTGGGGATAAAAAGCGTCAGGATCGGCTGCGATACGGGCCACTGCGGGGCCTGCACGGTTCTGCTCAACGGGAGGCCGGTCAAGAGCTGCAACCTCTTGGCGGTTCAAGCCGATGGCGCCGAGATAATCACGGCCGACTACTCCGACGAGCTCATGGAGCGCCTCAAGAGGGCCTTCCACGAGCGCCACGCCCTTCAGTGCGGCTTCTGCACCTCCGGCATGTTGCTGGCGTCCTACGCTCTGCTCAAGAAGAACCCCAAGCCGACGGAGGAGGAGATAAGGGAGGGCATCAGCGGCGTGTTGTGTAGATGCACAGGGTATCAAAACATAATAGAGGCGGTCAAGTCGGTGGTGCTATGAGGTACGTCGGCAAGCCTCTGCCCAGGCTGGAGGACTACCATCTGCTGTACGGCCAAGCGCGCTACCTCGACGACATCGAGCTTCCCGGGATGCTCTACGCCGGCTTCGTGAGATCGCCCTACGCCCACGCGAGGGTCAAGAGGGTCGACGCCTCGGAGGCTCTGGCCATGCCGGGCGTAGTCGCCGCGTTCACGCCACAGTCCGGGAAGCCCTTCGACTTCGCCCCCGGCGGCAAGGTCAGATATCAAGGCGAGGCTGTGGCCATGGTTGTCGCCGTGGATAGATATACGCTCTACGACGCGTTGGAGAAGGTCTACGTGGACTACGAGCCGCTGCCCGCGGTGATGGATCCGCTGAAGGCCATGGAGCCCGGCGCGCCTCTAATCGACGAATCGCTCGGCACAAACGTCTCGCACAGAGAGAAGTACGCGTCAGGAGACGCCGAGAGGGCCTTGTCCTCGTCGGATAGGGTCGTGGAGGAGACGTTGACCATAAACCGCGTCGTGCCGTCGCCCATGGAGCCCCACGGCGTCCTGGCAGCCCACGACGGCAAGACCCTGCTGGTCTACGACTCCACGCAGAAGCCCCACATAGTCAGGAGGGAGATAGCCAAGAGCCTCGACGTCCCGCTTTCGGCCGTCCGCGTGGTGCAGCCGGACGTGGGGGGCGGCTTCGGCTCCAAGATACAGGTATACCCCGAGGAGATAAGGGTCGCCGCCGCGGCCATGGCTCTGAGGAGGCCCGTGAAGTGGGTGGCCACCAGGAGCGAGGACTTCAAGATGACCACATACGGCAGAGGGCTGATACTTAGGTACAAGGCCGGCTTCACGAAAGACGGCGTGTTGAAGGCAATAAAGGGCGAGGTCGTAGCAGACGCGGGGGCCTACGATTGGTTCGGCTTCGATCTAGCCTCGACGGCCGCGACGATGTTGCCCGCGGCCTATAAGGTGAGGGATCTAGACATAGACGCCGTGTCGGTGTTGACCAACAAGCCGCCGCTGGGGCCCTACAGAGGGGCCGGAAGGCCCGAGGCCACGTTCTTCATAGAGAGGATAATGGACCTAATCGCCGACGAGACGGGGCTCGACCCGGTGGAGGTGAGGAGGCGGAACTTAGTGGAGGCGGGGCCCTACGACAACCCGCTGGGCCTCCACTACGACTCGGGCGAGTACCTAGCTACCTTCAACAGAGGAATCGAGGCGACGGGCTACTACGATCTAGTCAGAACAGCGGAGGCCGAGAGGACGCGCGGGAGGATACTCGGCGTTGGGATGTCTTTCTACATAGAGATCACCACCTACGGCCACGAGGTGGCTATAGTGAGGGCGGAGAGGGACGGGAGCTTCACCGTGGCCGTGGGCATAGCGCCGCATGGACAAGGCGATGCGACCGGCATAGCCCAGCTGGTGGCCGACGAGCTGCAGGTGCCCATAGAGAAGGTGAGGGTAGTCTGGGGCGATACCGACGTGGTGCCGGACGGCATAGGGACCGACGGCAGTAGATCGCTGACCGCTGGAGGCTCCGCCGCCGTCCTCGCCGCCAGGCGCCTACTGGCCGAGTTGAAGAAAGCCGCCGAGGAGCTTCTAGGCGGGCCCGTCGAGTATTCCGATGGCGTGTTCAGATCGGGCGATAAGACCATCTCAATCGGCGAGGTAGTGGAGGCGGTGTATAGAGGCAAGGTGAAGGCGCAGCTGGAGGCCATGGAGGTGTACAGAGCCAAGGCTACCTTCCCGTACGGCGTCGGCGTGGTGATGGTGGAGCTGGATCCGGAGACCGGCCTCGTGAAGCCGCTCCTCTACCGCTCCTACGACGACATAGGCGTTGTCGTGAACCCGTTGCTCGTCGAGGGCCAAATACACGGCGGCGCCTTGCAGGGCATATCGCAAGTGCTGTACGAGGAGGTGGCGTACGACCAAGACGGCAACTTGGCCACGCCGAACTTCGCCTTCTACCACATACCCAAGGCCGTCGAGGCGCCGCGCTACGAGCCCAAGCTGGCTGAGGCGCCGCATAGGTCGGACCACCCCACCGGCACCAAGGGCGTCGGGGAGGCGCCTACGGTGGCGTCGGCGGCCGCCGCGATAAAGGCGGTCGAGGACGCGATAAGGAGGGCGACGGGGAGGAGGGTAAGGCTCACGTCGACGCCCGTTAGGCCCGAGGACGTCTACAAGCTCATACGCGGCGGATCCTAGGCTCGGCGAGGCCCAGGAGGATTCCTCCTATTATTCCCCCGAGGTGGGCCACGTAGTTCACGTTGGGGAACATAGACGACAGCGCGAACAACGCGATCAACAACGCCGGGCCGGCCCAGCCCACGTCGCGCGTCCTAACTATGTTCCTGGTCACGTAGAAGGAGATGAGGCCGAAGATGCCGCCCGAGGCCCCCGCCGACATGACGTCGGGCGGATAGAGCAAGACGGTCAAGGCGTTGCCCAGAACCCCCGAGAGGAAGAAGGCTGCATACTCCGCCGAGCCGGCCTCGGAATCAAACATGAGGTACACCACGTAGAGGGATACGGCGTTGAGCAGAAAGTCGATGAAGGAGGGGGTGATCAACATGCCGGTCACCAACTCGTAGTAATAGCCCGATAAAACCGCGCGGTTGTAGAGGACCAAGTAGGGCAGAAGCCACGGACTCCATGCATACGCCGCCGCCCCCACCAGATACCCGAGCGCCGTCAGGAGCAAAAGCCATAGGGTGGCCTTCATCTTACCTCCTTCCTGAGTATGTACCAAGTACCCAAGGCCTTAGCCACCAGCCTCCCCGACGCGTCCCTCACCTCGCCCTCGGCCACGACCAGCCTGCCCCCTCGCCTCACGACCTGGCCACATACCTTATAGGGCCCCTCCCTGCCCGGCTCCAGGAAGTTAACCTTGAGCTCCACCGTGACTTGGTCGACTCCATCGTTCACCGTGAGAACCGCCATGCCTAGAGTCTCGTCGAGGACCGCCGCTATGACCCCGCCGTGTAGGACTCCGCCCACCCTCTGGACGTTTCTACTGTGTCCGAACTCGGCGCAGGCGCGCCCCTGCGACACCTCGACGAGCTTATAGCCGATGAAGGCCATGAGGGGCTCCGACTCCCAGATGAAGGCGTTGGCCTTCTCGACGTCGGTGGGGTACATGAGAAGCGGATAGAGTTAGTTTATGAGCGTATCTCCAAACGCTAGAGATTGTTGACTCCGGACGAGGTCGGTTTATAGGGCTCCATCACGGCCTCCGGCCTTCTATGTTATTAGCAAAGTGCTTAATTATAAAAAGGTAAAATTTCAATTATTTTTCTTAGAGACACAACACCAGATGGAGGTACATCTGTACAGGGAGGGAGCACATCAGGAGGGCCTAGATCTCGAAAACGGCGCCGGCCCCGCCCGGCACCGCGATCCCCGGCATCGCCGATTGGAGAGCCGCGATCCCCGCCACCCCAGTGCAGTGGGTTCCCACCACTAGGCGCGGGCTCTTGCTCCTTAAATACTGCGCAGCTTCTCTGATCCGCGCCTCGGGCAAACCCATGAAGTGGAGGCCGCCGATTATGGCGTAAAGCCTATCGGCGCCGGTCACCTGCAAGCCGTACTCCACTATGTTCTCGACCCCCGAGTGGCCGCAGCCCGTGATGGCCACCAAGCCCTCGGGGCGTTTAATGTAGAGAGCCATGTCGTCGGGCACGAGGTCGGAGACGGCCCCCGTGTGGGAGGGCCCCCACCTCCTCGGTATCTCCCCCGAGGCCCACACGCCCTCCGCTATCTTGTAGGGCTCCTTTATGAGGACCAGCTCAGCGCCTTTAGATCTCAAGTAATCCGGCGTGAAATCGACGCCGATCTCCACCTCGCCCCTCTCGTCCTTGGCGTAGGCCTTGGCGAAGAGGTTCTCGTGGGCTATAATCTTCAGAGGCCTCGACCGGGCCGACAGCAACGCCTTGACGCCCCCCGTGTGGTCTATGTGGCGGTGGCTGAGGACGAGGAGCTCCGGCTCGTCGGGGCTTATGCCGAGGGCCCTCATGTTGTTTAGAAGAGCTGTGCCTGTCAAGCCTGTGTCGTATAGGATCTTGTAGTCGTAGATATACGCGGCGAAGCCCCACTCGCCTAGGAGCCTAAATCTGAGCGAGGAGAGCTGAGTTAGGTAATTATCGACAAGGATAGCCACCTTCATGTATTTAGGCCTAGCCGAAGTTTATATAGATTAACAGCCTATCCTCACGTGGGCCTTGGCCGCGGCCAGCTCCAAGGTTTTCCTATCGGCCCTAAGCCACTGGGCCAATGCCTCTGCCAGCGCGGGGTCGACGCAAGGCCCCGCCCTCTGTAGCTCCCTCATCAGCCTGTAGACCTTATCCCTCCTCGCCTGCGCCCTTATTATCGCCTCCTCCAGGGGAAGCCCGGCGAATCTAGCGGATAGGACGATCTCGATTATCTTGTTTATCCGGTCGGGGACCCCCACCGTCGATCCCCTCAACTCGATCCTACACCGCCTCCAGTCGGGAACGCCCGCCGAGGCCGCCAACCGGGCCGTGGCGCCCTTGTAGACCCTCTCCTTGTCCACCACGCCGCCCACCACTATATCCGGGGCCGACCTCAGTAGCTCCTCGCCGGCGAGACAAGGCCCCTCGGGATCGAGGTAGACAGCGGTCGAGGGAGGCGGCCCCTCGGATGTACGCACCGCGTGCTTCATCCCGCGCATAGCTCTGCCGAACCTCTCGAAGAACTCCCGAGGCGCCCTGGCGAGCACCAAATTGCCGTCCCAAAGCTGGCTCCTCACCGCGGCTATGGAGGCGGCTATCTGCTCCACCAACTCGTTCTTCTCGGAATCGGTGTGTATATCCCATAGGCCTAGGTCGATATATATGCGGGGCTCGGCGGGGGGCTCCAGACGGATCTCCAAGGGCTCGGGACAAGGCGCGCCGCTTCTGACGAGAGCCACGCCGTCTGGGAACCTACAGAGCCTATATCTACCCAACAGCAAGCCGACCGCAGCGCATTGCTCCGGCTCGTGGCGGCATCTAAACCTACGGGGGTAGATCAGCTCAGACACGCCGACTTGTCTCAGCGCCTCGCGTAGCAAATCGCCGAGAAGCCCCACGGGGTTTAGGGCAACAATAAAAATACGCCTACCGGCCCGCCTCCCTGAGGAGATCAGCCGCCTTCAAGCATCTGCTCGCCGCTCTACATAACGCCTCATCCTCGGTCACCAACGGCACGTCGAGCCTCTCGGCGAGCCATAAATAGGCGGCGTCGTAGTAGGTCAAACCGCGGCCAGCCGCCAGATCCTCGACCTCCCGCCTCAAGCCCACCCCCTCCACGGACATCATCGACAACAACCTCTCGAAGAACTCCACGTAGGGCGCAACGTCGGCGATCAAGGACCTCCTATAGAGCCGCCAGATGTAGTTGCCTATCTCGTAGTAAGCCAAATCCGCGGTGTATTGGCCCTCCAACGCCTCAACGGCCCTCTTGGGCTCTAACTCCACCGACCGGCGGAGGAACCACCACGTACCTACCGCGAGTCACGATCCTCCCTGATGCTCTTCCATATATGATCGACGCCGTAAGCGGCCTCGGCCTTCCTGAGGCCCTCCGCCACGACCTCGGCGAGCTTAGCCAACTCCTCCAGCTCCCTCCTCCTCACCTCTTCCTCTAAAGCCTTTCTCAAAAACTCCGAAACGTTTATGCCGTACCTCCTCGCCTTCTCCAAGACCGACCGCCTCACCTTCGTGGACACGGTAACCCCGCTCATGGAGACAAGGGATTACTACAATAAAAACCACAGCTGCGGTCGCGCCCTTGCCGGCCAAGTGGAATTTACAAAAGCGCTTCGCAAGTTGTCTCGGATCGCAGTTCAGGAGACCAGTAAGTAGGCCCTTCGAATACTGAGAGCACATGGCAACACTATTCGCGGGATCCTGAAATGCCTCAGCTCTCTCCGCAATACGTCGACGAGGACTCCCACATGCAATAACGGACTTTATTGATGTGTTGCCCGCCGCTTGCGGCCGAGCCGGCTGTGGCCCGTTTTTCTTCAAGAATTTGCAAATCTCCGGCAGATCTCCCGTGAAATTTCGAAAATTTGACAAAAAGTTTAAAAATAGAAAAAATTTCTCCACACATGCGAAACTCCCAAGATCCGCAGTACCTCAAAGACGAGAGGACGCTGAAGCTGACCGCGTGGTTGCTGTTGCTCCTGTCTCTGGGCATGTTTTTT
>CAYFGI010000041.1:0-12048 GCA_964342785.1 uncultured Thermoproteaceae archaeon
CGCCGGTGGCGATAGCCCTCACTATATCCCTCTCCGATATGACGCCGAGAGGCGTGTCGGGAGCTCTCTCGTCGACGACCACCACGATCCCTATCTTCTTCTCGGCCAGTACCTTCGCCACGTCTTTCAGCGTGGTCTTGGTCGATACGGTTATAGGCGGCTTCCTGGCCAAGGTCTCCGCGTTCATAGCCCTCGCTAAATTACCTAAATAAAAATCTTTTTGAAATTATGGTTCAAACAATAACGTTATATTTCGGGGAATCGATCGGCGCATGCCGGTCGTCGCAAGCGTCGCGGAGTCGCGTTTAATAAGGGCCGTGGTGACTAAGGACATCCCCCAGTTCCTAGGCCTCGGCCCGTACAAAGCTGGGTCCACGGCTATGTTGCCTATCTATACCGCGTTGAGGCTCGTGGAGATAGGCGCCGCCGAGATCGACGAGCAGTTGCTCCTAAAGCCTCAAGACGTCGCCGGGCTTAAGTTCGTCGAGGAGAGGGAGCAGATGCCGGCTAAACTGCCCGAGGATTTCTACGCCCGACTGAAGGCCTCAGTGGCCCAGCTGAAGAAAGAGGGGGACACCAAGACGTTAAGCGCGCTTATAAGCAACGCCCGCGACCTCATAATAAGGAGGATGGAGAAGATAGCCCGCATGTTGGCCGCCTCGCCCGAGCTGGTAGACAACGAGGAGTTCATGGAGAGGTTAACGCCCGAGGAGAGGGCTGTAGCGCAGACGCTTCAAGGCGAGCTCAAGGCTCTTATCGACGAGATACTTAGCCCCTAGGCGGGCCGATAATCCCGATAGCCTTCCTAAGGTCGCGGCAGCGCTATATACGCGCTACATAGCGAGGCGCCGGGGCGATGCCCATGTAGTTACGTCACTCGTTTGATGTAGCCGGGTCTGGGCGTGTAGGCTTCGCCGTTACGTATCAATAGCTCTATAACCCTCTGGACCTCGGCGGGCGGTATGCCGAGCTTCTCCGCCTCCGCCTTGAGGTGATCTATCTTGACCGGCCCCTTCTCGACATCCTCCATCTTCTTCAGTAGCTCTACGACCTTTATGTAGGCCTCCCTCCGCGAGGCGGGGACGCCGGTCACTATGGCGTCTATATCTATGGCGCCTGACTCTATATCGATACCGACAGACTTCAGGAAGGCTAGGTAGAGCCTTATGGCCCTCTCGGCGTCTTCGGCGGTGGCTATCGGCGACAGCCTCATCTTGGCCTCGGCTATAGTGAGGCGGATCAACGCCTCCAGCTGCCTGGCCGTTATGGCTATGGCGCTGCCGGGCCCTTGGTAGTGGCGCCTCATCTCTAGGTAGAACTGCCTGATCCTATCCTTTGCCTCCTCGCTGAGCTGAGGCCTCACGTGCCTCCTGGCGTAGATGATGTACTTACGGAGGAGGTCCGGCTTTATCACGTCCTTGAAGGTCTCGGGGAGGGTGCCCGTCTGGAGGTCGAGTATATGCGTGGCCACGGCCTTGTCGTAATCCTCCTGGGGCTCGTCTCTAACCACGAATATCAAATCGAAGCGGCTTAGGAGGGAGACGGGGAGGTCTATGTTCTCGGCCACGGTGCGGTTGGGGAGGTATCGGCCGAAGGCGGGGTTCGCCGCGGCCAAGACGGCGGCTCTCGCGTTGAGCGTAGCCACTATCCCGGCCTTGCTTATAGACACGGTCTGTTGCTCCATGGCCTCGTGGATAGCCACCCTGTCCTTCACGTCCATCTTGTCGATCTCGTCGATCACCGCCACGCCCTTGTCAGCCAACACCAAGGCGCCGGCCTCCAGGTAGAAATCGCCGGTCAGCTTGTCCCTGACCACCGCCGCTGTCAAGCCGGCGGCCGAGGAGCCCTTGCCCGTAGTGTAGACGGCGCGGGGCGCCACCTTGGCGGCGAATTTCAACAACTGCGACTTGGCCGTGCCCGGATCGCCTACAAGCAACACGTGTATATCGCCTCTAACCCTCACCCCGTCGGGGTACACTATCTCGTTCCCGCCGAAGAGGAGGCAAGCCACGGCCTCCTTGACCTCCTCGTGGCCGTATATAGAAGGCGCGATGGACCTCACGATCAGCTCGCGGACGTCGGGCCTCCTCGATATCTCGATTATCTTCTTCTCGTCCTCCTTGGTGATGTCCTCCACCAGCTCCTTGTTCGTCGACTCTATGTGGACGGCCGAGAGGAAGGAGCTGAGGACGGGCGGCTTCCCCTTCTTCAACTCGCTTAGGGCTAGATCCAAGACGCCGGTTATCGAGACTATATCGCCCGGCTTAACCGAGTCGACGAGATCGTCTAGAACGATGACCTCAACGGATCGAGGCAGTTGGCCGGGCGGCAGCTCCTCGGGCCTCTCCTGGACGACTAACTTCTGCCAGTCTATATACTGCGAAAGCTCCGTGACCAACACGAAGGACTTGGCCGCGCCGCAACGCGGGCATCTAGACGGCGGCTCCACGTGCCTCTCCAGCTCCTGCACTAGCTCCAGCTCGTAGCCGCATTGAGTGCATCGATACAACGCCCTATGGAGGAAGTGCTTGGGCGGCGTCTGCCTCGTGACGATGCCCTCCACCTTGATGAGGCGGCCCACGTACTCCGACCTCAACTTCCTCAACGGGATCGAATACGGCGAGCCCCTGACGCGGAAGTAGAAGCGCTTGAGGCGCCTGGCGGTCTCGGGGTCCTTCTCCTCGACCACCTCGCCCACGACGGCGTCCGCAAGCGGCAGGACTTGCTTCGGCCTCTCGACCAGAACGTCGGCCAGCTCCTTGTCGTGGATCAAGACATCGCTGAAATTGACCTCCAGACTCCTTTTATGCTGGACTATTATATTGACAACTTCGTCTAAGATCTTCTCGTTAGAAAGTATGAGGTCCCTTACCTTGTTCTTAATAGTCTCCTGGGCCAGTTCTACGGCCACACGTTAAGACCCAACCGCCAATTTAAGAGATCCATGGACGTAGAGTTAGGGGAGGGGGAGTAATCTGTAGATAAGATCCGAGGCCTTTAGTAGCCGTCCATATGCCCTATGAGCCGATACGGAACTAAACACGATGAGGCGAAGACTTGTCTCGTCGCTCAGGCCGGAAAGCGACACATATAACGGCGATATGACGCGGCCAATAGTCCTTAGACGGTCCTTGTTTGATCGCCGGAGGCGTCATGTCCCCATGGTTTCACCGTATTGACGCCGGAAGTCGCTCAGAGAACACTATCATTAATCACTATAATTAGGATACATATATATTTTTATAATTAGTAATTACATCATATAAATAATAAAATAATTATTTAATAATTTTATAAATGTAGACTATATATAAACTTCATTATATATTAAAATAGCTATATATAAAAAATCTTTAAAAGTATCAAAGATATTATTATCTATGGCTCAAGCGGACAACGCATTTCTAGCGTCTGTCCTAAGCTATTTGAAGAAAAGTATTGAACTCGGCGGCTTTCCTAAGGAGCTCTACGATTACCTATCTAGACCCAAGAGGATCCTACATGTGAACATACCGGTGAGGATGGACAACGGAGCTATCACTTTTTTCGAGGGCTATCGCGTCCAGCATAATGATGCGCTTGGTCCCTATAAGGGCGGGATACGCTTCCATCCGGAGGTTTCTCTTGCTGATGACGTGGCTTTAGCCACCATCATGACTCTTAAGAATAGCTTGGCTGGGATTCCCTATGGTGGGGCTAAGGGGGCTGTGAGGGTGGATCCCAAGAGGCTTTCGCCGAGGGAGTTGGAGGAGCTTGCGAGGGGGTACGCGAGGGCTATAGCCCCCTTGATCGGCGAGGAGCTGGATATACCGGCGCCCGACGTGGGGACTAACAGCCAGATAATGGCTTGGATGGTAGACGAATACTCGAAGATAGCCGGTAGAAACGTCCCAGCAGTATTCACGGCGAAGCCGCCCGAGCTCTGGGGAAACCCAGTAAGAGAATACTCCACTGGGTTCGGCGTGGCTGTAGCCGCGAGGGAGATGGCGCGTGTCGTGTGGGGAGGCATTGAGGGCAAGACGGTCGCGATACACGGCGCCGGGAACACCGGGGCCTGGGCCGCCTATTGGCTTCAAAACATGGGCGCCAAGATCGTGGCGGTGTCTAGCACTAAAGGCACCGTCATAAATACAGACGGGATCCCCGCCGAGCTTATACTCAAGTATTATAGGCGCGAGCTAGAGTTCCAGAAGCTCCCCGGCAAATACGTCTCGGATCCCGCCGCCTCTCTGTTCGCAGACGTCGATATCCTCGTGCCCGCCGCCCTTGAGAATGCTATTACTGAGGATAATGTGGGCGCGGTTAAGGCTAAGCTCGTCGTTGAGGGGGCTAATGGCCCTACTACGCCGGAGGCCGAGAGGGAGCTCTATAAGAGGGGCGTCGTGGTCGTGCCCGACGTCCTCGCCAACGCTGGCGGCGTCGTGATGTCCTATCTGGAGTGGGTTGAGAACCTCCAGTGGTTCTTCTGGGATGAAGAGGAGACTAGGAGGAGGCTGGAGTCCATAATGGCTAGCAACTTCAAGAGGGTATTCAGCCGCTGGGCTCAAGAAAAAAGCTGGACCATGAGAGACGCCGCATACGTGATAGCCGTCGAAAGGATATACAAAGCAATGAAAGCAAGAGGGTGGATTTAAACCCGCGGCGAGTAAATCCACGTGGTTTTAGTCGATATACCTCTACATATAACCAGCATATGGGCGCCTAGATACGCCGAGGATCCTCTCCGCACGGGCTCCCTTGGGTGCGGCGTCGTCGTGAGGCCCGGGGTTTTGCTTCAAGCAAGGCCGGGTAGGGGCAGACCTTCGGCGAGACACGTGGAGGCCGTGTTGACACGCATGGGCGTGGAGGCCGAGGTATCCTACACGGCGCCGGTGGATCTCGGCGTAGGCTACGGGCTGAGCGCCGCCTTAGCTCTAGGCACGGCGCTGGGCGCCGCGGCTTTAGCCGGAAGACCGTTGATAGAAGCGGCTAAGATAGCCCATCTCGTCGAGGTGGAGCTCGGCACAGGCCTCGGGGACGTCATAGCGGAGTACTACGGCGGGGGGATCGAGCTTAGAATCGAGGCAGGCGCCCCCGGCGTCGGGGTCGTCGACAAAATCCCATATCCGCGCGATCTAGCTGTAGTGGCGTCGGACCTGGGGAGATACCCCACGTATAAGATGTTGGACGAGTTGAGGGGAAGGCTGGCGACTATAGGCGAGAGGTACATAGGGGAGCTTCTACGCGAGCCCACCTACGAGAGGTTCGCGGCGCTCAGCCGGGAGTTCTCAAGGGAGATCGGCTTCCTCAGCTCGGAGCTGGAGGATAAGATAAAGCCATGCGCTAGATATGCAGATACCTACTACGTCAAGAAGAAGGTCCTGGTCTTCTTGACGTATAGAGACGAGGCCGTCCCCTTGGCCGACTGCCTTAAGGAGATCGGGCTATCGCCTAGGATGTTCGAGATCTCCGACGCGGGGGCGAGGGTCGCGGTCGGGAGGGCGGCTAGGCCTTAGGGAACTCCAACGCGATCCCCCTCCCCGCGAGCTCGTCGAGCCTATCCCTTATGTATCTCAAAACCGCCCTCAAGTTCGCGTCGTTATCGAACCTCTTCACCAACGCCTCCAGCTCCCCGCGGGGCCTCTCCCTCAGCTCGCCGGCGAACTTAACCATGTTGGGCACAGCCCTCGTTACGTTGTCGACTATGGTTATACTGGCCGCCCTCGAGGTCCTGGAGAGCGGGTTGAGGTCTATCGCTATCACTAGCTTGCCCATCTTCCTCAACGCCTCGGTCCTATCGCCGTCTTCGAGCGGGACGAGGACGACGTCCGCGGCGTAGATCCCCCTGCAGGAAACCCTCCGCCTCTCGCTGAAGAGCTCGGGTATGGTACACGCGGCGTCGTCGCCTACGCCGAGAACCTCGTCAGCGCCGTTATCCCTCAAGGCCCTTGCTATCGATTCCTCCCTCTCCCTAGACCTATAGAAGAGGTTCACCTCGAGGGGCGCACCCACGGCCTTGGACAACTCGACCAACGCCTTCGCCGCGAGGGCCGCCGCGTTGCCGTTTACCGATATGACGGGGCGCCTCGCGGCTAGCAGAGCCGCCGCGGCCACGCGCTCCGCCTCCAGGGCCGGCGGGATCGTGGTCTCGCCGATAAGGTAGTCGAAACACTCGCCTCGTCCATGCGCTATCAAGCCCTGCATCGCCACGAGGCCGTCCTTGAAGCCCCTCACAAGCGCCTCCCTGACCAATAGGGATTCGCGCCTGGGGTGATTGGGCGGGATCCACGCCTCCTCCACGCCGCGGCCACGGCCTACATTAAAATATTTGCCGCTGTATCCACATGGAGAGGAGGAAGATCACGGCCCGCTCCATAACCGCCATGAAGGGCAGGGAAAAGATAGCGATGATAACGGCATACGATTACCCCACGGCTAAACTTGCCGACGCCGCCGGCGTCGACGGAATACTCGTCGGGGACTCCCTCGGCATGGTCGTGCTGGGGCTTGAGAACACGTTGGGCGTCACCCTCACGGATATGTTGATACACGTAGCCGCCGTCGCCCGCGCCAAGCCCAAGGCGTTGGTGGTGGCGGACATGCCCTTCATGACCTACGAGACTGGGCCTAGGGACGCCTTGAGGAACGCGGCGAAGCTCGTGAGGGCCGGCGCCGAGGCGGTGAAGCCCGAGGGAGGCCAGGAGATCTTCGACGTGGTGGAGAAGCTGGTGAAATACGGGATACCGGTCATGGGCCACGTCGGGCTGAACCCGCAGAGAGTGCTATCCCTAGGGGGGTTCAGAATGATGGGGAAGACCGAGGAGCAGGCGAAGAAGGTGATCGAAGACGTCAAGGCCCTGGAGGAGGCTGGCGCCTTCGCGGTGGTCATAGAGTTCGTGCCGGCGAGCGTGGCCAAGGCGGCCACCGAGAGCGTCAAGATACCGACTATATGCATAGGAGCAGGGCCGTACTGCGACGGGCAGATACTGGTCCTACACGACGTGATAGGGCTCTCGGAGAGGCCGCCCAGCTTCGCCAAGAGGTACGCCGACGTCGCGGCCGCCATAAGAAACGCTGTGGCCAACTACGTCGAGGAGGTAAAGAAAGGCGTTTTCCCAAGCGCCGATCACTACAGAGACTAGAGGATGCCGCACTCGTAGAACTTAAGCACCGTGACCTTCTTTTCGAGCACCACGACTTTCAAGCCCTTGGCGTTCTTCTGCTCGTTCTCCATAAGCGTAGCGATACATCAATATATATTCCTTACGTTGTAATTAAGCACATCTACCAGCCCAGATAGTCGTCGGCGAAATCTAGGTACTCCAAATAGCTGGCTATCTCCCAGCGTCTACGCGCCTCCTCGTCGTCGGAGTAGATAACGACGCCGTCTCTCAACACTGTATATACGAGGTCGAGGGTCGCCGAGTCGAGGGCGACCACGTCCACCTCGACCCCCAAGGCCCTGGAGAGCTCCGCCGCCAGCTCCGCCTCGTCCAACACGGTCGCGCGCCTGCCGAAATACACGGCTATATCCCAATCGCTGTCCTCCCTCGCGTCCCCCCTAGCGCGCGAGCCGAAAAGATAGGCGAACTTAACCCCATGTCTGCGGAAGATAGGCGCAGCCTCGCTCCACGACACGACGGGGTCCACGCCCATAGACGCGACGAACTTCCTTAACATATCTATCGCGGTCGGCATCTCCTCGAGGACCTTCCTCCTGATATCCTCGAGCTCCCGACCTCCTATCTCCCTGTAGGCGCGGGCCAGCGCGTTTCTGATCTTGGCGTACACCGGGAAGCCCTCCGGCAGAAGCCCCCTCTCGACGGCCTCCTCGGCCATGCGCGAATACAACGGCGGCTTCCTCCAGCCCAGCTCGGAGAACACTATGGCCAAGACATCGAACACGTCTTGTATCACCGCGTAGAGATTCCAGCGAAGCGAATCCTCGTCGACCAACGTCCCTATCCTCCTCAAGCGCATCTCCGCATCTTCGATTATCTTCTTACGCACACATACCAGAAAAAGGAGACGCGTCTTTATGATTTAAACAAGCGTATCGAAACGACGAGGGGTTTCGAGCTGGGTCTCTCGATCTCGGATATAGCCAAGATAGCGGGCGTGAGCCCCACCGTGGTTTCGTTCTGGCTCTCGGGTCGGTACACGTCCGAGGCGGACAAGCTGGAGCGGATATACGACGCGGCGCCTGAAGTCGTGGAGCGTTGTCTGCCGGAGCCGCCCATCACGCGTCTCGACGTGGATCGCGCGCTATCCATCATAGCCAAGGCCGCGAGGCACGAGGCCTTCCGCGACTACGTGATCGATGAACTCTCGAAGATATTCCCCGGCGGCATCAAGCGCGAGATCGCGTACCGCGTCGAGACCTCCGATATCGCCGAGTTTAGAAACCGCTTGGAGGCCGACGGCCTCTCGCGCGACACGAGGGATAGATACATACGCTTTGACTCGGTATCTAAACGCGGTGGGATGGTCGATCTCAACCGATGCGACCTCGCGCCTCTATTCGCTCGACCTTACGCCCGAGGTGCGCCGCCACATGGCACTTGCCCTCAAACGCTTCATAGGCACTGTGGTGAAGGCCAAGGAGCCCGAGCTCGCGCCGCTCCTCTACAACTCCTTCACCGTGCCTAAGGTGAAGAAAAAGAACTACTTCAGAGCGCCCGCGCTCGAAGAGGTGCGCAAAGTCTTCAAGGAGGCCGCCAAGATATCGCCGT
The DNA here is from genome assembly GCA_964342785.1 of uncultured Thermoproteaceae archaeon. Taxonomy (GTDB): domain Archaea; phylum Thermoproteota; class Thermoprotei; order Thermoproteales; family Thermoproteaceae; genus Thermoproteus. The sequence continues at coordinate 8,712 of CAYFGI010000041.1, forward strand.
GCGCCGGCGCTGTGTGGAGGCTCATGGCTGAGACAGGCGTGAGGTTTAGCCATTTGCGCCGTGCGCCAATAACCGGCCTCCAGCTAGATAAGCGCCGGTTGCCCCTCGGCGAGACCGAGGGGCCGAAGAGACAGCCCCTCATATTCCTCACCGAGGGCGCCACTAAGTACCTGGCAGAAGTCTACCTGTCGTGGCGCGGTAAGTTCCTAAAGACGCTGGAGATGGAAAGCCCGCGGCTCTTCCCCTGCGAGAAGTTGACGATATACAAGTTGGCTCAAGGAGGCCAGGGAGAAGGCCAGCCTCCCGTGGCTTGAGCCGCGCCTCCTCCGTAAGTTCAACGCTCACTACCTGCTGGACAGGGGCATGGATCTCTCCGACATAGCGAATGTTGCAGGGTCGCGCTTCCCTCTAATAATCATAACCTATAGAAGTTAGTTCTCCCTGAGACCCCCTGTTTCTATATCCGAGTGAAACACGCCGAAGCCGGCGTGCAGCGAGCGCCAGAAACAGTAGATTGCGCTTTGATAGGCGCAGCTCCATATTAGGGTTTCATTCTACTCTACTGCGATTATCTTAAATATTAGAAACTATATTCCCATCGGACAAAATAAACATGAGCTCTATCAATAACACAGGAGAAAGTAAGGGCGAAACCCCTGTACAAACAACACAGATAACGGCGCCCCAAGCAATAATGTTAGGTCAATTAGGCGTTGGGTTGCCGACGATGCCGTTCAGAGGAACAGATCAAGAAGTTGCGGGAACTGGCTGGGCATGAGCGGCGACGTCTTTCTCCACGAGATCGTCAAGGCTCTTTTCGTGTACCGCAGGGAGGTGGTCTTCAAGAGGTTGGCGAACATGTACCCGGATTGGGGGGCCGTCGCGGGGAGACGCGACTTGCCCATCTCGAAGAGGGAACTGATAGCCGTTAGGCCCGAGGCGGGGCTGTCCAGGTACCTAGACGTGGCGTGGATCGTGAAGGGGTTCAACATCAAGAAGTACATCGCCACCGTCGGGAACGTTACAAGAAACTTCTGCCATGTGATCGGCTTCGAGATAAAGACGGGCGAGATGAGGGAGGAGTGGTTCGAGCAGATGCGGGGGCTGATAGATCAACGCGATAAGGTGCAGAGACTCATGTTGAGATTGGGGCGGTGTAGGGAAATCGACGCTGGAACTATGTACTACGTGTTCGTCGTCAAGAGGCGGTATGTGGAGGAGGTCGAGGAGAGGGCTAAAAAGATCTGGTATAGATCCAAGGCGATCCCGCTGGAGCCGTGGATATCGATGGCGATCCCCTTTCTGGAGGAGGCGCTTGAAAAAGCCAAGAAGATGACAGGTCGCGATAAACAATAAAGCTTTCAATTTTTTCTTGTACCAGAGCATTTTTGGATTTAGTTTACTTTCAGTTTCCATAAATAGCAAAGGTGAGCGGTGCGCTGAAGTCGGCGTGCCGTCAGCCCTGCCAATTTATGGAAACTGAAAGTAAACCGAATTCATCACTCCTCTTTCCAAAGCAAAATTGAAATCTGTAATGCTTGACAAGGGAAGTCCGCGGCTTTCGCCGCGCTGTAAAATCAAGGCGGATCTAAGCCCGCCCGGGTCGATCGAACCCAGGCCGGGGAGTTTTTAGTCGTCGTTTAGGAACGCAAAGGGGGAACCGCCGCCGCGTTCTTTCTCGCGTTTTAGGCTCTCTTCAAGCATGTGCGCGTATATCAAGATCGTCGCCCTCTTCCTCTTCTCGATCCTCTCTTCGAGCCAGGTTGGCAGTCTGAAGAGACGGCTCTTCGGCAGTTCGTCGCGCCAAATAGTGTCGTAGTAGCGGTACGGAATCAGCTTGCCCGCGCGCCAGAAGTGTAACTTTGAGCGAGTTGTAGGTGAAGTTAGTCCCGTTGAAGTCAGCATGCGCCACGATTATCGCGAGGGCCTTCTGGAGCGGCCGCGGGATCAAATCTATCGAGTGCGTCGTCATGATCGTCACCTTGGCTATGGTTCTGATCAACTGCACGTTGCGCGTGAACCACAGGTACAATTGCTTATAGACCCCACCCATATGGTAGAGCCCCATCGCCAAGATATCGTCGAGGAAGAGCATCTTGAACTTCTTGCGCCTGCCCTCCGCAATCGACCTGATCTCGTTATTCAGTCGCGGAATGTCCTCATCGCCGACGTAGATGCTGTCCTCCAGCAATTTTTCATCGATCTCGTCGGGCGCTTCACAACCACCGCCGATACAGATGTCGTATTTCCTGAGGATGTGGTCGGCGCAGTCGCCGACGTCCGCTATGTGGTAGCCGCGGCATAGGTACTTTAGATAGCCAGCCTTAGCGGCATAGTACGTATATGTCGTCTTCCCCGCGCCCATGGGGCCGGCGATTGCATACGCGGCGTCGGCCAGACTCCCCTCAAGGCGCGTCGTGATGTAGTTCGTTAGATGTAGATTGAGCAGGTGCTTCAGCGCGCCGCGTCTATAGGCGTGCAGATAAAACAGCCGCAGAGCGGCGGTAGCAACTATTACTGCATCCGCGGGGGCTGATTTGAAAATTATTTGGTTTATAGTTTGTAAATCGTTTGACCCCCGCTTTTTAGTAAACCACGCTGAGAACTAAAAAGCGTCCGCCGAGACTTCGGCGTATCGAGGGTGGTAGAAAGGTAGCCCGGCCGGGATTCGAACCCGGGCCACGGGGTCCAAAGCCCCGCATCCCTGGCCGGGTCGTATTCGCCGTGGCCCCTTGGCCGCTAGACGACCGGGCTCATCCGCTACATGGTGTGATTTTATAAGGTTTTTCGCCTACCTCACGGCGGATCTCAGCCACTGGTGTACGCCTAGAAAGAGGGTTTGGGCTTAAGCCCGCGGATAGGTCATGCGGCGCCCTCGCCCACATATAGGTCCATATACAGTGAGGGTATCGGATAATAGATGCCTTGGTGTTCGTACTTAGCCGGCGGTATATAGTATCTAGCGAGCAAGAAGTATCGCGGGGATGTGTTGTAAGAGAGAAAAACGCTATAATATTCCCAAGAGTGTTGATTAGGTTAGCAGATATTCGCCACGGAGAGGGTAAACAGCCGCCGTGATCAATACAGCCGTCCAGGGCTTTGCGTCTTTGGGGCTGGCCACGTGTGGTTGGGCTTCCGTATTTAAGTAGGTGCGGGGGATCCGCGCGAGGATGGCGCCGCCGCCGGGATTTGAACCCGGGACCTACGGGTTAACAGCACCGACCCCCCACGGGGACCGCCGCTATACCGGGCTTAGCTACGGCGGCGACGACAAGAACATAGAAGCCCTTTATTTACTTTTCGCCGGATTAACGACGATCCTGCCGACGGCTTCGCC
>CAYFGI010000042.1:0-11765 GCA_964342785.1 uncultured Thermoproteaceae archaeon
TCCACTTTTTAAACCATATTTAAATACATAGCCGTGAAAAAATCCAAGCGCCTCGAGGGCGAGGCGCGTATACGCCCGCGATGTGGGGGGAGCGGCCTAAGTTTATAAACTCGCTATATGTAGCCGACATGGGCGGTAAGAAAAGGCCGACTCTAAGCCAGCTGGCTAAGAAGGCCGAGAAGGCCCAGCAGCAACAACAGCAGCAACAAGCCAAGGCTAAGAAGAAGGAGGAGGGCGGGGCCAAGAAGGCCGCCCAGTCCGCCTTCGACAAGTTGCTCGAAGCCTTGGCTAAGGACGTTCAGTCCATGCCCGCCGTCACGGTCTACGAGGTGGCGAGCAAATACGGCGTAAAGATGACCGTGGCGCAGAGGGCGTTGAGAGCGCTTAGAGATAAGGGCGATCTGGTGCTGGTGGCCAAGGGCCACAGGACTGAGGTCTACATCCCCGCGCGGAAGGCGGCTAGCTAAAGCTTGGTCTCTCTTTTGACCTCTATCTTCTTCTTCAAGTTCACTACCCCGAGCTCGTGGAGCTCCACCACGTCGTAGGCCCTCAACACGTTTAGAACTCGTTTAAGCACGTCGGGATCCGCCTTAGTTGATTTCCTCACGTCGTCGAGGAACCTCAAGATGCCCACGCTGGGGTAGCTGGCTAGATAGAGCAACACCGCGTCTAGCACGCGTTTCGCGTCCGTTGGATTTAATCCAGCGGATTCGGCCACAGCCTCTAGGAGCCTGGAGTACTCGACGTCTCGCCTAGCCTCGCCCGGTTGGGGCGGCGCCTCCGCGGGCTGGGCTTTCTCCTCCGGTTTAGCCTCCTGTCGAGCAGCCTCTTCGGATCTCGCCCGGGCCTCCTCCCTCTTGACCTCCGAGGGGGGTCTCTGGGTTTTCTCCTCCTTGGCGGGCCGCGTGGATCTCGGCCTCTCGGCGGGTTTCTGCCTCGGGGCCTCCGCGGCTTTCTGCGCGCCTTTAGTTAGATCTAATAAGCTCAGCTGTCCCCTCCTCTCCTTCTTCGGCTCCGTCTTGGCCGTGCCTTGATAGAGCTTGAGCTTGAGGGGGCCTATGGTTATCTCGGGGCCGTCGGCCTCGCAGCCTTGTTTCGCGCAGATTATGGAGGCCCCTAGGAGGCCCAGGACCTCACTGTTCTTTAAGTCCGCTTTCTTGCTCAACATTGAGGCGCCAATAGGCTATCTTTCCGCGCCTCACCTCCTTTATGACGCCCTCCTTCTCCAGTATCTTCAAGACGTAAAATATCTGGCTGTGGCTCATGCCGGTGAGCCTCATTATCGCGCTCGTCGTGAGCTCGCCGTGTTTCTTCAAGAGCTCCACTATCTGGTCCTTCCTCTGCAAGACCTTGTCGGTAGGTCTGCGAGGCATATATCAGGTGGAGCACAGGTTTTTAATTTAAAGGTCTATAAAAAAGATATTACCCAGCTATTCGAAGAGTTTTATCATCTTTCTATTCTTGAGGTACATCGCGTAATCTATATATATCTTATCGGCCAACATGTCGTCGACTTTAGGCACGTCTGCCTTCTGCCTCTCGAGCACGACGTCGGTCACGTTGAGCACGAAGGCGTTGGAGCCGGCCCCGGAGCCGAAGGTGACCAGGAGTATCTTGTCGCCGGGCTTGGCTTGTTCCAACACTCTGGCGAGCCCCATAAGCGCCGATGCGTTGTAGGTATTGCCGATGTGCGTGACGACGATCCCCGGCTTTACCTTCTCCGGCGGGAAGCCCAACATGGAGGCGGCCCTCATGGGGAATCTGCCGTTGGGCTGGTGGAAGATGGCGTAGGCGAAGTCCGAGACCTTGTAGCCATATTTCTCCATGACCCCCTTGGCGGCGCCCACCACGTGCCTGAAGTAGGCGGGCTCGCCCGTGAAGCCCTCTCCGTGCATGGGATACGGCGACCCCTCCCTGCGCCAGAAGTCGGGCGTGTCGGAGTTGTAGGTGTATATGGCCTCGAACTCCGCCGCGACCCCGTCTTTACCTATGATGTAGGCGACGCCTCCGCTGCTGGCCGAGTAGTCTAAGTGCTCGCCCGGCTCTCCCTGCGAGGTGTCGGTCCCAACGGCGAGGCCGTACTCCACCTTCCCCGACTCCACGAGGCCCGTTATGGCCACTATGCCGTCGGAGGCGGCCTTGCAGGCGAACTCCATGTCCACGGCGAATACGTTGTTGGGCAGGCCCAAGGCGTCTATTAGTATAGACGATATGGGCTTGACCGCGTACGGCTTGGACTCCGTGCCGGAGTACACGGCCCCTATCCTCTTGGGGTCTACCCCGCCCCTCCTCAAGGCCCTTCTGGCGGCCTCCGTGGCTATGGTGACCGCGTCCTCGTCGTAGCCCTCCACCGATTTCTCGTACACTAGGTACATGTCTATTATCCTCTGCGGGTCGTCGCCCCACGTGGCGGCTATGTCCTCCGTCCTGATGCGGTACTTGGGAATATACGCCCCCCAGCTGACTATGCCCGCCTTCATGGCCTCGGCCTGAACTTATAGCCGTACATCACTAGGCCGTATTTGCCGTCCACGACCACGCGGCGGAAGACCACCTCCATCCTCTGGCCGGGCTTCAGCTTCTCGGGCACGGCGTCTACTATCTGCCCCAGCACCTTCACGGGGCCTAGCTTGACGAGCCCTATCACGAGGGGCTTCTGCTTCAAGAAGTCCGTGGGGACCGATCTAAGCACTGTGAACTCGACGAGCTCGCCTTCGTGGGGGAGCTGGTAGTCCTCGAGCTCCGCCGAGCCGCACTTGGCGCATTTAACGACGGGCGGGTAGTACACCTCGCCGCATTTCCTGCACCGCTTGGCGACCAGCCTATAATACGCGGGGATGTTGCGCCAATACAGAGGCACCGATTCATGTTCCATATAGAGCCGTATGCGCCTTGTTTATATACTTTGCTATATCTTATAACGTCAGAAGTCGATATCGAGCATGACGCCTCGAAAAGCCGGAGGTTACAGCCCCAGCACCAACACCGTGGACACCTTGTCGACGCCGCCCATGGAGTGGACGACGCCGATGGATCCATCCACCTTCTTGAAGGGGCTTCTGCCGAGCAGCTGCCAGACGACCTCGACCGTTTGGTAGACGCCCGTTGCGCCCATCACGTTGCCTCTGCTCTTCAGCCCTCCGCTTAAGTTCACCCTCAAATCGGAGCCGGATTTAAGCGCCGCGAGGAGCCCGCCGCGGGGGGCCAGCCCGAGCGCCTCGGCGGCCAACACGCCGAATATGGAGTAGGAGTCGTGCACCTCCGCCGCGGCCACGTCGCGCGGCGTTATGCCGGCCATTCTGTAGGCCCTCTCGGCCGCCTCCTTGGCCGAATACAACACGTCGTAGTCGAGCCTGTTGTTGAAGGAGATCGCGTTGGTCGAGGTCCACATGCCCAACAGCTTGGCGACGCCCTTCTTGTTGCAGAGCACCACGGCCGCCGCGCCGTCGGCCATGGGGCCGACGTCGTAAAGCCTCAACGGATCGCTGACGAGCTCGCTCTCTAAGACGTCCTCCACCTTGGCTTGCTTCCTCATGTACGCGTAGGGGTTAGAGGCCCCGTTTCTATGCATCAACACGGGCCATAGGGCGAGGTCCTCGTATTTGTACTCGTACTTGGCCAGGTACATCTTGGCCATTATGGCCGCCTGCGCGACCGGCGTCACGCCGAAGTACCTCTCGTAGACCGTGTCGGTCGCCGTGGAGTATATATCTTGTTGTTGGTTGGACAACACGTCGTTGGGCTTATCGACTCCCACCACGCCGACGCAGTTATATAAGCCGGACCTCACGGCCATCGCGGCCGCCATAACGGCGGCTCCGCCCGAGCCGTCGGCGTTCTCGACCCTATATGTAGCGATCCTATCGAGGCCCAGGCGGGACGCTATGTAGGCGCCTAATAGTTGCTGTTTGTCCGCCTGCTCCGCGGTGGCGGAGGCGACGAAGATAGCCTCTAGCTCGGGGTAGCCGGCGTCCTTAAGGGCCTCCTCGAGCACCCGCGCCGCCATCTCGTCGGCGTTGAGCCCGTAGTGGCGGCCCGTTTGGGCCATGGCCGTGCCGTTGATCCATACGTCTTGCATCGAAAACGTAATAAGACAATGTATTAAAACGTTGAGTGGAGGAGGTCCTCGAGGCTCTCGAGAACGGAAGGTTGAAGCTACACGAGCTCGACAAGGCCCTAGGCGACTCGAACAAAGCCGCTGAATATAGGAGGAGGTATCTGGAGAGGAAGCTGGGGATTAAGCTAGACGCCATAGGGTCAACGGTCATAGATTTCAATAAAGCCGTGGGCAGGAATATAGAGAACCCGATAGGGGCGGCGCAGATACCTATAGGCGTCGCGGGCCCTCTCTTGATCGAGGGGGCGTACGCCCGGGGTCTTTTCTACATACCGCTGGCCACCACGGAGGGCGCGCTCGTGGCTTCGGTCAACAGAGGCGCCAAGATAGTCACGGAGTCTGGCGGAGCCCGCGCCAGGGTGTTGAAAGACGGGATGGCGAGGGCCCCCCTCTTTAAGCTCCCGTCGCTTGTAGACGCCTTGGAGTTCCTGGAGTGGGTGGAGGCCCATCGGGAGGAGATAAAGAAGGCCGCGGAGTCCACGACGCGTCACGGCAAGCTGAAGGACGTCCAGCCGTTCGTCGTCGGGAACAACGTGTGGCTTAGGTTCGTGTTCGAGACGGGCGACGCCATGGGCATGAACATGGCCACCATAGCCTCCGAGGCCGCCGCCAAGTACATACAGGAGAACTTCCCCAAGGCGGAGCTCGTGGCCCTCAGCGGCAATATGTGCGTCGACAAGAAGCCTAACGCCGTCAACTTCCTCATGGGGAGGGGGAAGACCGTCGTCGCCGAGGCCCTTATAAAACGCGAGGTCTTATCCAAGCTAGGCGTCACCCCCGAGGCGGTCCACGAGGTGAACGTGAGGAAGAACCTGCTGGGCTCGGCGCTGGCCCATTCCTACGGCTTCAACGCCCATTTCGCCAACATAATAACGGCGATATTCATAGCGACCGGCCAAGACGTGGCGCAGGTGGTGGAGTCCAGCATGGGCATAACGTGGACCGAGCCGAGGGACGAAGGCCTCTACATATCCGTGACGTTGCCCAGCCTAGAGGTCGGCACCGTCGGCGGAGGCACTTGGCTGCCGACTCAACGAGAGGCGTTGTCGATGCTGGGCGTGGCGGGCTCCGGCGATCCGCCCGGCGTGAACGCCTTGAAGTTCGCCGAGATAGTGGCGTCGGCGGTTCTGGCTGGCGAGCTGAACTTGATACTAGCCTTGGCTCGTAACGAGCTGGCGAGAGCCCACCAAGCCCTGGGCCGTTCTAAGTAATAACTTGAGCTATTTTGTGGGAAAACTGTCTTATTTTCGGAATTACATTCTCTATATGCCAAAGCGGATTTATGAAAACTATAAGCCAGCCTTTTTTGTTGGGCAACTCAAATATACCGACTTTATAGTTCATATATTTCACCATGACGTATTGAAAATCGCCGAGGCTCTCGTCCTGGTTCTGTTTTATTATGTTGACAAGCTCGATCAAGTTGGAGACCTGCCGCAAGGTCTTTGCGGTCAACGTATTAGGTAGATGATGTATCACCGGGACGCCTCGCGAGTCCAATATCGTAACCCCTTGTATAACTTCGCCTATAACTTCTGTAAGGAGGATTTTCTTGAGGTCTGTCGACATCGTGGTCTTCGCGTCGTTTTTATGTGGCGAAACGTAAATGACCATATGAAGAACTCTACGAGGCTCTTTATTAATCTTTCCCTCGCGCCTAGCTCCGGTCTAACCGATAATACCCGGTTGGTTTTTAACCCGTTGCGCCAATAAAGGAGGTGGCCCGCGAAGAGGAGGAGGTTTTCCTCGAGGAGGAGGAAGAAGTACGTGAGTTCGAAGGCGAGGAGGTAGCTGAGTTCAAGATAAAGGGGGTCGTCTCGTCGTCGATACCTCCCTCTCTGGTGTTGTCCGTGACCTACGACGGAGCTGAGGGCAAGGCGTTGGTGAAGCTATACGATCCCCATAACGACGTCGTCTACTACTGGTACGACAACACGGGGCATAGGCCCTACCTCATAACCGATCTCCCGCCCGAGGTGATAGCCGATAAGTTCCCCGAGGTGTTGAAACACCCCGGCTTCAGCCATATGGAGGCCGTCGAGAAATACGATGCGCTTGCAGATAGGAATGTGGTCGTGACCAAGGTATACGCGAAGGATCCGCTATCGATAGGAGGCGGGAGGAGGTCAATAAGAGATCTATTGCCTAAGACGTGGGAGTCCAGAATAAAGTACCATCATAGCTATCTCTTCGATAAAGGGATCATACCGGGCATGTGGTATAGAAGCGAGGGGAACGGCTTGGTCCCGGTGGAGGTCGATATACCGCAGGAGATCGCCAAGAGCTTATCCAGTATCTTCTCCTCTGACGACGAGAGAGCCGAGGCCTCCAACTGGATACCTCTCTTCCAAGCCCCCGTGCCTCACATCAAACGGGTCGCGATAGATATAGAGGTCTTCACGCCGCAGGAGAACAAGGTGCCTAACCCCAAGGACGCTCAATACGAGGTCGTCTCGGTGGCTCTTGTCGGCAGCGACGGCTTGCGGAGGGTCCTCCTCTTGAAACGGCCCGGGGTTGAGGCAGATCTAGACGCGTTTTCAGACGCCGATTTCGACGTCATGTTCTTCGACAACGAATACGACTTAATCGCCGAGGTCTTCAAGACGATAACCCAATACCCACTCGTGATATCTTTCAACGGCGATAATTTCGACCTGCCGTATCTCTACAACCGCGCCCTCGCGCTCGGCTTCAAGAAGGAGGAGATACCCATAGTGGCTAGGAGGGACTACGTGACGGTCGCCCCCGGCATCCACATCGACCTCTATAAGTTCTTCGCCATAAAGGCCGTCGAGGTCTACGCCTTCGGCGGCGTCTACAGAGGGGAGAGGGGGCTGGACGCGATAGCCTCGGCCATATTGGGCGTGGGCAAGGTCGAGAGGCAAGGCGTCATATCCTCCATGCCGTTAGACGAGCTGGCCGAGTACAACTTCCGCGACGCCTTCATAACGCTGTACTTCACCCTATATAACGACGAGCTCGTCATGAAGTTGATAATATTGCTGTCGAGAATAGCCAAGCTCCCGCCCGAGGACTTGACCAGATCCCAAGTATCGGCGTGGATTAGGAATATGCTCTACTACGAACATAGGAGGAGGGGCTGGCTGATACCGAACCAAGAGGACATCTTGGCGTCGAGGGGCAAGACGTACACCAAGGCCGTCATCAAGGGCAAGAAGTACGCAGGCGCCGTGGTGCTCGACCCGCCCGCAGGCGTCTTCTTCAACATATATGTGCTGGACTTCGCCTCTCTGTACCCCTCGGTCATCAGCAAGTGGAACCTATCCTACGAGACCGTGAACTGCCAAAACGACGAAAACGCCGAAAGGCCAATAGCCGAGCTGCCCCACTGGATATGCAAGAAGCGGAGGGGGATAACCAGCCTCCTGGTCGGCATCTTGCGCGACTTGAGGGTACATGTCTACAAGCGGCTGGCCAAGAGCGCCCCGTCGCCTCAAGAGAAGGCGCTTTACGACGTGGTCCAAAGCGCAATGAAGGTGTTCATAAACGCCTCGTATGGAGTCTTCGGCGCCGAGACCTTCCCGCTCTACTGCCCGCCCGTGGCCGAGCTAACCACGGCGCTTGCGAGATACGTCATGACCAGCACCGTGTTGAGAGCCATAGAGCTGGGCATGGAGCCTATATACGGCGATACCGATAGCTTGTTCCTCCTCGGCGCCTCCGACGAAAAGATCAAGAAGCTTATGGACTACACGGCCCAGCTGGGTATAGACATCGATCTGGATAAGGTATACAAATTCGTGCTGTTCAGCGGGAGGAAGAAGAACTACCTGGGCGTCACGGCGGACGGCGGGGTCGTCATAAAGGGGCTGGTCGGGAAGAAGCGCAACGCCCCTATCTTCGTCAAGGAGCTTATGGACGAGATAGTAGATAGGTTGCGGGCCGTCAATACCTTAGACGATATGTTTAAAGTCAGGGAGGAGATCTCGGCGTTGGTTAAGGACTACGAGGCTAGGCTGAGGGAGAGGAGGATAACCCTCGATAAGCTGGCCATAAAGACCTCCTTGAACAAAGACCTGGATGAATACACCAAGAACAAGCCTCAACATGTGAAGGCCGCGGAGATCTTAAGCAAGATAACAGGCATGAAGCTAGGCAGAGGCGATGTTATCACCTACGTTAAGACTAGGGACGCCCTCGGCGTGAAGCCCGTCCAGCTGGCCAGAATAGACGAGATAGACGATAGGAAATACGTGGACTTCATGGCGACGACCGTGGAGCAAGTGCTGGAGGCGCTAGGCTTCACCATGGAGGAGCTCAGAGGCGTCACGAAGCTAGTGGAGTAGCAAAACAAGACTACTCCTCGGTTGGTTGGAACTCCGCGAGCACGGAATTTATTATCTGCTCGTCGGAGGAGTCGTCTATATGCGGCGCTATAATCACCGCGTCGTCTATCTTCATGTTGTCGCCGGTCCAAGTGCTGTTGTAGACCACCTCGAACACGGGCACGGTCACCTCTATCTTATCGCCGACTCTCTTCGGCGAGAACTCCCTTATCTTGTCCAGCAACTCCCTAGTTATAGGCGCCTGGAAGCTCAGAGTGACGAAGTCCCTCAATATTATGAAGTCCGAGAGGGCGGGGTTCCATCTGTTAAGCCACTGGGCCCCCTCCTTCTTGACGGCGTCGGCGACCTTCTCCTCCACCACCTTCCTCTCGACGACCTTGCCGTTGGATACCCTCACCACTAAGCTCATATGACACGAATAGGCTTGGTAAATAAGCTCATCGCTTGAGCGCCCTGTAGGCCGCGAGGAACCTATAGGCGGCGGCCGCGTTGACCAACGCGGCGTATAGATAGAGGGCCCATGCCAGCAGGTCCCTATAGAAGAGTCCGAGGATAGATGCGGCCAGTAGATATATCAACCGCTCAGCCCTCTCCATGAAGCCCACGCCGCGCATGGAGAGGCCCAGGGACTCGGCCCTGGCCCTCACGTAGCTTATCAAGAAGGTGCCTATCAACGATATGTATATCAAGAGGGGCGGAGCAAATCGATAGAAGTAAAGCAAAATCAATGCATCTGTATATCTATCCAGCGTCGAGTCGAGGAGGGCGCCCGGCTTCCCCGCGGTCCCTCTAGCCCTCGCCACGGCGCCGTCGAGCACGTCCAAAACGCCGACCACGCCTATGAGTATCCACGCAGGCACGCCGTATATCCAGACCAGGGGCACGCCCGCGAGAGCTAAGATAAGCGACAGAGCCGTTATGGCGTTGGCCGACAACGGTATGCGGGAGCCCAAGCCGTCTAGATTGATATATTTCCTCAACTTTTCTATCACGGCGTGGCCGTAGACACGGCTATTAATACTACACGCCGACGTAAAGCTTTATAAGGAGGTCGAGTTGTGGAGGCGATGCCTAAGAAGAGGAAGAATCGAGGTCGTCATAAAGGCGATAAGGGGCACGAGCCGACGCTACACTGCGATAACTGCGGGAAGCTGATACCGAGGTCCAAGGCCGTCAGAGTCACTATACCTTACAGTCCAGTGCCCCCCGACCTCGCCAGGGAGCTGGAGAAACAAGGCGCGATAATCCCCAAGTACTACATCACGAGGACCTACTGCATAAACTGCGCCATATTCTTCGGCTTGATCAAGGTGAGGCCTAGGGAGGAGAGGAAGAAGAAGGCGCCGCTTGCCGTTTGAGCTTCCTGATAAAATCCGACACGGCTTGTTGGCGCGATTTTCCGCCTGAGCCGTTGGTCAAGGGGAGGGCAGACGTGCTTCTAGACTTCGCCCTAGAGGCCTTGAGGGCCGGCGCCGCGAGGGTCTACTTGGTCTTCTGCGACGATGTCGTCGTGGAGGTTGAGAGGACCCGGGCTAGGAGCGCCAGAGAGCTGGCGAGGGAGCTCGCCGGCATGAGGCGGTACAGATCTTCGCTTAGGGAGATCGTGGGGGGATGGAGGGGCCCCGTCTATTACCTCCACGAATCCGGCGTGGATATAGACGAGGTGGAGATTACGCGCGACTCCCTGGTGGTGGTAGGCGACCAAGACGGTTTGTCTAAAGACGACGAAGAGTTCCTGAGGGGGAGATCCATATGGGTCTCCATAGGACCCTTGCCTTACCTTAGCTGGACCTGCGCCGTATACGTCGCGAGGAGGATAAAGGCTAGTAGCGCTCCGAGAGCCTGAGCCAGAAGCTCGCCTTCTTGTCGGGGCACGCCAGATCGCGCAGATCGCTGCCGCCGATCTCGGCCGGCGCGTCCAGCGGGGTGCCCAAGGCGTCGGCTCCCACCATCTGGGATATCTTCAAGCCGCAGTCGTTGTCGCCGCTCCAAGGCACCTCCACGATCTTGCCCCCCTCGAGCGCCTTCTTCGCGTCGTCTAGCTTCTCGGCCTTCACGACCGAGGCCCTAAGCCTCTCCCAGGCGGAGCGCCTCAAGTTCTCCTCGACGTCTGTCAGAAGTCTCCTAACGGAGTCCTCCAGCTCGTCGAGGGGGACGGAGTACTTCTCGAGGGTATCCCTCCTGGCTATGACGACGGATTTATTCTCGACGTCTTTCTTCCCTATCTCGATCCTCAGCGGCACGCCCTTGAGCTCCCAGTAGTAGAACTTCCAGCCCGGCGTCTTGTCCTCCCTATCGTCGAGGTGGGCCCTCACCCCGGCGGCCTTGAGCCTCTCCAGGACGCTCGCGGCGGCCTCCATGACGGCTTTCCTCTCCTCGCCGTATATTATGGGCACTATCACGACTTGGATGGGCGCCACCGCGGGCGGGAGCGTCGTCCCGGCGTTATCGCCGTGTATTATGAGCATAGCCGCTATGCTCCTCTCGCTTATGCCGTACGACGTGGTGTGGACGTAGTCGTGGCTGCCGTCGGGCTTGAGGTAGGTCACCTCGAAGACCTTCGAGAAGTTGGTGCCGAGGTAGTGGACTGTGCCTATCTGTAGCGTCCTGCCGTCGGGCAGTATCGTGTCGAACGCTATGGTGTAGACCGCCCCAGCGAACTTATCCCACTCCGGCCTCTGCGATATGAGGTAGGGGATGCAGAGCCTATCGAAGATCTTCTTGTAGATATCGACCGCCAGCCTCACTTGCCTCTCGGCATCCTCCCTATCCGCGTGGGCCGTGTGGGCCTCCTTGAACATGCTTATCTCCCTAACTCTTATCATTGGGTTAGTCATCTTGGTCTCGGCCCTGAAGACGCTGACTATCTGGTACACGGCCAGCGGGAGGTCCTTGTAGTCTTGTATCCACAGCTTGAACATAGGCATCATGGCGGTCTCCGACGTGGGCCTCAGTATCAGCCTCTCCCCCGCCTCGCCGCCCTTAGAGACCCAGAAGACCTCTGACTCGAAGCCCCTTATGTGCTGGGACTCCTTGCTGAAGAACTCGTAGGGTATGAATACGGGGAAGAGGACCTCCTGGTGGCCCGTCGAGTCGTGGAGCTCTCTGATTATAGCCTCGACGTTTCTCCTAATCTTCATGCCGTAAGGCCTCCAGACGAAGGCGCCCTTTACGGGGTACCTTATGTCGTAGATCTCGGCCTCCCGTAGAAGCCAGTGAAACCACTCCATCAAATTGCCGCTGAGCTTATCCCTGGGGTGAGGCCTCGCGGCTCTGATCAACTGCATTGAGGTCCGTACGACCCGGCTTAAAAACACTACGGCGCAATAGGCGCCTCTTAG
>CAYFGI010000043.1:0-11522 GCA_964342785.1 uncultured Thermoproteaceae archaeon
GTCTGCGGCGTCCCGATGATCTTAAGGGTAGCCGCCGCGTTGCAACCATATGCGTCCCGCATCATCGTGGCGACGACCAAGGCGCACGGTCCTACGGCGTGGTTGGCCGAGCTATGGGGGCTCGAGGTGTTGTACACGGAGGGGTTAGGCTACGAACGCGACTTCGCGCGGCTTCTAGGGTATGCGCCGGCTGTAGTAGCCGCATGCGATCTGCCGTTCCTTGCGCCTAATCATATAGCCGAGCTCATATCGAGGCCTTTGATGACCAGCGTGATCGGCGCGGACGGCTACGTCGGCTTGACCTGGCTGCCCAGCTCCGACACCTCGTCTTGGTCCGACCTCACGGCGTCCTATCTACGCGATGTCGACACTAAGGAGGACTGGTTGTCGTTCGCCGAGTGCGACGAGCCGACGTACCCTCTAGTGGTGGAGGCCAAGACGCTTCTCCCCCACGAGGACACCGAGGCGGCGCTCGACCTAGGCCGCAAAGTCAGGCCTATAGTTGTCGACGCTTGGACTTGCTCCGTGTTGGATGGCCACCACCGACTTAAGGCGCTGTTGGAGCGCGGCATGCCTGCGCCCGTGGTGCCCATGGACTATTCGCGCGTAGATGTCACCGACGGAGCGGGCAGAGAGCTCTCTAAGCTCGAGGTGCTTTCGGCGGCTTCGCGCGGCGTTAAGCTCGGCGTAAGAGCCACGCGACATCATTACAACGGAGTCCATGTGTCTAAGCTTAAACATGTCGATGTAGATATAGATCTCCTTAGCCGCATCAAACCGTTGAGGTGCGACCCGCTATAGCTTATATATAGGATTCAAGACGCGTTTTATGTTGCTAGTTTATACGGGCGACGGCAAGGGGAAGACCACCGCGGCGCTCGGCTTGTTGCTTCGAGCATGGGGCCACGACATGAAAGTCCTCGCGGCGTTTCTTATGAAGACGCCTAGATATATGGGCGATCTAACCGGCGAGTACAAGGCGTTGAAAAAACTAGGCGTCGACTCCTTGTATCTAGAGGATCACCGAACCCCGAGGGAGCTCCTGGAGGAGGCCCTCGCCCGGGCCTCGGATTACGACTTGATAGTGCTCGACGAGTTTAACTACGCCGTGAGGCAAGGGTTCTTAAAGCCGAGCGACCTCAGACGCGTCGCCGGGCTTAAAGCCCACGTGGTTATCACCGGCAATTATTACTTCGAGGAGATGGCTCTAGCCGATCTGATCTCTGAGGTGAGGTCGGTGAAGCATTACTACTCGAAGGGGCTTGTAGGCGTTAAGGGCCTCGATTGGTGATGCCGGCCGGTCGACGCGTTTGACGAAGGCGGCATGTCGCTTCTAGTAATAGACCTCAAGTCGGAGATGTCTGCACTCGGCAACGTGGTCCTCGGCGGCGATTTCGCGACCATAAGGTACGTCGTCTTCAAGCAAGTGGATAGATATATAGATGATTTCGAGTCGTACGCCCAAGCCCTAGCCGACGGGCTGGGGCTTCTTGGGAGAGCCGCCTTCTTCTTCACGGCGGTCGACGTCTTCACAGTTAGATACGTCGCGGGCAAGCTCGCCGATATCTACGCCACCATAGGGCTTTCGAATCCTGCCTGTATTGGAGGTGGAAACAATGGGGTTAGCCACACAGTGAATATACTAGTAATATCTAAGAAGCCGTTGTCGAGAAGAGGACTTATAGACCTCTACCGGACTGCGGCGGAAGCTAAGGCGGCTGTTCTGACTGCGAGAGGACTTTGCGGCGGTAGGCCAGCTCTAGGCACCACGTCCGACGCCATACTCGTCGCGGCGCGTCCCGGCGACGATAACTACGCCGGCTTCGCGACTGAGTTAGGTTTAGAAGTTTCATTTTTAATTTATAATTTATTTAATAAAAATTAATAATATAAAAATATTTTAATTAATCAATAATATAAAAAATTAATTAAAGCAAAAGTAATTATGGAATAATTTTTAAAAATAGAAGTCGAAACGGATGCCATGAAGAAGGTAGTAATAATCGGCGGAGGTATCGCCGGGATGGCCGCAGCCAAGACGTTGATAGACGGCAAGATAGACGCTGAGATAACCATAGTGACGCAGAACCCCTTCTACATCTCGGGGCCCAGCAGACCTTTGATGTTGACAAACGAGCAGTCTCTAGACAGGATAGTGAGAGGCTACGAGGAGGCCATGGGGAGAGGTTTGAAGGTGGTCGTCGGCACCGTTTATTCGATAGATCCGAGCAATAGGAAGGTCAAGTACGTAGGCGGCTACACCTCTAGCGGCGGCGTGGGCGAATTGACCTACGACTATTTGCTGTTGGCGCCCGGCGTGGTGCTCGACGGCTCCAACATAACGGGCTACGACAAATACAGGCGTAACGTGTTGAACGTATACGATCCAGGCAGGGTCCATCTGCTGAAGAACAAGGTGTGGAACGCCGAGAGGGGGGCGGTCGTGGTCTACGCGCCTAAAGCGCCCTATAGATGTGCCCCGGCGCCGACCGAGACGACCTTGTTGATAGACGCCGTGTTGCGCCACAGGGGGGTTCGCGATAAGTTCAAGATAGTACATATAGACGCTAACGACAAGACGCAGCCGCCTGTGATAGCGGACGTGGTGGCCCAGATATACGCGAGGCAAGGCGTGGAGCTGGTGACCAATCAAGAGATCGTCGAGATCGGCGAGAACGAGGTGGTCACCAAGTCAGGCGAGAGGTACAAGTACGATGTATTGGCCATGTTGGAGCCCAACAGAGCGCCTAAATTCGTCGAGGAGGCCGGGCTGGGCAAGACTTGGGTCGATGTAAGGAGCCCGCAGGACCTCAGGCATCCTAAGTACGACGACGTCCTAGCCGCAGGCGATGCGGCCGGCCTTCCGTTCCCCAAGAACCAAGAGATAGCGTTCGAAAGCGCTTTGTTCGCAGCTAATAAAATATTAGAGATGGAGGGCTCGTCGTATAGAGCCTCGGTTCAATACGCCTTCGTCGGCTGGGCGTATGTAGGCAACCCCGAGGGGAGGCTCGAGAGCCTATCGGTGAGGTTCGGCCTTGATTTCACAAGCCAGCCGCCTAAGCCGACGAAAGACCCGGAGCCCAAGAGGGAATACACTTTGACGAAAGATAACTGGGAGCAAAGCTATTTAGCTAATTTATTTGGCTATAAATAAAAATATTTTAGGCTTATCTCCTCTCTACCTTTGAGATCTTGCCTTCTATCGTCAACTCTTCGTCCATACGCCTATCAATTTTTATTATGAAGTCAACGCGCTTAACGCCCATAGCGGTTAACTTATCTTCTATCCTCTTGAGGATCTCGGCGAGGGTCGCGTAGTCGTCGAGCTCTATATCTGTGAAGCCAGCGCCCGTTCTGTACTTAACGCCGAGTTCCTTCAAGACCTCGGTAGCCGCTTTGACATACGATGAGAGATGCGTGGAGCCGGTGCCTAGAGGCGTCACCGAGAAGCTGACCACCATCTTGGCCATGTATTGAATACAGCATCTATTTTAATCTTCAAGCAAGATATATTAACCAGTAGATATCTACATGAGCTGGAAACCTGTTGAAAACGTAGAGAGGGATATAGAGAAGGCCGAGGAACAGTCGGCGCTTTACGGAGGAATTTTAGTCAAGGGAGGTAACATCGTGGAGATAAGGACCGGTGTCATCATAGCGGCTAGATACGCCGATAAGCTTCGCCGTGCGGCGTTCGCAGCGTTTAAGAACATGGTGAAGCAAGAGGAGATATTGAGAGCTGTGGCGGACCTCAACAGATCTCTCTACGAGAAGTTGATCAAGATGGGTGTGGGGAAGTTGGACATCATAAGGATATCGGTAGAGGCCAGGGTGCAGGACGGCAAGCTGATATTCGGCGAGCCGTCCATCGAGTGGTTCGTGCCGGCCGAGAGGACTGCGGAGTTGGAGGCCCAGCTTAAAGAATGTAGGAATACGTTGCAAGAGCTTAGGCAGAAGATAGAGGATCTCTTAAGGGCAATTCAATGACATTTTTTGGCGGCATCCCTAAGCTCCCTCGCTAAGCTCGGGTTCCTCATCAGCGCTGTACCTATCAAGACGCCTCTAGCCCCTCTTTTACATGCGGCGACTACTTGCTCCGGCTTGTTGATGCCGCTTTCTATTATGAACTCGGCTCTGCCTGCGATCGCCTCGGCGATCTCCAGCGCCTTATCGAAGGAGATCTCCAACGTGTTGAGATCCCGCGAGTTTATGCCGAGCAGATAGTCGCCGGATTCGGCTATCCTCACCGCGTTTTTAACGTCGCCGACCTCCACCAGAGGGGTCATGCCTAACCTCGAGGCGTAGTCCGCCAGCTCCAACGTCTTCTCGCCGGCGAATTCCGAGATTATAAGCACGGCGTCTGCGCCGTATCCGAAGAACACGTCTATCTGTTCTCTACGCAACACGAAGTCCTTGGCCAATACCGGTTTGTATCTCTTAGCTAGAGGAATGAAGCGTAGATCCCCGAGGAACCAGAAGGGCTCCGTCAATACCGAAAACGCCTCTACGTATTGCGAGAGCTCCTCGAAGTATCTCCACGGCGGTATATCCACCCTGATCAAACCGCTAGGCGAGCTACGTTTATATTCGGCTATTATGCCGAAATCGCCTAAAGCCTTCCGGAAGTCGATTAAAGGCGCATCTCTAGGAGGCGCCTTCTCGGCTCTATATTGTAGGCTTTTCTCGACCTCCTTTAAGAAGCTCATATCTTATCCAGGAAGTTCCTCAATATCCTCTTGCCGAGCTCTGTCCCGATGGACTCCGGGTGGAATTGTACGCCGAATGTGTTGTACTCCACGTGGCGGATGCCCATGATCTCTCCATCGTCTAGGGCGATCGCCTCGACGATCAGCGAGGAGGGCACCTCGTCGACGACCAGGCTGTGGTACCTCATGCCTCGGAACACCTCAGGTATACCTGAATATAGGGGGCCTCCCATATGCTTTATGTAGCTGGTCTTCCCGTGTTTTATAGTTCTGGCGTGCCTTATCTTAGCGCCGAAGACAGATCCGATGATCTGATGGCCGAGGCAGATCCCCAAGATCGGGATCTTCGGCGCAAAGCGTTTGACCACCTCCCTAGATATACCGACGTCGCGGGGGTTCTCCGGATGCCCCGGCCCGGGCGATATAATTATCCTATCGGGCCTTATGCGTTCTATAGCTAGAGGCGTTATCTCGTCGTTTCTGAGGACCAGAGGCCTCGAGCCGAGCTCGCCGACGTATTGGGCTATGTTATACGTAAACGAATCGTAGTTATCTATTATGAGCGTTAAGTCCATAGCGCCCTGAGGTGGGCCAGCTTGTATTCGGTTTCCCTATATTCTCTTTCCGGCGTCGAGTCGTACACGACGCCAGCTCCGGCTTGTATCCTCGCCTCGTCGCCTCTCACTATCAGGGTCCTTATGATTATCGCCAGCTCGCCGCCCTTGGGGCTCAAGAAGCCGAAACCGCCGGCGTAAGGCCCTCTCGGCAGATCCTCCAGCTCGCCGATGATCTCCATGGCTCTGACCTTAGGGGCTCCCGACACCGTGCCGGCAGGATGGAGGGCCCATATGGCGTCGATAGCGTTATACCTGGGGTCCAACAGGCCCACTACTCTAGATACTATATGTTGTACGTGGCTGTATTTCTCGACCGCCATGAAGTCCTGTACTTTGACCGTCCCGAACTTGCTCACTTTGCCTACATCGTTGCGCGCTAGATCGACTAACATCATATGCTCGGCAAGCTCCTTCTCGTCCGAAAGCATGTCGTCCTCCAGCCTCAAGTCGTCTCTGTCGTTGGATCCCCTCGGCCGGGTGCCGGCGATTGGATGCGTCTCCACGACGTCTCCGTCTATCTTCACGAGGAGCTCCGGCGACGTTCCGATCAACGCCACGTCGTCGTATTTGAAGAAGAACATATACGGCGATGGGTTTATGGAGGCCAGCTTCTCGTATAGCTCGAATAAATCGCCGCGTAGCTCGAAGACCTCGCGCCTAGATAGAACCACTTGGAATATCTCTCCGTCTCTTATCCGCTTCAAGGCCTCCGAGACTATCGACTTGTAGAACTCGGCGTCGGTTCTATACAACATCTTGCCCGCCTCCGGCCGCCTCGCCGGGCTTTTATCGCCGATATTTGGTATTTCCCCTAATACGTAAGCTCTTTTGAGCAGGTTGTCGTAGACAACCATGCCTTCAGGCACCACGAAGAGCGCCTTGGGGAAATCCTCGCTTTTGACGTATTTAGAGAGCGAGGGCTCTATCTCCAACACCACGTCGTAGCTCAGAAGGCCTATCGCTATCTCCCCGCCTAATGGATTCCCCGAAGGCTCGAGGTTTTTATGTAACCTCAATAGCTCGTCGTAGATATCGACGTGGGCCTTTATATATCTCTTAACGCCCCACGCGACCACTGTGTATCTAGCTCTATCCGGGAAGCCGGGGCCGGATTCCAGCAGCGCGACGAAGTTCTCGCCGGATCTATATAAACCACCTGCCAAGCGCCTTGGGCTCGGCAGCTCCGAGATCGGGATTTTTACCACCCCGATGCCATTATCGCCTAAAAACACTGGGTTAAATTACTTTATGCCCGTTATCTACGCGACTACTCTAGGAGGGAGGGAGGCTACGGCGGCCAGGGATCTATGCGATTGTCTATATGGCCAAGGCGATACGTCGGTTGAATGCAAGCCGTTAACCCCGGGGGCCTTCTTAGCTAAGTTCGCCGACAGCACGGCTCTCGATAAATGTCTCTCGATGAAGTACTTCAAGTCTTTGATCAAAAGGGTAGAGCTCTACGACTACGTGGTCATGGGAGCGTTGCCTCAAGGACAGTACTCTAAAGTTAAGAGAATAGGAGAATATATATTTATAAAGATATAGGTCTATAGATATATATCTTTAGTTCATCGTCTTTAGCCAAGAGCTCCATGTTGGGCACCTCCCAGTAGTACGAGATGACGATGGCATCCCTCTTGAGCTCCTTGTTAAACTTCTTCGAAAGTCTTTCGTTTACCGAAGGCCATTGGAAGATATATACCACGTCGGCGTCGTTAAGCGGTATCTTGAACATATCGCCGAGCACCACGCGGCATCTAGGACATCGTAGTTTACATACCAAGGCCCTTATGGGATCTATCTCGACGCCGACGACGCGAGCTCCCGCCTTGGACGCGAGGGCCATCACGACCCCATATCCGCAGCCGAGCTCGTAGAAGGTCTTGCCCTTGATATCCACCAGCTCGAAAGCCCTTCTAGCAGCCTTCAGGCTAGAGGTGCCGTAGCCGGCGCCTCTGCCCGTGATGTGCGGCCACAACATGTGAAGAGATACCGCGAGAGCGATCAAGAGGACTATGGAATATATCATTTCCTCGATCATTTCCTCACTATCAGCGCGCCGTTTTTATAATCAACCACTAAGACCTCCTCGCCGACCTCAGCCTTGCAATCCTCGCAGATAGCCCTCCAGTATACGCCTCCTATCTTGACGAGCCCAGCGGGGGCCAGCCTCTCGACGACCGTAGCTCTCTCGCCGATCGGTACAGGCGGTTTAGGCTCGGGGGGCTTGAACCTCATCCTCGAATATAGGGCGTAGGCATATACGGCTATAAATAAAGCGGCCGATGGGATGCCTAAAGCCAGCGGTATCAAGCCCATGAGGGCAAGCCCTAGCAGTAAGGCGGCTAGGATCAACAACAAGATAGAAGATACATGTATCATGTTAATCTGTTTAATGCATAGCTGGTTATAAGCCAAGGATCGTAGTCGCCCTCGGGGTAGAAGGGGTCGCCGTTTGGCAACTCGCCCAGAGCTTCCAGCACCTCATTTCTGTTTCCGTAGACGGCCACAACTACTTCGCTCAGCCCTACCGGCGAGGTCGCCGCCATCGCGTCGCCTATATTATCGCTCCTCGTTAGATACATGAGGGCCGAGATTCGCCAATCCCGCGCCGGCCCCCTGTAGGCGTATGCGTAGGCCATCGCTTGGAGTAGATACCGCCAGTCCTTAACGGCATCAGGCCTTACCGCGATCGTTAAGGCGCGGCGCCCCAAGGAGGCCAGTGAATCCTTCCCTAGAGGCTTCTCCAGCTTGACGAGAAACATGGCGAAACAAAGATCCTCGCTGCACTTCATATGGCGGATCTCGCCTCCACTTAATAAGAAGTAGAGTGGATAAAAACTTTTGGTTTGGTAGTTTCAACAAGATAGTAGTTATCTGAAATTTTTATTAACCCCGGCGGTTGTGTATCACGATGAGGATTATAGTTAGAGGCGAGGCGTTCAGCCCCGACTTCATACCGCCTTCATTGCCTCATCGCGATGAACAACTTAAGCAACTGGTAGCCTATATGCGCGGTTTCCTCGACGCGCCGGGTAGTTTTTACCCACGTGCAGTCCTCGTGGGTAGACAAGGGTCGGGCAAGACGGTCACGTTGAGGACCTTCGGGAACATAGTAAAGCCGCCGGTGAAGTTCGCCTACGTCAGTTGTTTCATAAATAGAACATTTACCGCTATAGTCTCCAGCCTCGCCCAACAACTAGGCGTAGTGGTTCCTAAACGCGGCTTGTCTAGAGACGAGCTCGTAAACGTGTTCCTAGAGCAGATGCGCGAGAAAGATCTATACTCTATCATAGCATTAGACGACGTATTTAACCTCACGCCAGACGCCATATCTGTATTCATCAGGATGGGGCTTGAGACGGATAAATTAGGAGCTCATCGCATCGGTATAGTTCTGGTGAGCCATACAGCTGATTTCATAGACGCCTTAGATCCCTCCACGCGGGGTATTCTCGGCAAGCCGATAATCCGCTTCCCGCCGTATACCAGAGATCAGATATTCGATATATTGAGGCAAAGGGCTGAGATAGCCTTGGCGCCTGGCACATACGACGAGGATATTCTCTCCATGATAGCAGATATAACCGGAGCCGATGGCGAGATGGAGAATCGCGGCGATGCCCGCGTTGCAATCGACATACTTTATAGAGCCTCCAATATTGCGGAAAACGATGGAGCAGGCAGGATCACGCCGGAACACGTCCGTAGAGCCAGCAAGGAGGTGCTGGTGGGGGTCTCCTCCGATATACTGAGAGGTCTTCCGCTTCACGCCAAGCTCTTGCTGCTAGCCGTGATAAGATCCTTGAAAACCGGCAGATCCTATGTGACCTTTGGAGAGGTCGAGGACATGTATAAAATGATCTGCGAGGAGTATGGACAGAAGCCGAGGACCCACAGCCAGCTTTGGACGTACCTAGGCGAGTTAAGAAATAAAGGGATCGTGGAGACGAGACCCAACAAGAAAGGCGAGGGGCTCCGCGGAAGGACTACGTTGATATCTATCGCCACGGAGCCTCTCGACGCTCTGGAGAAAGCAGTAGCGACCATGGTGATCGAGGAGCTGCGGTGATGGATATAGATTTCGTCTTAGGAGCTAAAGCTAGAATAAGGATCATAAGAGAGCTATATAAAGTATCTGAGATAAACACGACAGATCTAGCACGTAGACTAGGAATAAATTACGGCTTATTGGAGGAACATCTAAAGGTCTTGAAGGAAGCGGGGATAGTCGAAGAACACAGGATAGGCAGGATACGGCTTGTTTCACTGCGGAAAGAGCCGAAGGTCTTGGAGCTGGCGAGAATACTATCGGAATTAGCGACTAGATGACGTTTTTCACATCTGTCGGCGATATCGAGAGATGTCTACTTATATGCTCCAAGATCTTTTCGTTCTTCTTTGCTAGAAAGGATAGTACGTACAACAGCTCCGAGGAGACGTAGCTCTTGGAGACATGTAGCTCCTGGGATAGATATTGGACTATCAACTCCCTTCTCCTTCTAGCTTCACGCGAGCGGGCCAATAGGAGTATGCGTTGAGGGAACTGATATCTGAAGAACCTAGGGAGGCGCGGCTTCCCGGGGACCAACGCGATGCCCGCCAACATTATCTCCGTCATATACGGCATAAGTTCCCACTCGCCTGTCCTCTTAATCTCGGATAGTATTATATCGGCTTTACTCAACCTATCGAGAGCAATGGAGGCGACCGAGGGATCCTTGTAGACGCGAGGGACGTTCTCGGAAGCCCAGGCGAAGAACTGCTCCCAATCGAAAGACGGCATGAATGATATCGAGCGGGCTTCGTCGAACCAGCCAGCTCTAAACACTCTATCTAGCACCTCGAACATGGAGAGTTGAGGATTTCGTTCGCCGACTCTCTTTATGTCGTCCACGGTCAGAACGTTTTTACCGCCCGCGAAGAGTTGGAGATCGTTTATAGCGGCTCTGAGATCCCCCTCGGCTGAGCGCGCGATGGCGCGAAGCGCGTCTTCTTCGCACTTGATCCTCTCGGCGCTACATATCCTTCTAAGGACCTCTACCACGTCCTCCTCGCTTAACCTCTTCAAGTTGATAACGAGGCTTATATCTCTCAATGGTCGGAGCCTTTGATCCCACGGGTTGTTGGCCGTCATAACTATGGGGACCCTCGCCGTCTCTATGAGATCCACGATGGAGTTAAGCCCCCCTAGGTCCTCCTTGGGGTTGAGACCGTCGACCTCGTCGAATAGGATCAACCTGCCCGCGTAGCCGAACAGAGACCCCTCCCTCAGCCCCTTCCCAACGACCTCTTTTATCCTTTCGGACGTCCGCACGTCGCTGGCGTTTAGCTCGATGAGCTCGTAGTTTATCTCGTTGGCTAACGCGTGGACTAACGTGGTCTTGCCGATGCCGGGCGGTCCGGCCAGAAGGACGGCTTTAGCTCCCGAGATTTGTTTATCCTTGCTTTTAGCCCAAGCCCTACAGAACTGTTCAGGCGCACGGAACTTAGCGCAGATCCACGAGGCCAAGGCGTATTTAGCCTCCTCCTGGTCGACTACATCCTTAAAGCTACGTGGACGGTATTTCTCAACCCAAGGCAGCATTACCTTTTCTTAGCCGCCTTGCTCTTAGACCCTATGGCGGCTAGTTTGACCAACATATAGGTTAGTTGAAGCTCCTCATCGGCTCCTTCGGCCAATCTGTAATCGACGTCTGCAAGCAATTCAGCCACCGCTATCTTGGACTCCTCGTCTAGCTGAAGGCGCGGTAGCTCCCTCTGGAGGGATTTCAAGAAGTCCACGCCGGCTATGCCTTTCATGAACATAAGATCTCTCAACTTCTCCCTGGCCTTCTCCACATCGCCTGAAAGCGCGGTGTTGAAGACGTCTAGGATCTCGCTGGGCCGTGCCGCCGAGGCGACAGCGGCCACGCTTTCCTTGTCGACTCTACGCGTAGTAGCCGCCGCCATTTGAAGTAGATTTATCGCCCTCCTCATATCGCCCTGCGAGATCTCGTATATGGCGTCTATCCCATCCTCCGTGAGCTCTATGCCCTCCCTCTTGGCTATATACATAAGCCTATCCGACATGAGTTCTTTAGGCATCGGAGGGAATCTGAAGACCGCGCATCTTGAGAGTATGGGATCGATTATCCGCGAGACGTAGTTTGCTAGTAGTATGAATCTTGTGGTGTTTGCGTACATTTCCATTATCCTC
>CAYFGI010000044.1:0-11264 GCA_964342785.1 uncultured Thermoproteaceae archaeon
GATCAGCTGGGTAGGGGTCCGCTCAGAGGTCGCCTTAGGACCACCTCATCATATTTAACGTCAAGCTCTAGTGATTTATGTGATGAGGATCACCGCTCCCTATAGGTGAGGAGGGTATGCAGCGCTGATGCCTATTTCGTCTCTATCTTGCTCAACTTCTCGTATATATCGAGGAGCATCGAGAGGGCTCTCAGTCTATCGTATAGCTCCTCTCCGTCTAAACCTCCGATCTCCTTGCCGAGCGCCAATATCTTGTTGAACACCGCTTGTCTCACTTCCTTCAAGCTGTACACCTCGGCCACCTTCTGGGCTTCCTCCTCGGACTTGACCACCACCACGGTCCTCTCGCAGTTGGCGCAATAGTATTCGCCTGTCTTTAGCCTGACCAACACGGTGCCGCAGGCGGGGCACGTGTAGGAGGTCAACGTGGCGCCGGCCCTCACGAGCTCGGCGATTCTCTTGACCACGAGATCCCTCTTGCTCATATAGGGGGATGTAGCACGTATATATGAACTTGAAGGCGGCCTTGGCTCTCTCGGTGGGGGGAGATCTGGCGCATCTCTCCGAGGTGGCGCGCCAGCTGGCTTGGCTAGGTCTCGAGGTCGAGCTTGGGGGGAGGCTGATATGGGGCCCCGTCAGGATTCTAGGCAAGGGCACTAACGGCGTTGTTGTCCTCTGTAGATCCCCCCACGGCGATATATATGCATGTAAGATCAGACGCGGCGACGCCCAGAGGCCTCATCTACTCGAAGAGGCGCGTTACCTAAAGATGGCCAACGGCGTGGGGGTCGGCCCGAGGCTGTACGCCTATACTAAGGACGTCCTAGTCATGGAGTACATGAAGGGCACCCCCGTGGCCGAGTGGTGGAGCCGCGCGGATCCGATGATGAAGAGGGCCTTCATTGAGGATCTCTTGAGGCAAGCTAGAGCTCTCGACGCTATAGGTCTTTCTCACGGCGAGCTCTCGAGGCCCGGCGATCATATACTTGCTTCCGACGAAGGCAAGGCCGTCATCTTGGACTTCGAGTCTGCTAGTTTAGGCAGGGCCCGTAACGTCACGCAAGTAGCTAATATGCTCAGAGCGTTGGGGCTTCCGCAGCCCGTAGATGCGCTTAGGAGATACGCCGAGAGGCTCGACGATAGATCCTTCGAGGAGGTGTTAACTTTTTTCCTTGACGAGCTCAATAGATAGTTTCCATATCTTATCGCCTAAATAATGAGCATTATATATCACCTTGCCGCGTTCCATAGATTCTAGTTCCTTTTTATCGTAAAGCGCGATCCCCACGGCCACTACCCTCTTCTTCTCGTCGAGGATGAGCACGGGATCCCCCTTGTTGAAATCGCCTTCTATGCCCTTTATGCCGGGCCTCATCACATCCGCGCCGTTTAGTATATGTTTGACCGCCCCGGCGTCTACGACCACCGACGGGTACAGGGAGATCGCCTTCTGCCCCAACTGGGTTTTGTGTATTAAATAAAGCGACGGCATTATCGCCTCCCCCAGGCCGGCTATCTGGGCTTTAAGCAACGCCGGTTGAGAATCCACTATGTATAAGGCGCGGCCGCCCTCTATCTCCGCCACCTCCACGACGTCGGCATCCTTCAGAAGCTCGCCGGCTTTGCCTAGACTCCTCGCGAGCTCCTTGACCTCCTTGTTGCTTAGCCTCACGCGCCTCACGTAGTGCCGAAAAGCCCAGGATAAATAGCTTTCTCAGCTCATGAATGGGTCATCAAGGATCAGGCTTGCCGGGTACTCCGCACCCTAGATAATACGCCGTTAAGCCTTATATTTTTGTCGTGTAATCATTACCGGTGGAGGAGAAGTTACTTAACGCCACACTTAACGTGGTCCGCCAACACGGGACCGATCTATTCATAGACGTCTCCAGGCCTTACGCCTACACCATGGTCATAGAGCACGAAAACAAGAAGATGCTCCTCAAGGTGGTTCTCGACGCCGACGATGTCCCCCCTGGGGCTCTCCGCGACGTGAAATTACTCTCTGAGATGCTCGACGTGCCGGCGCTAGGAGTGGTCTCGACCGCCGGCGGCGAAGTCCTAAGGGAGGGCGTCGTCTATAGACGCGATAATGTTAACTTCGTCTCCCTGGCGACTTTAGCTAAGGCGTTTAGAGGCGAGATGCCCCTCTTCCTACAGATAAGAGGTAAACGGTATGCGCTCGTGAACGGCAAAGCGTTGAGAGACCAAAGGGAGAGGGCTGGTTTAAGCTTAAGCGCGTTGTCGGAGATACTTTCGGTATCGAGGGAGACGGTATATCGGTACGAGAGGGAAGAGCTCAGCATATCGGAGAAGACCGCCGCCATCTTGGCCAGATACTTCGATCTAAGCGTATTTAAGAGGATAAATATATTCACTTCGATAAAGGCGGATCAGATAGATAAGGCTAGTAGAGCGATAGGCGAGAACGCGTATAAGCTCGAGCAATCCCACCCCAACGGGATAGCCTATGATAGAAGGCCTATATTTATAGTGACCAGCGAGGAGAAACGGGAGAAGACGGAGATCCTCGCCGATATATTCGGAGCCGAGGTGGTGAAAGAGTGAGCTTCGTCTTGCTGGAGGAGGGCAAGGCCCGCTTCTGGGCCCCCGATCCTGCTAAGTACCCCGATCCGGCCAATGCGCCCGTATTTTACAATAGATATATGGCTAGGAACAGATCTATCTCCGTCGCTGTGCTTAAGTTGTTCTCGGAGATCAAGGGGAAGAGGCTCGACGTCTGTGAGCCTTTAAGCGCTACAGGCGTGCGGGGTATAAGATACGCCTTGGAGACCGACGCGGTCGGCCGGCTCGTGCTTAACGATATATCCAAATCCGCCGTGGAGCTCATAAGGAAGAACCTAGATCTAAATGGAGTTACGGCGGAGGTCTACAACGAAGACGCCTCCATATTGCTCAGAAGGCTTAGGGGCGAGTGCGATGTGGTGGATCTAGACCCCTTCGGCTCTCCCGCGCCTTTCGTCGAGTCGGCGTTTCAAGCGATAAAAGACGGCGGGCTTCTATGCGCCACGGCGACGGACACCGCCGTGCTCGTGGGCAACTATAGGGAGAAGGCCCTCAGGAGATACGGCGTTAAGCTCTTCAAGACGACGTTCTACGTGGAGGTGGGCCTAAGGGCTTTGTTGAGCTTCCTCGCCAGAGAGGCGGCCGCTAACGATTTCGCGTTGGAGCCGCTTCTAGCGTATTGGGAGAGGCATTACTTCAGGGTGTGTTGCGAGGTGATTAAAGGCGCCAAGGAGGCCTCGGACTCCCTCCGGAACCTCGCCTATGTGGAGATACGCGGTAAGTACAGGAGGATCTCCAAGAGGGAGGGGCCTTCGTCCCTAGGGCCCCTCTGGATAGGCCGTCTAGGCGATCCCATGTTCACGTTAGAGCTCGCCGAGAGGATACAGGAACAAGGCGCCAGAAGGCTCGTCGAGAAGCTTGCCTTGGAGTACACCGTATCTAAGCCGTGGTACTACCTCCTTCATGAATTCGGCGATCTCAAGATCGGCGTGACCGAGCTGATCGAGCTGTTGAGAGAAAACGGGGTCTACGCCGTGCCTACGCATATGTCGCCTCAAGGCCTTAAGGCCGAGGCAGAGTACGGAGAACTTTTAATACTCGCCCGGAGGTTAAGCCGGTGAAAGCCGTCGGCATAGCCGGCCCCCCGGGCAGCGGCAAGACGTTAATAGCCACGCTCTTCGTCAAACGCGGCTTCAAGCTATACACCATGGGCGATGTGATAAGGAAATACGCCGAAGAGAGAGGCGTCACGCCCGACGAGGCGGCGGTTATGATACGGATCGAGAGAGGCATGAGGGCGGTCGTTCGCGGGCTCGGCTTGTCGCCCTGCGATAAGATAGTGATAGACGGCTTGAGGAGCCCCGAGGAGGCCGAGGCCCTTGAGGAGATCTTGGGCGGCCTCTTCCTGATCTACGTCGTTGCGTCTAGAGGCACTAGGCTCAGACGGCTGGCCGCCAGAGGGCGGCTCGACGACCCGGCCTCATATGCGCAATTCGCCATGCGGGATTACCGCGAGGCCAAGCTGGGCGTTACCGCCTTGTTGCTGAGAGCAGACGCCGTGATAGTGAACGAGGATAAGAGCGTAGAAGAACTCGAGGCGGAGGTGGAATCCATAATAAAAAGGCTATGAAGGTCGAGGTGATAGTCGAGGTGAGGCCAACCGAGGATCCAGAAAAGGTGAAGAAGGCCCTCCTTAACGTCTTCGAGCCTGAGGAGATCGAAACGAGGACCGAGGGCGAGTCGACCCTCTTGATCGCAAAGGCGACGAGCTATAGATCTTTACTTAAGTTGAAGGAAGCTATATGGCGTCAAGGTATTCAAGACGCGGCGCGCTCGGTCCTATCCAGATCGGTGGCCGGGGAGGGGCGGCTCGTCTTCAACTTGAACAAACAAGCGGCATATGTAGGCGTCGTGTCGTTCGCCACGGAGCCCAACGAGTCACCCCTAGGCCCTATAGTGTTCAACGTGGAGACTTCAGATGTGAGGAGGTTCCTCGATTGGATCGCTCCGCGTACCTATAAAGGCCGCGTTTTCTACGAGGGCCCGCCGCCGGATTGAAATACTATGATCGCTCTGTAAAGTCCTCCGTGGACGTACATAATACAGCTATATAGATAGGGGATATCGAAGTATATCGGTATAGCCAACACGACGTGGCTGGCCGCAGAGGATAGCTCCTCGACGACCTCCCTTACGAGCTCCTCCACGTCGCCCTCAACAAGAGACATACGGCCGTATGGAGCATCGCCGACGGCGGCGTCGAACGCCCTCCTGAACGGGAGCATCCTCGAGTCCGCTTGGACGAGATCCGACGACGTGTTCCTAGCGGCTTTCTTAAGCATGGCCAGATCTATATCCACGCCGACTACGTAGGCGCCGTACCTCTCAGCCTCGGCCGCGATGGCGCCGGACCCCACGAACGGCTCGAGCAACCTAGCGCCCGGTCTCGCCAACGCCAAGTTGGCTAGAAGCCTTGCCGTCAGCCAGTCCATGGTCACAGTGCTCCTCTCTGGGAGCCTCGACGGCTTATCTCTGCCCATCTCGGGCTTGGCGAAGGCGGCTCTTCTAAGCACATCGCAGTTGTTGCATTCCAGAAGTGAGACCTCCCTGTCTTCACGTACGTCGCATTTATGAGCTCTAGCTATGGCGAGGACCTCCTCCCTCGAGAGACAGGGATACCTCTTATTTAACAATAGACGGCAGAACACGCGAGGCTATCATCGCGATAACTATGCCCACGACGACAGCCACTGAGAAGGAAAGAGCTCCCTCAAATATCGACCTGACGTCTAAGGAGCCCGCCACCACGTTAAGTATCGGCGGAATGACGAAGTAGAAGAACGAGAACACCAAGACTGCGAGCACCACGACGCTCCTCGATATATGTTGGTTCCTTAAGAAGCTCTCCACGGCGTAGCTCACTATCGGCACGACTAAGACCAGGGCAGGCACCAAGGGGTTATACGGCACGAACAAACTAGGAGGTATCCTCAAGCCTATATATGCAGAGAGGCTTAACGCGTAGTAAACCACAGCTATGAACAAGGATATGACGGATACTGTGAACGTCACTTCGTACTTCCTCAATATGCTCCTCAAGAAATCGTATACTCCAAATCCATACATCATTAATAAAAATAATATAAAGAGAACCCCAAGTCCTAAAATATATGAAATTATTTGAACATTTATAAAAATAGATAAAGCATATAAAAATAAGAGGAAGGAAGGTACGCCGACTGTGTATCTTCTGTATTCCGGCT
The DNA here is from genome assembly GCA_964342785.1 of uncultured Thermoproteaceae archaeon. Classification (GTDB taxonomy): domain Archaea; phylum Thermoproteota; class Thermoprotei; order Thermoproteales; family Thermoproteaceae; genus Thermoproteus. The sequence goes on from CAYFGI010000044.1 coordinate 5,790, forward strand.
CCTTCACGGCCTTGGATAAATAATACCTTATCAAGGAGACCGTCTCCTCGACGGATCTAGATTGTTTAACCACCACCCTCTCGACCGATACAACAGGTCTACGCGTCTGTACGGCCATTACGGCGGCCTCGTCCGAGGGGCCGTCCGATACGAAATAGATAGCGTCCGCATCAAATATGGATAACACTTGGCCTAGCTCATCCAAGACCGCTAAGTTCGCCACATGTTCGTCGGGAGATCCGCACACGACCGCAACCTCCACATTGCCCTTGCCTAATTTCTCCTCGAGGCTGTCGTATATTTTCACCGCCGCGAATATCGCGTTGGCGTCCGAGTCGTCGGGATGTCTCAATATGTACTGTATACCTAGACGTAGTACGTTGTCCCTTCCTACTACCGGCGTGTTGATTCCAGCCCTCTTGAGATCCGCGTCTCTATCGACGTAGAGTACAAGTATCCTCACTACTCTTCGGGCAGGTAGCCTGCCTCAGCCAGGATCTTCATCTCCTCGTGCGTCAGCCGCTCGCCCCTCAACAGCTTCTGGTATATCTCCTCCGCCTTAGCCTTCAAGCTCTCCCTCTTATTGTTCTGAGCCTCTAAGGCGTTTTTATATCTCTCGGATAGATCGGCGGCTTTTAACAATATAGTGTATTTATCCAACTCGTCCCTCAGCTGGGCTAGCTGGGCCCTCAATTCCTTCCTCTTGACGGCTAGATCTACTATGGTTTTCTTAATCTCGTCTCTGCTTTGTTTTAACTCGTCTCTCTTCTTCTTGAGCTCGAGCAACTGCTTATAAGCCTCCTCCCTTTCTTTCTTTAGCTTGTTTATCTCCTCCTTTATTGCGTTAAGTGAATTCACTAGGTTTGATATACTCTGTTTTATTTCCTCTTTCTTCTTCTTGAGCTCTTCTATCTTGCTCCTTATGTCTTGTATGTGTCCCTTCAGCGTCTCGAGGGAGCTGGCCAAGTTGAGCTCCTCCTCTATCTGCGAGATCATCTTGATGAACTGCCGCTCCCATTCGGGATCCGTCGGCGTCGTCTCGAAGTAGTACTCGAGCCTCTCGGCCAACATCTTCATCTTGTCCTTATCTAGAGGGCGGCCCCCGACATATTCGTTTATAGCGTTAAGCGCCTTCCTGTAGGCGTCGAGCTTCTCCCTATATCTCTGTATCTCGACGTTTAGCTCCAAAATCTGGGATCTCGCCTTACGTATGGCGTCTATCACCTCCTGGCGCTTCGCCCTAAGTTGGTTTAGATCCTCCCTGATCTTCTGGAACTTCGCCCTTATGTTATCTATCTGCGATCGCACCTCGGCTAGATTCCTCCTAATCTCGTTCAACGAATTCTTCCTATCCTCTATTTCCTTCGTTATCGCAGCTATTCGCCCCTCTATCTGATCGATCGACGAGCTGATCTCGCGGATCTTGCTCAACAGCTCATCTCTGTTTATCACGTGGGGGGAGAATCAGCGATATTTAGCTTTTCCTACCCAGAATCCGACGGCCCTTCTGTTTACAAAAAAGAAATAATTATATTCCCATTCACATTTTCACTTGATGACTCAGCCTTATAGGGATGTGGCCATGTATATAGCTGGAGATATAATAATGTCGGAGAATCCAGGCGAGGCAATAAAGAGGTGGAGGCTTGTCTTCGGCTTGACGCAAACCGCGTTGGCGGTCAGGCTGAACACCTCGCCCAGCGTCATCAGCGACTACGAGTCGGGGCGTAGGAAGTTCCCAGGGGCTAGGTTCGTGAAGAGACTCGTGCAAGCCTTGATAGAAGCAGATTTGGAGCGCGGTAGCCCTATAGTTAATCTCTTGATGAGACAGATACTGAAGGAGAAGTATTGGGTTGCTGTGTTGGACATGCGAGATTTCACCTCTCCCGTCCCTATAAGGGAGTTTTTAAACGCGATAGATGCCGAGGTGTTAATAGAACCCCCGCCTGTAGATATCTATGGATATACGCTCGTCGACAGCATAAAGCTGGTGCTGGAGGTGCCCTCCAACGAATACCTACGTCTTTACGGAACTACCTCGCAGAGAGCCGCCATATTTACGAAGGTCTCCACAGGTAGATCGCCCGTCATCGCCGTCAAGGCGATGTCGGCCGTCGTGAATTTAAAACCAGCCATCATGGTGCTTCACGGAGTTAAGGAGGTAGATAATCTAGCATTGGAAATATGTAAAAGGGAATATATACCATTAGCCATTACAAATCTAGATATAGAGGCCTTAATAGATAATTTACGTAGATTTAAATAATTTTTATTTCTTATTTATTATCCTCGAAATCCTCAGCAAGTTGCCCAAGCCCTTAGTGGCCTCATGGCGCTTCTTGGCGGCCCTCTCCCTAGCCTTCTTCTTCCACTTCCTGGCATGGGTCTCCCTATATCTTGTGCTCAATAAACCTCTAGCCCTTCTACCAGCAGATGTGAGGCCTCTAAACGCGCGGCCTCTCTTAGGCTTCACTGAGATCGCGGTGGGCATCTTGGGCTCCGGCGGCGCCGCTCCGCCTTCTAGAACTTTGATCAACCATTCCCTCAACGCCTTTACATTAACTTCGTGCACCGATTTACGTCTCTCGTCGACGTATATGCCTAGAAGTCTGGCTTGCTCGACGGTAAGCCCCACTTGTTTTATCTCGCCCACGGAGAACCCCCTTCCAACTCTCCATCTGACTACACCGCCGCTGCTTATGGTAGCCGGTTCTTTCACTAAAGCTCTAGGCGGCGTAACCACGGCGTTAGACATAGCCACACCACTAGATCTGGTTTATAAAGTTTAAAATAAATATCCCCATGCGACTTTCGATGTGCAGAGGCTCTTGGCCTTCCTGGCGGTGTATAAATTCGTCGGATTGTTAGCGATATATTTCGCCACATTGATCATGGATCCCGTCGCGATCGTGAGCGTAATAATCACGGCCATAGCATCCCTCGTCTCCTCGATAGCGAGAGAGCCGGAGATCTCGCTCGTGATAATACCCCTCACGATATTGGTAGACGTAATAGGCCTAGTTCTGACCGCCACATCTCTAGCAGGGATCACCGGCATCGCGCCCGGCGATACCTTGCCTTACTTAGCTTTTTACCTAATTGCAATAACATGGGACTCCGAGGCCTTTAGATTATCCAGGTCTCTATCAGCCTAGCACCTCCACGGTTTTCTCCACGGCGTATTCGTCGAAATTGCCATATGCCACGATTCTGAACACAACTTTGCCGTTCGATCTAGCTCTGATCTTATATATGCCGTCGTCTAATCTTTCTACTTCCACAGATCCTTGCGTCGTATACTCTATATCGTAGTTCTTAATCAAAGCGGATAAGTTGGAAAGATCGATGAGGCCCTCCCCCCTTATCTTAGAGGCCACTGGATAGGCCCGCAATATTTTTATTATTTTTATATCATATTCTATTTTGTATATTACATATAGGCCTATACTAAAAATAAATATAAAAAGTATTAAATCAATTGTAATATTCATCTGTATGACTCAAATATCATCTGGGGCGTCTGCGGGCTCGTCTTAAGCCCATAAAAGGCGTTGAAGCTTATATCGCCGCACCAACGGGGCCAGAGCTCTATCATATCGTCCCAAAAAACCACGTTGTACGCCTCCGGCTTATATGCCTTTTTCATTCTATATACTAATTCCTTTAGATTCTTCGCAACCTTCTTCAACTCGTCGTCGTTTAGATCGGCCAGTCGGCGGTTTAGGCGCACCACTATATGGCCGCTGTTAAACGGCCTATCCGCTGGCTGTACTACTATTAGCTCATCTTGTTTTATTATCATTTAATCGGTATCTTTATGTCAAGAGCCTTGGCGAGCTCCTTGTAGCGGTTCCTAACGGTCACCTCGGTCACGCCAGCCGCTATCGCGAAGTCTTTTTGCGTCCTGTTATCGCCATGTAATAACGAGGCTATATATACAGCGGCTGCGGCGAGGCCGGCGGGGTCCTTGCCCGCCGTGAGGCCAGCCTTCTTCGCCTTGTTTATTATCTCTATTGCTGTCTTCACGACGTCGCCGGTCAGCTTGAGCTGCTCGGCGACTCTAGAGATGTAGAGCGTCGGATCGCTTATGGGGACCTTCACGTTAAGCTCACGTAGCAACAACCTATAGCATCTAGCTACCTCTCTACGCGAGGCCTTCGTGAACCTTATTAGCTCGTCTAAAGGCCTCGGAGTCTTGAGCATCCTACAAGCCATATACAGAGCGGCGGCGGCCATGGCCTCGACCGAACGACCTCTGACGAGCTCCTTCTCCAAAGCCTGCCTGTAGATCTCCAGAGCTTGTTCTATGCAAGGCCTCGGCACGCCCATGGAGCTCTTAAGCCTCTCGAGCTCTTGCGCCGCCTGGACGAAATTACGTTCATAAGAGGTCTGGACGCGCGCTCTGGTCTGCCATTTCCTTAACCTTATGACCTCAAGCTTGCGTTTTAGATCCAGCTCTTTGCCGGATACATCTTTATCCCTCCAGTCGATAACGGTGGTCAAGGCCTCGGAGACCAGGCGCGTTATAGGCGCGCCGGTACGCGCCCTCTGCCCTTTTTCTTCGTTTGTGAAGGCCCTCCACTCGGGGCCGAGATCGACCAAATTCTCAGATATGACGGTCCCGCAGACAACGCATACTATTTCGCCTCGCTCGTAGTTGTAAACGAACTTATCGTTTCCGCATACAGGGCATACATACGGCTCTCCGGTCTCTGTGATTAAGCTTAAATATCCATCGCTACTCCTAGCTACGCGGAGCTTTGGAGGAACCCCTTGAGAGCTCGGCTGGGAGGACATCCCTTATATATACTTTATCACTATATAAATCTTTCGATCAGATTCTTCCTAAATAATTTTATTCTATAATAACTTTAAGTCTTTTTCGATGAAATTATTATTTTTCTAATTTTAGATAATAAACCATATATTTGAAGTAAACCATTCGCCCCCCTTAGGATCGCGTAATGGGCTCTACTGACCTCAAAGGCCAGGTCGGGCTTTAGATGTTCCGGCACATCTAGTCTCAACACCTCGCGATGTATCTGCTTGATCAACTCAAGTTCGCCCACGCCTCCGTCGAGAACAATACCATATATCTGGGATATAGCCTTGCTGAAGCTCCCGCCTATAGCCTCCGCGATTATCTGGCGCAACATGGTCGGGCTGACGTAGCCTAAAGCTTTAGCGACAGCCTCCTCGTCGATAACCTTGGTCGTGGAGCTAGCTATCTGCAACGCCGTGATTGCTCTCCTCATGTCCCCTTGCGTGAAGTCGAATATAGCTTCCAGCGCCTCTTGAGATACCTTCACGCCCTCCTGCTCGGCTATAAACTTCAACCTCGCCATAACGGCCTCCTTCGGCAACGGCGTGAACCTAAAGATCGCACAACGAGATTGGATAGGCTCTATTATGCCCGATAGGTAGTTTGCTAGTAGTATGAATCTTGTGGTGTTTGCGTACATTTCCATTATCCTC
>CAYFGI010000045.1:0-10893 GCA_964342785.1 uncultured Thermoproteaceae archaeon
CGGCCCTCCTCGCATTGCCCGAGACTAAAAACGTCGAGCTCACTCCTTCTTGAAGAGCCTCGGAGTTCTCGATAGCCACGGATAGAATTATTTTATGCACAATATTATCGTGATACTAATGATGTTGTGTGCCGCCACCGATAGATGACGTCATTCCTGTCGGGGCTGACCTTATATTTAGCCACGGCCATCGCTTCGTGAAGAGACCATTGAGGTTCTACGACATAGCGGCCGGGAGATCATTCACGACCTCCGAGTACGACGTCGTCGCCATCCAAACGCCGAGAGGCCCCATAGCGTTGGCCGTGGCGAGATCTCCCTACACCGGCAACGAATGCTATAGCTTCGCGCCGAAAAGAACCGAGATAAGATCGGCCAGGCTCGACGCCTATTTATAACTATAGATCTCGTCCTCTCTGAACCAATAAGCTATCTCGCGCCTAGCCTCCTCGGGGCTATCGCTGGCGTGAACCAAGTTGCGGATCGACCTCTTCTCTCTGTTCGCTAGATCGGGGCTGTCGACGGAGAAATCGCCCCTTATGGTGCCGGGCTCGGCCTTGTAGGGCAAGGTGTTGCCTACCAGCTTCCTGACGACGCTCACGGCGTGATTCCCCTCGACAACTAGGAGGAGGATGGGCGTCTCGGTCATATAATCTACAAGCCACCTCTTGACCATCCTCCCTATCTCCACGGGATCGTCGGTGCCCAGCTCTGCCTTAGGATCCAGCCCCATCTCCTTATAGCTGTTGAGGGTCTTGTTGCCGACGCTTCTGAGCCAGCCCTCGTCGCTGGGGTAGAAGCCCTCCATCTGCTCCCGCCTAGCCCACACCATCTTGGCCGCGACGATCTTCAGCCCAGCCCTCTCCAGGCGAGATATTATCTCGCCCATAAGCCCCCTCTTCACCGCGTCCGGTTTTATTATCACGAGCGTCCTCTCGATCATGCCCGAGGAAAACGAACGGTTTTTAAGGGATAAGCGCCGATATCAGCAAGGGGATGGCGACGCCGAGTATCACCGCGAGGGTCGAGGTTAGTATGGACGTGGCGTTATCGGCGCTGGGGCCGGCGGCCTCTAGTATCTGTCTAAACGCCCGTAGGTAGTAGGGGGTCGCCAAGGCGCTGTTCAGTATCACCACGACGGCCACGCCGATCTGGCCGAGAGCTATGGATAATAATATGAGCAACAACTTAGGCCAGAAGCCGAGGAGCGGCGGGACGCCTAGAAGCGACAATATGTTGACCGTGTTGGAGAGGACGCGCCTCTCGGGCACCGTATCTGCGTGCTTGACGGTGAGAGCCCCGAAGATCCCGGCCTTGGCGAGGCCCGAGGTCAAGCCCTCGAGCAGAACCACCAGGGAGGCGACCGCGAAGGCCGACATGCTGCCCAACAGCGGCAGGGAGACGAACTTATTGCCGAAATAAAACACCAAGGCCGCCGCCGTTACCGCGTAGGACATGTGGGCGATCGAGGAGTATGCCATGATCCTGCCGAAGGTCTTGGCGGTCAAGCCTGCTATGTTCGCGAAGGTCATCGAGGCGAGGCCCACTATGAGCAACGCGAACGCAGCGGCTTTAGCCATAGGCACGACGTTTAGCAACGTCAGTAGGACTATCAACGGCGTCAGCTCGCCGAAGAGAGCCAACGTAGCCACGCCTTTAGGCGTCGACAGGGAGAAGGCGTCCACCATCCACAGATGGGCCGGCACGAGGCCCAGCTCGAACATAAAGCCGAACGCTATGAGGACCCAGCCCAAGATCGGCGTTACGTACAAAGCCAACGAGAAGCCCAACAAGATCAAGGTCTTCCCCACGGCGGAGAATATAAGGTACTTAAGGGCTCCCTCCAGGTTCTCTTTCTCGCGGCCCGACGCGAGGAGGCCGTAGACGCTTACAGTCGACACGATCATCGCGGCTAGGCCGGCGAAGGCGTAGTTCAAGGCGTACTGCGGGGCGGCGACAGTCTCGTAGTAGGCGTAGGCGGCCAGCGCCGTGGATGCCGCCGAGATGCCGAGGGCGAGGCCCATGCCGCCGTAAGGCCAGTCCAGAGCTAGAGCTATCGCCATCACGCCGAGCAACGTGAAGAAGAAGGCCGCGCTTGGCGCGAGGAAAGCCATGGCGAAAACCGCCACCCCGATCGCCGCGGCTAGGTAGCGGCCGTCGATCTTCAAGGCTAGAGGCGCCAACGCGGCGAAGATCAGCACCGAAAGGAAGAGGGGATCGATCATAGCAACACCAACAGGATCAATATCAAGCTGCCGACTATGGCGTAGAGCAGATACCAACTTAGGCTACCTGTCTGCAACCTCCTGAAGGCTCCAGATATCTTGCCGAACGCCCACGGAAGAGCTACGTGGTATAGATTATCGAACACGCCGCGGTCGACGGCCCAATATATCACGTGGGCTAGGTGGTGGTAGATCCACACGGCTAAGCCGTCGTAGAGCCAAGGTATGTAGAACCTCCTGTAGCCTATCTTCCACAGAGGCGTTAAGGCCCTAGATCTGATCCCGGGCCTGGCCACGTAGATCGCTATAGCTATCGCGAAGCCCACGAGGAACGCCAGGAAGCCGGGCGACGCCACGAGTTTCGCTATCTCGTCGGCGTAGATATAGGCCAGATATGCTCCGACCCCCAGGGTGGCCAGCGCCAACACGGTGTAGGGTATCCACATTATGGGGTGAGCCTCATGTATATGCTCCTTGGGCTCCGGCCCATGCACCAACGAGAGGCCGATGAGCCTTAGGCCGTATAGAGGCGCCAAGAAGGCTATGAGGCCGGCCACCAATACGCCTGAGAACCCGGCTATATCGAAGCCGGACGCTATGTTGTCCACCGCCATCTCCTTGGTGAAGAACCCTGCGAAGGGCGGCGTGCCTATCAGCGACAACATCGCCAGCCACAACGCGAAGGAGGTCACCTTCATGTAGCGGCCGAGCCTCCCCACGGCGCCTAGGTACTTGGTCCCGCTCTCATGTATAACCGCGCCGTATCCCATGAAGAGAGGCGCCTTAGATATGGCGTGTCCCACGATCTGCATGAAGGCTATCCAAAGCAACGCTAATAAAATCCCCTCCTGCGAGAGGCCCAACAAGCCGGCTCCGCCGACGGCGGCCGCTATTATGCCAAGATTAGCCGCCGTGGATCCCGCCAGAACGAGCTTAAACTCGTCGACGGTCAGCGCTATTATGGAGGACAATATCGCCGTCAACGCCCCGAAGATCAACACGGCTAGGAAGTAGATCTGGGCCCCGGGGACTGAGGCGAATATAGGCGCGGTCACTATGAGCAGATACACGCCTGCGTTGACCATGGTGGCCGCGTGTATCAACGCCGAGACGCTGGTCGGGCCCGTCATGGCCGTGAGCAACCATTCGGTGAAGGGGAACTGGGCCGACTTCGTCAACGGCCCCATTAGGAAGAAGAACAAAGGCAATAAGCCGAGCGCCGAGACGGCTGGCCCCATCTTGAACAAGCCGGATAGCTGCACGGTGCCGAGCGCCGCGAAGATGTAGGCTAAAGATACCAGGAAAGCCGAGTCGCCCGTCCTAATGGTGAGGATGGCGCGGAGGCCGGCCTTGGAGGGAGGCCAGAAGTAATCCACGAGGGCAACCCTATCGCCCGGATGGCCTACCCACTTGACGTCCGGCTCATCGTCTTTATACCAATGGCCTATAAGGGCCCAGGAGGCCAAGCCCACACCCTCCCATCCCACCAACAGGAACCAAAGGTTGTCGGCATAAGTTATGATGAGCATAGAGGTGGCGAAGAAGCCCATGAAGAACCAGTACCACCCCGGCCTGTAGTCTCCCTCCATGTACTTCACGCTGTAGAGCACGATGAAGAAAACCAGCCAAGATACCAACATCCCCATGACCCCGCTGAACTGATCTAGGTGTAACGCGATGTAAAGCCCCAGCTGAGGTATCCAGGGCACGGCGTAGGTCTCGGCGTATAGACCGGATAGCGATGGGGAGTACGCCAAGATGGAGAATACGGCCGACAGGAAGGCGCCTGCCACCACTAGCCAAGCCTTGCCCTTCTCCCTGGGGACGAAGAGACTTAATATAGACGCCAACAGCGGAAGGAATATCGTCAAGAGCACGTACTCGGCGTTCATAGCTTCACAAACACTAGGTGGTTTTGTACGTAGATGCTTATGTTAGTCCAGATGCTCGACGACATAGGCGGGAGGAAGAGCAACACGGAGAGGAGAGCCGTGGCCACTATGGCTACGAGCGCGGCGTCGTGCGGGCCCGCGCCCCCTATCTTGGGGGGCCCGAAGAAGACGTTGCGGATGGTGGTGAAGGCGTAGATGCCGGTTACGACCAGCATGGCGGCGAAGGCTATATATAGCTCTATATATTCTACACCAAGGTAGGTCTTGACCAACGCGACCGCCAGAGATATCTCCGATATCATGCCTATGGTGAGGATTCCGGCTAGGTTCAAGAAGCCGACTATGGCCGCGCCCGCCAGAGCCGAGTTGTAGCCGTAGAGGCCGCCCATCTTATCGATATCGCGGGTATGGAGATGCATTATGAAGTAGCCAGCCGTCATGAAGAGGACCGCTTTGCCGAGGCCGTGCGATATATATATGAGCGCCGCCGCCGTGAGGCCATACACGTTGTGCAACGAGAGAGCCAGCACCATGTACCCCATCTGGCTGACCGTGGAGTAGGCGAAAAGCCGCTTTATATCCTTCTGTACGTACGCCATCATCCCGCCGTATATGGCGGTAGCTATGCCGTACCACGTCAAGGCCGGGAACCAACTACGCGGCATCAGAGGGACCGCGACAACGGCGATGACGTAGCCTCCGAACCCCACCAACACGGGGGACAGAAGGGCCGAGAGAGGCGTGGGGGCCTCCGCGTGGACGTAGGGAAGCCACATATGTACGCCGAGAGTGGCCATCTTGATGAACGATCCCAGCAACACCAAGAGCAGGGCGAGGTAGAGGACCGACGCGGGCAGAGCCCCGGCCGCCGTCGGAGCTATCGGCACCGTCGTGACGCCGTTGAGATAAAGCACTATGAAGCCCGCCAACATGAGGAGAGCGGCCACGTGCGACCAGACCAAGTACATGATGGTGATCCTAGCCCTATCGCCGTAGCCGTAGTAGAGCACTTGGAACAACGAAGCTATTAGGGCGACCTCTATGAAGATATAGATGCCGAAGAGGTTCCGGGCCATGAAGGCGCCGGCGAGCCCGCCTACGAAGAAGCCGTAGGTGAGGTAGAAGATCGTGTTCTTAACGCCTAGCTCCTCGGCTCTATGCTCCATGTAGGGCGACGAGAAGATAGCCACCATCACCCCCACAAGAGCGACTGTGAAGACAAACGCGGCGTTGAAAGGCTCGAGGTAGAGGGAGAATATAGACCAGAGGCCGGGCGCGACCGAGCCGAAGTAGCTCACGCCCCCGAAGAGCGAGAAGGAGGAGACAGCGAGTAGAGGCAACAACGCGACCGCGCTGATGTAAGCCGCTATCTGCGTCGACCGCCTAGCCGCGACGTAGGCTACAAGCGCTAGAACTAACGGTAGCAACACCGAGGCGTAGAGGCCGAGGCCTGTCATGTCCTCTCCCTGCCCGATCTGAACTCCTCCAGGTCTGTGGTCTTAGCCGCGGCGTACGCCCTATATATTATGGCGCCTATCAAGGCCACCTCGCCCGCCGCCATGGAGACCAAGAGCGTCAAAGCCCACAGCCCCACCGACGGCGCCGTCGTGAGGACCGAGGCCAGCGACGTTATGGCGCCCACCACCACCACCTCGACCGCTATCAACAACCTCACCATGTTCCTGCTGGCAGCCAGGCCGTAGAGCCCCACCGCGATCAACACCAGCCCGACGGCTATCTCGGCTATCATAGCCTCCTCGCCACCTCAATCGCGACCACTAGGGAGGAGACCAACAACGCCGCTATCAACGCAAGCAGATCGTAGTTGGGCTGGAGAGCTTGGCCCACTTGCGGAGGCGGGGATTGAGGCACCAAGGCCCATAGGAGCAACGCGGCCGCGACCGCCAAGACGGCCACCGCTATCTTGTAGCGGGTCGGGTACTCGAAAAAGCCGCCGTACATAGAGGCGGTGGCTATCACCATGAGTATCACCGACCCTATATATACCACGAACACGAGGAACGAGGCGATGACTAGACCCAAGAGGGCGTAATAAGCCGCGACGGTCGCTGCTGAAAACGCCAAGCTGAGGGCCGCCACAGCGTTGTCTTTAACCAAAACAGCGAGGATCCCGAAGATTAATGCGACGGCCAGAATCAGGTATTCCAGGAACATATAGCGGATAGAATCGAGACCTTTTAAGTAATTCTGGGGCTAAGTGCGAAAAGAACTATCAGCTTTCTACAACCGGGACCCCGGGGGCCGGCGGGAGCGGCTTCGGCTCCTCCAGCTCGCCCACCTTGACCTTCACCACCCTACCGTTTTTGTACTCATGGACCACCTTCACGACCTCCGGCGCCAGCTTGGGCACCTGCGGCGGCTTGCGCATCATGTCGGGGGTGTACATCATATCCTCGTGTTTATAGAAGGCGAAATCCCTTATCTCCGTGGGGTAGAGGGCGTAGGTGGGGCAAGCGTCTATGCAGTAATGGCACATTATGCAACGGCCGTAGTCGATGCCCGGATACCTCCTGCCGTTTTTCTCCATGTACATCTTTATGGCGTTGGTGGGGCATATCCTCGCGCATATCATGCAACTAGTGCAACGCTCCGTCCAGAGGCCTATCCAGCCTCTTATCCTGCCCATATAGTCCGGCGTCTCGTAGGGGTAATACACGGTCAACCTCTCCGGCTTTATGACGTACTTGAAGCCGAGCCCGATGACGTCCAGGACGGCCTTGACGGCCTCGCCGAACTTCTGGCCCGCCATGGTCACAACACGAAGTACTCCACGGCCGATATCGCTGTGGCGGCCAACGCTAGCGTCAACACCCAACGCCAGCTGAACGACAAGGTGTGGTCAAGCCTCGCCACGGGCATCACGGCGCGCAGGAAGACGAAGAAGAGCATGAGCAGAAACGTCTTTATCATGACCCAAGCCGCGGCGGCGAAGTTGCCCCATACGTCAACCGGCCAGGGGCCGGGCGATATGGGGGCCCAGCCGCCGAGGAACACAAGGGCGCCGAGAAGCGAGTAGGAGAATAGAGCTATGTAGATCCCGCCGGCGTAGGTCAAGGCCAGGAATATGGAGGAGAAATCGCTGTAGGGCCCCGTGGCGACGTCGCCCTCGTAGTCGGCTATCTCGAAGGGGAATCTGCTCGTAGCCATGGCCACGCCTATTATGTATACTATGAACGCTATCGGGTTGTATATAGCCCCCACTATATACGTCTGCTTAGCGACTATCTCCACGGGGTCTATGGTCTTGTAGGTCAAGAACATGCTCGCAAAAGCATCGAGCAGAGGTATCTCGTAGGCGGTTATTATAAGGGCCTCTCTGGCCGCCCCTATATAGGCGAAGCGATTGTTCACAGCCCAGCCTATGCCCACCACGATTATGAAGAGGTAGAACAACACCGCGAGCCCCATCAGGATCCCGTAGTGTAGCGCGGGCCCGGAGAGCAGAGCCAGATGGGGGGATAGAGGCACCAAGAAGCTGGGGATCAACGCAAGCGTGACGAAAAGCGGCGGGAGGGCCACGAACAAGACTCTGTACGAGTCGGCGGTGATTATGACCTCTTGCATCACGAACCTAACTGCGTCGGCCACCAGCTGGAGGTACCCGCCCAGCTTAGGCGAGATGTGGAACGGGCCTACGCGCATCTGGACCCTTGCGGCGATCTTGCGCTCAGCCCAGACTATCGTCAAGAGGATTATCGTCGACACTATGCCGTCGAAAAGGAAATCCCACAGCCGGGGGGAGAGGAGCCAGGAGGGTATGTCCATAGCCTTACGTAAAGTTCTTGTATTAAAGCTATCTATCGGCTTCCGGCGGGAAGAACCCGAAGCTACCGTAGATAGCCGGCAGATCCATCAGCCTAGCGCCTATAGTGGCCTTCATGAAGGCCCTTAAGTTCTGCCAAGACGGCGTCGAGATCCTCACCCTGAACAGCCTCTCGGTCCCCGAGCCGAACACTTGGAAGAAGTACCTCCCCCTGCCTCCCTCGGTCAAGCCGGTGCCCTCGGCCAAGTTGGTCGTCGTGACGTAGTACCCGCTCATCCTGACGTGTTCGTTGAGCAACTCCCTCTCCTTCGGGGGGATCTTGTGGGTCGCGTTGTGGCCTATCAGCGGCCCGTCCATGGGCATCACCTTGAGCAACTGCCTAATGATCTTGGCGCTCTCCTTCACCTCCTCAATCCTCACGAGGGTCCTCGCCAAGGAGTCGCCCTCGTCGTGTACCTTCACCTCCCACTCCACTTGCTTATAGACGCCGTATGGTATGTCGCGCCTCGTGTCCCAATCGACCCCGGACCCCCTAGCGCCGGGGCCCGTGGCCAGATAGGCGGCCGCCTCCTCCTTGCTGAGATACCCCACGTCCTTAAGCCTGTAGTAGCCGGCGGGGTTCTTTACGACGAGCCTATAGAACTCGTCCATCTTCCTCTCGAGGAAGTCCAGGAACCCCGCCAGCCTCTCGTAGAAGACCTTCGGCGGCGCCCTCCTCACGCCTCCCGGCAGAACCCAGGTAGGCGTCGTCCTGGCGCCCGTGGCGATCGCCCACAGGTTCACCAAGAGGTCGCGGAGGCCGAAGCCGTACATGAAGCCCGTCGAGGAGCCTATCATTATGGCGTGTAGGGCCAAGTCGTATAGATGTACCGATATCCTGCTCATCTCTCCGAACAGCGTGCGGAGGTACTCGGCCCTCTCGCTCACGTCGTATCCAAGCATCCTCTCGACCGCCATGGAGTAGGCCCAAGTAACGTTTATGGCGTCTGGAAGCGAAAGCCTCTCGAAGAGCGGCACGTTCATTATGAAGTGCCTGGTCTCGCCCAGCTTCTCCATAGTGCGGTGCACGAAGCCGGGATCCGGCCTTATGTCGACGATTATATCGCCGTCTAGCTCCACGAAAAACCTGATATGGCCAGAGGTAGGATGCTGAGGGCCAAAGAGGAGCTCCAACGTCTTCTTGCCGCCGGGCCCCGCCTCGACCTCCCTCAAGACCAAGCCATATTGCTCCATCTTGAGGCCCATGCAATATTCCTCTTCTATAAAAATATCGACTTAGCCCATTGCCTCCGACCTCCTCCCCGCTCCAAGGGACCCCAAGAGCGGCCCACCGCCCTCTATCCGTCGCCATATCTGCCGTCTAGGGGCAACCGGGACAGCCGGAGATCCCCCACAGAGGAACGTACAAAGCCTAGGGCCGGCCTCCGTCGGCAAAGGCGGAAACTCCCCCACACCATCCGTCAACCTTTCTACCCTCCATGGAACTCTTCACACCTGCCCTAGAGGGCAAGGGCCCGTGATAGAGGAACACCATGCAAGCGAAATCGGCGCGCGACGGTTTTCGAGCGGGCTGAAGGCGGGATCCGCCGAGCGGCTTGAAGAACAGATAGGCGCTTGGCTGCGTCGAAAAACGCCTCATCTACGTCGGAGTCTTCGCGGGGCGATGCGTAAACCTTGCAAACCCTCGCCGAGGTCTCCGTACATATACGTGCATATGCTTATAAAGGAGATTTGAGGTATCATTTCGTGGAAAACGTAGACGCCGATAGTTTGTTGGGCCTATTGAAGCTGATCCTCGATTTCGGCGGTAGGGTCCAGATAGGGGAGCTCGCGAAGAGTCTGCACTTGACTCTTGACGAGCTCTACCACGTGTTGAACACGGCGGAGAACCTAGGGGCCGTCAAGATGGAGGGAAACCTGGTTGCGTTGACGAGAAGAGGCTTGGAGCTTCTACGCATGAACTTCGGCGACCTACATCACTTAGTAAAGCTGAGAGCCGAGGAGTTGCTCTAGGCTTTAACTATATACCTCTCTTTTTCGGAGATAAGAACAATCTCTATATCTTTCAAAGAGCTTTTCGATTTTTATTCCTTAGATATAATCCTAAATATTAGTAAAAAATCGTTTTTCTCGGGAAAGAAATATATTTATTTTGGCAACTTAAGGCGCTAGTGATCCCGAAGGAACTCTCGGAATTCGCCGAGATGTTAGCTAGGCAGATAGCCCAAAGGGCTGAAGGCGCCGACGTCGAGGAGGTGCTATACTACGTATTTCTATGCACAATAGGCGTGCTCAACGACGAGATGGAGAAAATACAGGTGGTCAGAAGACGCCGAGGCGTCTCGAAGAAGCTACCGCCGCCGGAGCCCATAGCCGAGGAGATCTTGATGTGCGTCAAGGAGTCGCTAGAGACGGGCAGACCTAAGGTAGAGAAATACGATTACTACGCCTTCTAACCGGCGCCCCACCGGCAACTAGTAGGCGCCAGCTACATGTAGCCTACTCGGGAAGACCCCACTCGAGCTAGAGCCTTTCAACGAAATCAGCGGAGTAGGGAGAGACCGAGGGCGCGGGGTTGAGATAGGCTATGATGAGAAAGGAGAGTAGAGGAGCTCGACAGGATAGCGAGATAGCCGATACGGAAGCTTAAGGGCCGGCGGTAAGACGTGCCGAGAGGCGTCGCCCTCGCTTTCAGAAACGACGACCGTAGGAGGAGAGCAGGGCGACTAGCTGTCTATAATCGCCGGCGTATTGAGGCAGGCGAAGATAAAGAAGTTCGTCGAGGCGTAGGCCGCGCCGTGGACGATAAGACGTTCGGCTCAGCGTGAAGACGTTGATCGACACACGCCTCGGAGGTAGAAAAGGAGTTTACGAGGCTATAAAGCTTTCATAGGTAGAATAGCTAGGAGTCCATAAATACACTAATTATTTCATTATTTTATAAAATTTAAATACTTATTAACTAAAATCAACTAAACCGTAATCTAGATAT
>CAYFGI010000046.1:0-7080 GCA_964342785.1 uncultured Thermoproteaceae archaeon
CACCACTATAGAAACCAACAGAAGAAGCACCCCAACCGCCTTATCTCTATGCATGAACCCCTAAAAGAAGCCGTTTTTAAACATTGCCGAATCCGATAAAATATCGCATCGCATCTACCCTAGTGAAGATAACAGTCGGGAGGTTGTTGCTGGCCGCGTCCTTGACTCTGGTGCCGGCCGGCCTGGCCCTCCTCTACCTCCTAGTCGAGCTGACCCGCGCGCTGGCCCCCTCGTTGAGGGCATTGGCCGGGGGCCCCTACGACGGGCTTAAGCCATATCTCGCTCTGGCCCTCCTCGGCTCGTCCCTATTCTTGCTCCTAATCTATTCGTTGGAGCAGGTGGCCGGCCATATCTTCGGCTTGGGGGCCGGCCTCCATATGGTCAAGGTCAAGGCCGAGGGCGCCAAGCCCTACGGCTTCACCACAGGCGGCTTGAGCAGATGGGTCTCCTTCGTGGTGTTAGGAGGCGGCGAGGACCCGGAGCTGGAGAGGTTCGTGGAGCTCCACGAGGAGGCCCACGCCAAGTTCAAACACCCGGCTAAGATCTGGATAGTAGGAGCCGTCATGTACGGCGAGATGTCCGCGTTGCCCTCGACCTATGTAGCCCTCGGCCAGCTGCCTCAATACATCTACGTCTTCTCAGTCGCCTTGGTGGCGACGACGGCCTATCTGCTCTTCGTGCTCGTGAGAGCTCTCGAGATAGAGGCGGATATCTACGTCTTCAAGAACATGGGGCTGAAATCCCACGATCTATTCGTCAAGTTGATGAAGATAAGGTACGGAAGCTGGCGCCAACCCCTCCGCTCCAGGCTCACGCATACCCAAGGCGAGTTCGTCCTACTGCTGGGGGACCCGATAGCAGCCCATGCGCCGTGGGAGCACCTCCTGCTCCTCTCGGCCGCTTCCGCGACGGCTTTGTTGCCTAAACTAGCCGCGACCTTCCAGCCCGCGTATCAGAACCCCGTAGCTTACTACCTCCTGCTCCTACTGGGGACTTTGATCCTCAACTACTTCCTATCGCTCATAGGGGAGCACGCGTTGAGGAAGATGGTGAAAGCCAAGCTGACGGATCGCGGATATACCAACTTGGCGCGCCTAACGGCAAGCGCATCGTTCCTCATGATCTCGTTAGCCTCCCTAGCATCGTTTCCTATATCTATTGTTATAATTATTTTAGGATTCTATATAGTATATAAAATTATAAGTATATATATAAGGAATATTTATTATGTAATGTTAGTTTATTTAATTATA
This sequence comes from uncultured Thermoproteaceae archaeon, assembly GCA_964342785.1. Taxonomy (GTDB): domain Archaea; phylum Thermoproteota; class Thermoprotei; order Thermoproteales; family Thermoproteaceae; genus Thermoproteus. The sequence goes on from CAYFGI010000046.1 coordinate 1,254, forward strand.
GCTATGATAACAGCGCCGTGGATGTTGAGCATATAGCAAAAGCGGCTTAACTTATATTCCGGCTTTTATATCTCGACGTGGTTAGAAAGGCGCTTATGCTCGACAGCGGCGACGATTTGACCAAGTTGGCGGTCGAGGCGTTGGCCGACAACGGATACGTAATCCATTTGATCTCAAGCGAGTATAGAGGCAAGGAGTTCGTGAAGTACCCAGTCTATATACACACAATAAGGTCCGAGACCTACGAGGAGTTGCTGGACAAGATAGGGCTGGAGGACGTGGAGATAGCCATCTTGGCTTCGCCCAACGATTCGTTGAACCTATCGCTCGGCAAGATCTGTAGATCGAGAGGAGTCCCCCGGGTCGTCGTTGTCGTGAGGAACCAAGCCTCGGCGGATGAGGCCGATGAATACGGCATCATACCTATAAGCACGTCTCAATGCGTCCTCGGGAGGCTATACAGGGTGCTTAACCTCAGGTACACTAAGATCACGCCGTTGAGAGGCGATTTCGGTCTCCTCGAGATGTACGTCACGGCGGATTCCAAGGCCTTGGGCCGGAGCTTAAGGGAGATAGAGGAATCCTATGGCGTCAAGGCCATGTTGATCAGAGACAACGAGATCTTATCGTCGCCGGACGAGGTCGCGCAGGAGGGAGATCAGCTTGTGGCCATCGGCCCGACCGAGTCTCTGAAGGATCTCTCCGCATGAGCAGAGATTGGCTTAGGCGGAGGCTAGGCGTATTCGATATATATTCCCTCGTCCACGCCGATTCCCAATCGACGTTTTATTTCGTCCTAGGGGTCATAGCGGCGGCCGCCGGCAGATCTACGTTCTTGGTGGTTCTCTACGGCACGGCGTTGATGGTGGCGATAGCGTTGGCCTACGGCGAGATGGGCTCGCGTTTCCCCGAGACAGGCGGCTCCTACCTATACGTCAAGACGGCGTTCGGCAAGGCCGCGGGCTTCTTCTCGGCTTGGCTCCTCGCATTCGATCAAGCCATAATGGTAGCATACGGCTCTCTCGACGGCGTCCTATATCTAGCGAGCATGTTGTCGTACTACGGCGTCGAGGTGCCCTATCTGATCGCTAGGGTCCTCTCCTTCCTAGTTGCGCTGACTCTCTTCGCCCTCACTTTGATAGGCATAAAGGAATCGGCCAGAGCCGCCGCGACGGTGGCCGTTCTAGATATCTTGCTCATAGGAGTGCTCACCGTGTTAGTAGGCTCGGTGCTCGAGCTGAGGACGCCGCCTCCCTACTTCTCGTGGGGAGACGTACGGCCGTCCGACATATGGGCCGCCCTCTCCTATGCCTCAAGGGGGTACACCGGCATGGACGCCATAGGGCAGCTCGCCGGGGAGGCCGAGATGCCGTTGGTGCAAGTGCCGAGAGCGACGCTCCTGGCGGCCGGGATAGGCACGGCGTACGGCTTAGGCCTTACTGCATTGCTTATGAACAGCGTGGCGTATAGCGCCGTTGTCTCGAGCCCGGCGACCGTTCTAGTCGATATAGCGGCTTCGTTGCCCTACGGCCGCCTGCTGGTCCTCCCAGTGGGCATCGTGGCGGCCGTGATCCAGATCATGGCGGCTCTGGCGGGCTTCATCGCTTTCTCCAGACTGATATACAGATTAGCGGAGGAGAAGCTGTTGCCGGCGGCTTTCTCGAAGCTACATAGGAGGTACAGAACGCCCTACCTCTCGCTGATCTTATCTGCCGCCATATCCATGGCGTTCTTAGCCCCCGGCGAGATCTACATCATAGTAGACGTCTACGCTATATCCTCGTTGATAAACTACTTAATGATATCGTTGTCGCTCTTGGTGGAGGTGCGCCGAGGCGATCTATACGGCGCGATGAGATCCCCCACGGTGAGAGGCATCTCGCTTGTAGGCGTGTTCGGAGCCGCGCTGACGGCGCTGGGGCTGGCTCTTTCGATGATAATAAGGTACTACGAGATCTGGATAATAGGGCTATGGGCTCTCGCCGGCGCGCTTCTATTACTTAGAAGTAAGAAGAGAGTAGGCTCTGTCAAGTAAGGCGTATCTCACCTCCTCCTCCCTGCGGGGATCGCGTAGTATCCCGCGGGCCGCCAAGACGACGCCTCTATACCTAATATCCTCGACATCTATCCTGAAGTTCTCGACGCCGTATTCCGAGGCCACCGCGCCGAGCTCCGCCCTCAGCTTGTTTATATCCACGCCGTGAGGCATGTATAGATACACGCGGATCTCGTGGCCCTCCTCTATCCTGACCAAGTTGAAGGGCTCATGTATTAATTTCGTGTAGGGTAGATGCACTAAGTTACGTCTAATGTCTCTTATTACAAGGGCCGTCGGTCTCATGGCGACCACGTAGCCCGTCACTCTGCCCGCCTGCAGGTAATCGCCGATATGGATCCCATGTATCTTCGCTATAAAGACGCCCGCGAAGTATTCCTCCAGCACGTGCCTCAAAGCTATCAAGACGCCGATCAAGGCGAAGGCCAAGAACATGACCATTAGGATGAAAAGAGCATAGACGTTGAAGACTAGAGCCATCATGCCGAGGAATATGACGGCCGCTAGAAGGATCGATATCCCGTTGAATAAAACCGGCGCCTCTATGCCTAAGCTCTCCGACAGCCGGGCGAACCCTATCCGGGCTGCCGCGTAGGAAGCCGCCGAGGCTCCGAACGCCGCGGCGATCACGGCCATGCCCGTATCCATATCGCGAGGTGACACCCAAATAATAAATTTGGCCGCCTGCTGAGGCTTGTGGCCGGCGCTAAGCTGGGCGCGTTGCCCTACTACGAGAAATGGTTCGTCTTAGGCCTCCTCGTCGGCGTATTCTCGGGCCTCCTCGTCTTGGTGTTCCACATGGCGCTTACGTTGGTCGAGCGGCTCTTCCTGGGGGAGCTAGTCGGCATGCAGACAGCCGGAGGCGGCCCGCCGGCATTCGAAGCGTGGAGGTATTATCTGTTGCCCGCATCTATGGCCCTCGGCGCGCTTATCGCGGCGTTCTTCATATATACCTTCGCCCCCGAGGCGCAGGGATCGGGCACCGACATGGTCATAAAGGCCTACCATTACCTACAGGGAAAGATACGGTGGAGAGTACTCCCCGTGAAGATCATAGCGACTGTGTTCACAATAGGCTCCGGCGGGAGCGGCGGCGCCGAGGGACCCGCGGCGCAGTTCTCGGCCGCGCTCGGATCTATGGTATCGGAGCTCCTCGGACTGCCTCCGGAGGACAGGAGGAGGATGGCCGTAGTAGGTCTGGGCGCCGGCATAGGGGCTATATTCAAGGCGCCGATAGGAGGGGCCTTGTTAGCCGCCGAGGTGCTATACCGGCGAGATCTAGAACCCGACGTCATATACCCGGCGCTCGTCGCCTCGGCCGTCAGCTACGCCGTGTACGGAGCCGTTACCGGCTACACGCCTATCTTCGGCTATTATACGGAGCCCCTCGACCCGATGAGGCTGCCGCTCTACGCTATACTAGGCGCGTTCGCCGGGCTTGTAGCTATAGCCTACGTGGAGATCTTCAACGCATCGCGGAGGTTCTTCGAGAGGCTGAACGTCAACGTGTACTTAAGGCCCGCGGCCGGCGCCCTTCTGGCGAGCGCCGTGGCGTTGATAGCTCCACAAGTCGTCGCCTACGGCTATAGCTGGGTGCGCCTAGCCGAGCTAGGCGACTTCTCGCAGTTCTACTCGCCGTTGCTCCCGACGCTAGCCCTCCTGGCGCTTATGCCGCTGCTCAAGATACTCGCCACGTCCTTCACGGTGGGCTCGGGCGGGAGCGGTGGGCTCTTCGCGCCGGCTATCTTCATAGGCGCATTTCTCGGAGCAGACGTGGGTTTGTTGTTCCATTACCTATCGCCATCCTTAGCCCCCTCAGTGGCTCCGTTTGCCATAGTCGGCATGGCGGCTGTGTTGGCCGCCGCCACGAAGACGCCCCTCTCGGCGTTAGCCCTAACGGTGGAGCTTACAGGCAGCGTGCAGTTATTCCCGGCCATGATGCTCGCCGTAGCTATATCGTACATACTATCGGAGGGACGCACCATATTCGAGGCCCAGGTACCCACGAGGAGGGAATCGCCGGCGCATAGAGGCGAGTACGAGATAGCGGTGCTCGAGGCCGTCAAGGTGGAGGAGTGCGCGCTTGACGACGTGAAGGTTCTTGCCACCGATAACGTCGAGAAGGCCTTGAGGATCATGGAGGAGAGGAACATGATGGGGCTACCCGTCGTCGACGATGGAGGCAACTTCCTAGGCGTCGTGCATCTCGTCGATCTGCTGAAAGCAGACAGAAGGGATCAAGTCGTCAAATATGTGATACGCGGCGCGCCATACGTGACCCCGAGCTCGACCTTGGAGCAAGCCCTCCAGGCCATGTCGGCGGCTAGGAGCAGATGGGTCAGCGTAGTCGAGAACGGTAAGTTCAAAGGAGTTCTCACGGCGGAGAGACTATACGAAGCCTACAGGAAGGAGCTCGAGCTACATAAAGCCGCCAGCCGTCGCGGAACGCCATAATGGACTCGTGCTAGAAGGATTGCGTTGAGCGCGACGCGTCCCCTAGCTAACAGATAGAAAGCAAGCAAAACCGTAATTCAACTCTTAGCGTACTTCATTATTCCTCCTCTGTTCATAACACGAGGTCTAGGTTATTGTAGCAAGCCGCCACTGAGGCCCTGAATAGCCGAGGGCGGCCTTGCGAAAATCCGCCGAGCGGGCCTCATATGGGCTCGCCATGGATGATGTGAGCACGTGCGGGCTCCACGCTCCTGGGCGCACGGAGGCCGGAGGAAGGTACGGGCTGTCCGGCGGTATTCCATATGCGCGGAACGAATTATTTTTGTGACGCGATCGAGACGATGGACTTCGTAGTCGTTGAAGGACTCCGCAAGAGGTTCGTCACTAAGGAGAGGACGGGGCTCATCAAGAGCAGAGCTAAGGTCGTGGAGGCTCTAGCGGGCGTGGATTTAAGCATAGGCCGCGGCCGCCTCCTATCGCTGGTGGGTCCCAACGGAGCCGGTAAGACCACGTTGGTGCGTATACTTGCCACGCTCCTCCTCCCAGACGAGGGCAAGGCCTACGTCGGAGGGCTGGACGTGGTCCGCGACGCGGATAAGGTGAGGCGTATCGTCGGCGTTATGCTGTACCCCGACAAGGGGTTCTTCGGCAAGCTCACAGGTCTGGAGAACCTGGTGTACTACGGCATGCTCTACGGGCTGAGCAAGTCGGACGCGAGGAGGAGGGCGATGGAGCTTCTGGAGCTCGTAGGCCTGACCGAGGCGAAGGACAGGCCCTACGAGGAGTACTCCATGGGCATGAAGGCCAGGCTGGGCGTGGCGAAAGCCCTTATAAACGACCCAGAGCTCGTGCTGCTCGACGAGCCCACCACCGGCATAGATCCGTTAGGCGCCAGGAGGATAAGAGAGCTCATAAGGAGGTTGAGACAAGAGGGGAGAACCGTGTTGCTCACATCGCATAACCTACACGAGGTCGAGGAGCTGTCGGACGAGGTGGCGTTGATAGTAGGAGGCAAGATCGCGGCCAGAGGGCCGCCCGACGAGCTTAAACGAAGGCTGGGATTCCAGCCGGTGGCGTACGTCAAGGCGATCTGCAACGGCGCAGAGAAGGCCGTGTACAAGAGCGGAGGAGGCGAGGAGCTGGCCGCGTTGATCAAAAAACTTTCCGACGATGGATGCCACATAACGGAGGCATACATAAGGGAGCCCTCGCTCGAAGAAGTAATCGTGAAGACCTTAGGCGAGAAGTAACCTCGTGCTGGATCTACCGCCGTCGCGGCTATAATAGCGTTTGGTGAAAGTGGTATTCGAACATGCT
>CAYFGI010000046.1:7180-10510 GCA_964342785.1 uncultured Thermoproteaceae archaeon
GGAAGGATTCCATTTGGGGAGTATAGGCGAAAACGAAGGGGGTTGTTGTTCCTCGCCTCGGGCGAGGCGGCCTCCAGATCGACCCACCGAGGGGGTTACGACTCCAGCGGGCCCCCATCAAGTATAACGATACGAGCCAGCCTGGCCCCATGTCCCGGGGCGCCTTGAGAACAGAAGGAGGTATAGAGCCGCGAGATCACTACGCGTTTAAGGTTGCCGCCGGCTAGGCCAATTCCGCCGAGCCCTCCCCCGCGGCTATCCGTGACGGCGCCCGGTAGACTCTAGTTAAATTTAAATTACAGTTTAAAAATTATAGTTATGGAGTACGTCCACCTAGGTTGGTCCGGCACTAGGGTCTCCAAGATAGTCCTCGGAGGCATGTCCTTCGGTGAGCCAAGCCTCCAGACGCACGGCACCAGCTCGTGGGTAGCCACCAAGGAGCAAGCCTTCAAGGTGCTTAAAAGGGCTTGGGACCTAGGTATAAACTTCATAGACACCGCTAACGTATACTCGCAGGGTAAGAGCGAGGAAATAATAGGCGAGTTCATCAAGGGCTACGACAGGGAGTCGTTCGTGATAGCCACCAAGGTGTACTTCCCGGTGGGCAAAGGCCCTAACGATAGAGGCCTCTCCAGGAAGCACATATTATGGCAGGTCAAGGAGTCCCTACGTAGACTTGGGACCGACTATATAGATCTCTACCAGATCCATAGATGGGACTACGAGACGCCCATAGAGGAAACGCTGGCGACGTTGACCGATCTAGTGCACCAAGGGAAGGTGAGGTACATAGGCGCGTCGAGCATGTGGACATGGCAGTTCGCCAAGATGTACTACACGGCTGAGTTCAAGGGCTACGAGAAGCCCGTCAGCACCCAGACGCCATATAACCTACTCTACAGAGAAGAGGAGAGGGAGATGATACCTTTCTGCAAGGCGCATAACATAACCTACATGGCCTACAGCCCGACAGCCGTAGGCGTGCTCTCAGGTAGGTACTATAGAGACGGGAAGTTAATAGAGCCGGAGGACAACCCACGCCTACAGCTGAAGACAGGGTTCTACGCGGCCAAGATATATATGGACACCGAGAGGTTCCCTGAGAACGTCGAGATAGTGAGGAGAGTTATCGAGGTCGCTAAAAACAAGGGGGTGACCCCAACCCAGGTGGCCCTGGCTTGGGTGCTCCAGAAGGGCGTTTTGCCGATAATAGGCACGAGCAAGGTCGAGCACCTAGAGGAAGCCGTCGGCGCGTTAGACGTCAAGTTGACCGACGACGAGATCAAGTACCTCGAGGAGCCGTATAGGCCAAAGCCGGTGCTACACATACCGCCGTGGCCGACCCCTGTCTTGTGAGACGCCGCGTTTCCCAAAGTTCGCCGATCTATAAACATGGCGAGCCGAGTAGCGGCTCCCCCACCATTTATGCTAGATCAACACACGGTCGATCTAGTTTCCCACGCGCCGAGCCTCACGAAAAATTTTCCATAATATACAGGTAATACATAGAAAAACTTTTTACGCACGCCGATCTTCCGGCCGTGAAGATGTACACCACGGAGGAAGTAGCCAAGATGTTCGACGTCACCCCGGCGGCCGTGAGGTACTGGGCGAGGAAAGGGAGGATAAAAGCGGTGAGGGAAGGGGATAAATGGTTGATACCCGAGGAGGAAGTCGAGAAGTTAAAGAAAGAGATGGGCGGAGGCGACGAGGAGAAAGAGGAGGAAGCGGGGAGGAAAAACGGAGGATGTCTGGATCCAGATACAGCAAAAGCTTTTGCGAAAGCCTTGCTGGAGGCCGTCGCCGAATTCCTGCGGGAAAACCCGTGGGTCCTCGAGGCCCTAGGGCTCAAGCCGAGCGAAGAGGAAAGGAAACTGGCGTCGATCGTGCTAGAGGCAGCGAAGAGCTACCAGCCGAGGAAAAACGAGCTCGCGGAGATCTTCTGGACCGCGCTGGCCGAAAAACTGGCGGAAAAAGCGGCGAAATAGCGCGCTTTGTTAAGTCGCCCAAGCTAACACAGGCGGGGAAGGCGCCGCGTAGCCGCGCCTACGCGCATAGCGGCGCGACGATCTAATGGGGCTCGCCAAGGCGTCTCGATCGGATCCGGCATCTGCGTGCATCCTTCTAGCCGCCCTCCGTTCCGCGATATCGGCGTAAGGCTTAAATATACAGGGGTACACTTTCTTCGTGCACAGAGGCCTTAGGGGATACGGCAATAGATCGCAGTTCGGAGTGCACAAGGGCATTAGGCTAGACGTGGTTCTGGCGGTCGTGATAGCTACGGCTATAATGATAGCTATCCTCTCTATGCCGGACGTCCTCGAGCCCGTGGCGAAGGCCGTGATCTCGGCTCTTGGCTACGTGCTGCCCATCGCGGTGTTGCTCATAGGGATTATACACGGCTTGAAGCCCGACGAGCACACGTGGCCTATAACTATATCGTACGCCATGATGCAGAAAGACGCCGCGAGGGCGGTCTTGGCGACCATGACGTTCACGGGGGCTTTGACGTTGGTATGGACCGCCATGAGCGCTCTGGCGGGCCTCCTCCCGGACGCCTTGTTCCAAGGCGCCTACGATTGGATCGTCGACGTGTTGGTGGGCCTCACCATGGTCGCTATAGCCGCTGTATATCTCAGGAGGAGCCGCGAAGGCGCGGAGGAGGCCGCGCCGGACTATAAGGCCATATGGATACACGGCCTCGGGGCGGCTTTCGGCGGGGATTTCTTCGTGGTGTTGCTCCTAGCGCTCGCCGTCAAGGCCGCCGCCCCGTGGTTCCCCACGGCGCTTGTGGGCTTCCTCTTCGGCGTCGGCTCGTTCCTAGGGCAGCTGGGGATAGTGTTGCTAGCCTATAGAGGCCTCGTGGGTTTGGTCAGAACGCCTCAAATACTAGTTAGAGCTGGTAGACTTAGTTTATTGATTTTAGGATTCTTCCTAATAGGGCTTGGTATATATACCTATTTTTCATAATACTATTTTTCATCGTTATGAGCAATATTTAAAAGCTGTGAATAGAGAGTATAACGTGAAGGCTGGAGCTATAGCTAAAAGACCCGTAGTGACTATCCAGTCGGGCTCCACCATAGAGGAGGCCGCTAGGCTCATGGCAGAGAAACGCATAGGCTTCCTGCCCGTCGTCTCTTCGGGCAAGCTGATAGGCGTGGTGTCCGAGAGGGATATCGTCAAGGCGATAGCGTCGGGGGTCCCGTTGACGGCCCCCGTCGACGAGATCATGAGCCGCGAGGTCGTGACGGTTAACTTCAATGACGACGTTGAGGCCGTCTGGAGCCTCATGAAGGAGTTAGGCATAAGGCATATCGTCGTCGTTAG
>CAYFGI010000047.1:0-10352 GCA_964342785.1 uncultured Thermoproteaceae archaeon
ATGGACGTGGTGGACCAGATGGCTGAGGTGGGGGTGCCCATGGTCATATTCTCGGGCGGCGAGCCCCTCCTTAGGGAGGATCTCTTCCAAATCGCCGAATATGCCGGGGGCAAGGGCATAAAGCTCGTGCTCTCGACCAACGGCACTTTGATAACTAAGGAGGTGGCCAGGAGGCTCAAGGATCTCGGCTTCTACTACGTCGGCATAAGCCTCGACTCGATCGACGAGTCCTACCACGACGCGTTCAGAGGCGTCAAGGGCGCCTTCGCGGCGACTTTAGCCGGCATAAAGAACGCCGTAGAGGCGGGCCTAGACGTGGGCCTCCGCTTCACCGTGACGTCGAGAAATATAGAGGAAGCGCCGAAATATATAGACTTCGCCGCGTCTCTAGGCGTCAAGAGGATCACCTTCTACCACCTATCCGCGGCCGGCCGCGCGCAGAAGATGGAGAGAGATTGGTACTACACGCCGGAACAGTACAAGGCCTTCATTGAATCGCTCATAGAATACGCCAAGAGGTACTCGGGGGTGCTCGAGATAGAGACCACGCTGGCTCCATACGACGGGATCTATATAGCCGAGAAGCTCGGCGGCTCCGAGGAGTATTTGAGGTTCGTGGAGTCGGCGGGCGGCTGCGGCCGGAAGATGATTTCGATCTACCCCAACGGGGACGTCTATCCCTGCCAGTTCCTCGACTTCTATAAGCTCGGCAACGTGAGGGAGAGGAGGCTCCGCGAGATCTTAAGGCCGGAGGCAGTGGAGCCCTTCGTCAACACGGAGAGGTACCTGAGGGGGCCTAAATGCGGCTCCTGCAAGTACAAGCAGTACTGCAAGGGAGGGGATCGCGCCAGGGCGTACTACCTAACCGGCGACATGTGGGGCGACGACCCTCTGTGCCCGATACCTCAACTACTGTATAAATAATTGGCCTATCCTCTTTCATGGCGAGCGAAAGGACTATAGCGATACTTTCGGCCTACCTGGGCTGGGTCATGGATGGATACGACGCCTTGTTGGTCACTCCTATAATCCCTCTGCTGGGCTCCGTGTTCTTCCCGGGTCCCTACAGCTACCTAGGAGGTCTCTCGACCTTGGTGGCCACTCTAGTCATGAGGCCTCTAGGCTCCGTGATCATGGGATATATAGGCGATCGGGCCGGCAGACGCGTCGGGCTGCTCATAACTACGCTTGGCTACTCCCTATCTGCTTTGCTCATAGCGATGATGCCGTCTTACTACGCCATAGGCGTCGCGGCCCCCATAGCGGTGTTGGCGTTGAGATCTCTACAAGGCGTGTTCCTAGGAGGGGAGTGGGGGCCCGGAACGGCGATGATAATGGAGTGGAGCGGCTGGAGGGGGGAGATCTCGTCGGCCTTCGCCCAAACCGGCTACCCGCTCGGCGCCTTGATGGTGAGCTTGGTGTACTCAGCCATGTCGACTGCAATGGGCTCTGGCTTCTCCACGTTCGGCTGGAGGGTATACATTGCGACGGGCGCGGTAGCCGCGTTGTTGGCCTTCGCCTTGAGGTACAGATCCGTGGAGTCGCCCCTGTGGAGGAGGCCTAGGAGGAACCCGCTGGCCGCGCTCTTCTTGAGCAGATCCGTCGATCTAGCCTACGCCATACTTATGACCACCGGCTTGTTCTTCGTCTACTACTCCACCTACCTAATATACTCCCAATACCTGAAGCTCGTCGGGATGGCCTCCTTGACTCCTCTCATCATGACCGCCTCGACCGTAGCCGCCGTGTTGGCGGTATTCCTAGGCGGCGTCCTCTCGGTGTTCTTAAACCACAAGTGGGTGTTCGTAGGCAGCCTCGTCGTCGCCGCCGCGTTCGCGCCCTACGCTTTGATCCTAAGGCCGACGCCGGCGGCCTTGATATCATTAGCTTTCATCGAGAACCTCGCCATGGGCCTCGTCCCCTACGTCCTCGTTAATAAGTTCGGAGTGGAGCACAGAGCGACTGGCCTCGGCATATCTTATAACTGGGGGCTCCTCGTGGGCGGATGGGCGCCGTTGTTGGTTGGGTTGTTCAGCTCCATGCCTCTCGGCATGGTCGTCGTCATGATCGTAGGCGTCGTCATAGCGTCGATAGGTCTACTGGCCCTTGAGAGGACCCCACCGCCCTAGCTCCTCGACGGCGTGCTTCAAGGCCCTCGCGGCCAGCTCCACGTCTTTTACCTTGATGGCCTCGTCCTCCGTATGGGCCAGCCTAGGGTCGCCGGGGCCGAAAGCCGCCATGTTCTTGGTGAGCGCGATCAATAGATTGAAATCGGCCGTGCCGTACTTCCTGCTGAGCTTCGGCTCTATCCCGACCTTGAGGAGGCCCCTCACGAGGGCCCTCGCGGCGGGGTTCGTGGGGCTGACCTCGGCCGGGTCGGTGCAGGTTTTTATATATGCGGGCAGCCCCCTTAGGAGCTCCTCGAGCTCTCTGCAACTACGCCTAGGCGGTATCCTGACGTCGAGCACCGCCGTGCACTCGACCGGGACCTTGTTGGGAGCATCGCCGCATCTAACGACGGTCGGCATCACCGAGAAGTCCTCGTACCTCTCGCCGGGCTTCAAGACCTCCTTGACCTTGAGGTAGGCGGCGTATAGCTCCTCGAAGGGGTTCCCGTATATGGGGCTGGAGGCGTGGCCGCCTCTCGTGTTGATCCTAAGCTCTATCTTGCCGCCTCCTCTATAGGCGTAGGCCACATGGAGGTCGGTAGGCTCGCCGACGTAGATGTAGTCGGGCCTCGGAGGCCCTCCTCTGATCAACTCCTCGGTCCCCGCGCTGTCGTCCTCCTCCGCCGTCACTAGAGCCAAGACCAACGTGCCGGAGGGCTCGGCGGTCCGGAAGGCCTCTAGATACGCCACGAGGGGGCCCTTATCGTCGACGGCGCCCCTGCCCCTTACGACCTCGCCCTCATCCCTCACCTCGAGGGGACCGACCACGGTGTCCATATGGGCGTGGAGCCAAACCACGGGAGCCCCCCTCCCCCTCACGGCCACCACGTTGCCTGCTCCGTCTATCCAAGCGTCGTCCGCGTATTGCTTGACGACGCCTAGGAGGAACTTCGCCAGCTCCCCCTCGCCGTGGGAGGGGCTGTATATGGAGAGGGCCCTCACCAAGAGCTCCCTCAAGTCCACTGAGCGCGGACGGCCCCTCCTTAAAAGCTTGAGCTCCACTAAGCAAGATTTATATGTGGGATGTCTTCCAGCGGCGCTCCGCAAGTTATATATTTCAACCTCCACGTCGCGCACATGAACGGCGTAATGGTCCAGATAAAAACAGCCGAGGCGAGGATCAAGCCGAAGGCGCTACTGGAGTTCTGGTACTCGCTGGACAACTCCTATAGAGCTGTGATAAACACACGCTTGAGGAAAACCGTGGGAACAACCTTCGAAAAGCTCGCGCTCGAGAGACCCGGCGAGGTCTACGACGCGCTAGTGAAGGCCATAGGGCCGCACAACGCAGGCGTCTTCATGATAATGTATACTGGCTGGCTCAACAAGGCCTAAGCTTTTTCGGTCACCAAAAAGCTTATATATAGGGCCAAGCCTGGCCTATATGGAATTTTCGGGGAAAGCGGGGCCAGCGGGGCGAGGGCCGTCATATTGTCGGATAGGCCCGAGCTAGGAGAAAGGCTTCTAGCCAAGCATCTATCCGCCCGCGGCCTCTCCGTCGATATCATCGATATAACTCAAGCGTTCGTGGAGGGTGGGGACGAGGTGGTTTTCATCCGCACCAGGAACCAATACCTCGGCGCGTCGTACGCGTCGTTGTTCCGCAAGGCCGTGAACCAGTTCAACGCCATATACAACGCCTTGAACAGACTGGCTTGGCTGCCCAAGTTCGGCCCCACGTTCGTGGTCCTATCCAGCGAAGACGTGGTGGAGAAGGTGGACTTCAAGCCGCCTTGGCTTCTGGCGACCGCCTGGCGCCTGGGCCTAGACGGCGTCGTGACCAGCGTGGAGGGAGCCAAGAGCGTCGTGGAGCACCGCAACTACATGAGGAACCCCCTCTCCAAGATAAGCGTGGTCATGCCCAAGCCCAAGGAGGTCAGAAAGGTGTTCGCCGTGGCTGGCCTCGACGGCTTGGCGGGCGAGGTGCTGAGGTACCTGGGCCTTAAATACGCCGAGGTGTCCATAGGCGTGTTCGACGAGGGGGAGCGCGTGATCGACGTGGACCCCATCCCCGAGCTCGATGAACGCAGAGCCGAGCTGCTGGCAGACGCAGCGCTGGAGGAGGCATGAAGGCTTGCATAATAGGCGCCTCCGGCTTCACGGGCGGAGAGCTGTTGCGCATATTGCTCCAACACGGCGGCGTCGAGGTCGTCTGCGCCACCTCCAGGAAGTTCAAGGGGGAGTTCGTATATAGGGTGCACCCCAACTTGAGGGGCTTCACAAACCTCAAGTTCGTGGAGCCGAGCCTCGACGCGGCCTTGAAGGCGGACGTGGTCTTCCTGGCGTTGCCCCACGGCGAGTCCGTCAAGTGGGTCCCCCAGCTGTACGAACACGGCCTAATGGTGATCGATTTGGCGGCCGACTTCAGGCTGAAGGACCCCTACGCCTACGTGGAGTGGTACAAATGGCCGCAGCCGCACCCCTACCCCGATCTATTGAAGAAGGCGGTCTACGGCCTCCCCGAGCTCCATAAGGACGAGCTGCCCGGAGCTAAGCTCATAGCGTCTCCCGGATGCACGGCGACGGCCTCCATACTGGCGCTCGCCCCTCTGGCGAAACAAGGCCTCCTGGGCTCGATCCCGCCCGTGGTGGACGTGAAGATGGGCTCCTCGGGGGCCGGGGCCGAGGGCTCCGTGCTCGATATGCACAGCCACCGCACCTACGTCATAAGGCCCTACGAGCCGGTGCACCACAGACACGCCGCCGAGGTGGAGCAGGAGCTGTCCAGGCTGGCGGGGAGGGAGGTCAAGGTCGCGTATACGCCCCACGCCGTAGATGTAGTGAGGGGGATATTGTCCACGGCGCATGTCTTCGTGGAGAAAGATGTGGACGAGCCGACCTTATGGAAGGCGTATAGATCCATGTACGGCGACGCCAGGTTCGTCAGGATAGTCAAGGACAAGCTGGGGCTCGCGAGGTATCCGAATATAAAATATGTACTAGGCACGAATCTAGTCGACGTGGGGTTCGAGGTGGACCCCAGGATGAGGAGGGTGGTGGCCTTCGCGGCTATAGACAACTTGGTCCGCGGCGCGGCGGGGCAGGCCGTGCAAGCCTTCAACATCGCGGCGGGCTTCCCCGAGGATCAAGGGCTTAGGTACATACCTCCGCACCCCATATGATAGTCGTCAAGATAGGGGGCTCGGTCATCTGCAAGGACCCCTCGCGCGCCGTGGAGGATCTGGCCAAATACGCCGGGGAGGCCGTGGCTGTGCATGGAGGGGGATGCGCCGTCAACGAGCTCATGAAGGCGCTGGGGATACAGCCCAAGTTCTTGACGCATCCCGGCGGCGTTGTGAGCAGGTACACAGACGGCGAGACCCTGAGGGCCTTCGTGATGGCCATGAGCTGGATCAACAAGACGCTGGTGGCGTCCCTCATAGCTAGAGGCGTGACGGCCGTAGGGCTGACTGGAGCCGACGGCTTGGTCGTGAAGGCCAAGAGGAAGGAGAAGGTGCTGGTCGTCGACGAGAGGGGCAGGCAGAGGGTCGTAGACGGCGGCTACAGCGGGAGGATCGTAGACGTGGACGTCAAGGCGTTGTTGCCGCCTCCGCTCAAGGTGCTGGCGCCCGTAGCCGCCTCTGAGAGGGGCGAGCTCCTCAACGTCGACGGCGACCAGCTTGCCTTCGAGATAGCGGCGAGGCTGGGCGCCAAGTTGGTGATCTTAAGCGACGTGGATGGGCTTATCATAGGCGGGAGGGTTGTCGAGAGGATCACGGCGGATGAAGCAGAGGCGTTGGCTAGATCCGAGGAGGTCAGAGGCGGAATGAAACGTAAGCTCCTCGCGGCCGCGGAGGCCGCCAGGAAGGGCGTGGAGACGATCATATACAACGGCCTCTCCGAGGCGCCTATATCTAAGGCCCTATCGGGCGCCGGCACCCACATTCTTCCAAAATAGAAGAGAAAAGTTTAAATATTAAATAAAAATTCTAGTTTATGGCAAAGGTAAAACTAACTGCAATATGTAAAGTATGCGGTAGCGAGATAGAGCTACCCGAGGACGTGATGGACGGCGAGATAACCTCGTGCCCCACCTGCGGGACTAGGTACATAGTTAGGCTGAAGGACGGGAAGGTGGAGCTTGAGGAGTTCAAAGGAGACGTCGAGGACTACGGCGAATAGCGAAAAACCCTCTTTTTAAAACTTTATAAAGATCTTCGAGCAGAGGGCCTATGCCTTCGGGGCGAAGATAAGCAAGATAGTGCTGGCGTATTCCGGCGGCCTAGACACGACGGTCGCCATCAAGTGGCTCTCCGAGAAATATAACGCCGAGGTCATAACCGTGACCGTCGATGTGGGGCAGGAGGAGGATTTCTCCGAGGTGGAATCGAGAGCCCGCAAGGCGGGCGCCGTAAAGCACTACACCATAGACGCCAAGAGGGAGTTCGCCGAGGAGTATGTAGGGAGGGCCGTCTTGATGAACGCGATGTATGAAGGCAAATACCCTCTGGGCACGGCGCTGGCTAGGCCGTTGATCGTGGAGAAGGCCGTGGAGGTGGCGAGGCGCGAGGGGGCTGACGCGATAGCGCACGGCAGCACGAGCAAGGGGAACGACCAAGTCAGGTTCGACGTAACCGCGAAGGCGCTAGCGCCCGACCTCGAGATCTTGGCGCCGGCCAGGGTGTGGGGCATGGGCAGAGAGGAGGAGGTGGAGTACGCCAGGAGGCACGGCATACCTGTGCCGGAGGCCCACAAGAAGTACAGCATAGACGAGAACCTCTGGAGCCGCTCCATAGAGGGCGGGCCGGTGGACGACCAGAGGGCGGAGCCCCCCGAGGACGCCTTCAAGTGGACGGTCCAGCCCGAGAAGGCCCCCGACCAGCCCACCTACGTAGAGATAGAGTTCTCGGGCGGATTGCCGAGGTCCATCAACGGCGAGAAGATGGACATGGCGTCGCTCGTGAGGTCCTTGAACCAAATAGGCGGCGCGGCGGGCGTCGGCAGGATAGACCACATAGAGAGCAGGCTCGTCGGCTTCAAGAGCAGGGAGGTCTACGAGGCGCCTGCCGCCGTTATACTATACGAGGCCCACAGAGACCTCGAGAAGCTGGTCTTGACGCCGAGGGAGTTGAGGTTCAAGCACCAAGTGCTGGACCCGCAGTGGGCGGATCTGGTCTACCAAGGCCTTTGGGTGGAGCCCCTTAGATATTCCATCGAGGCGGCCGCGAGGGAGATGGAGAAGTGGGTCGAGGGGTGGGTCAAGGTGAAGCTCTACAAGGGATCCATCCAGGTGGTCGCCAGGGACTCCAAATACGGCACGTACAGCAAGGAGCTAGCCGATTACTCCAAGGGCTGGTACCCCAGCGACGAGGAGGCCAGAGGGTTCATAGAGATGTGGTCCCTCCATAGCCTCACAGCCTTGCGGAAAAGATTAGGTAAATAATAAAAAATTAATTTAGTATTAATATATTATTTTTATTTAAATAAGTGAAGATAAACTGAAGTATACTGGCATCTTTATCTATATAGAAATCGATAATACCCTTGGAGGAGATAAAAGTTATATAAAGAGGGGCTTTATACGTCGCGATGGGGCAACGCAAAGTCTCGACTGTGGTTTGTCCCAACTGCAGACGTCCGGTGAAACCCAAGGAATGCAATAGGAAGGCCTTATCGAAAAGATACGTATTGATCACATACTGCTGTCCTCGTTGCGGCGCCGAGCTCCTCACGGAGCACCTCGAGATTACATAATACTGACCGGTAGATATATAGAGACGGCGAGATTTTATATAGCTAAATGATTTTTTACGCTAAATCGATCCGCCGGGTGGAGATAGTCCTGGTGTTGCATGGATCGAGGGACCCGAGGTACGTCGAGTCTGTGGATATGTTCGCGAAGAGGCTAGGGCTGAGGTACGTCTTCCTCAAGGACCTCAGGAGGGAGCCCGGCGCTGTGTACGTGCCTATATTCGTGGCGGGCGGCGGGGATTACCGAAGGGCTGTTGCGTTATCAAGCTCCTCTGTGCCGCCGCTCGCGAGGTGGCCCGGCTTCGGGGAGTATCTAAAGGCCTTGGGGGCCGGCATATATATATTCCATGGAGGCGACGACGAGGAATATGTATCGGATATACTCTCGTTGGGGCTTCCCTACGTCTTCCTGGAGGGGAGGCCGTCCATAGGCTCCGAGAGCTGTAGGGACGTGGGGGCGCCTGTCGTCTTGACGAGGGGGGTGATATACGATAGGATAGAGGCCGCGTGGAGGAGAGCCGGCTGTAGGGGGAGGCTCCTCCCGCCTCTATTCGAACAAGAGGGATTCGCCTCGTATTTCTCCAGGGCCTTGAGGGAGGTGCTACTTGCTGCTGGCGGCGATCCTAAGCAGCTCTGATCTATAGAGCTGGGCGACCTTGGGATACCGCTTGACGAATTCCTTCAAGGCCGCGTTGCAATCGCCTACGGCCGAGCAGAGCCTCTCCACCGCCTTGCATATGACGTAGCAAGCGCCCGGCGGCCCCGAGCTCGTGGAGGCTAGGTACAGAGCCCTTAGGAGATCCGGCTCGCCTTCAGCTACATCTACTGGCAACGAGGCGCCGCAGATCGAGGCGCAGTCCATCAGATGTTCTCCACGAGGGCGGCTATATATTTGCCTACCTCCTCCGTGGTGGCGCGTCCGCCCACGTCGGGGGTCGCCACGCCGCGGCGCAGAGCCTCCTCGACGGCCTTCCTGACGGCGGACGCCGCGTCTTGTCTGCCCATCCATTCGAACATCAACGCAGCCGAGAGTATAGTCGCCACGGGGTTCGCTATGTTTTTACCGGCTATATCGAAGGCGGCTCCGTGCACCGGCTCGAACATAGCCTTGGCGTCGCCTATATTCGCTGAAGGCGCCAGCCCCAAGCTGCCGGCGACCTGGGCGGCCAAGTCGGTGAGTATATCGCCGTATTGGTTGGTGGTGAGGACAACGTCGAAACGAGCAGGGTTGCGCACCAGCTCCATGGCGGCCGCGTCTACGTACATCTCCTCGACCTCAAGTCCCCTCAGCTCCTCCTTGGCCACGTCCCTAAAGAATGCGTCCACGACCCTCAAGACGTTTGACTTGGTCACTATGGTTACCTTCCTCTTCCTCATCTCGGCGTATCTCCTGGCCATCCTCGCGACCCTCCTCGTCCCCTGCCCCGTTATCACCTTAAGCGCTATCGCCACGTCGCCTATCTTATACTCGGCGCCCACGTAGACGTCCTCTACGTTCTCCCTGACGAAGACGCAATCTATCGGCTTCACGGAGGGCACGCCGGGGAGGTTTTTCGCCGGCCTGATGTTCGCGTAGAGGACGTACTTCATCCTTATCGCCGACGTGACGTCGTAGGCGGACTCGCCGACAGGCCCCTTGAGTATAGCGTCGGCCGAATCGACGACGCGCCAAGTCTCGTCGGGCATGGCCTTGCCGTATTTCCTCAAGGCGCCGTCGCCAGCCTCCACGAACTTCATCTCTATGGGGATCGAGAACCTCCGCGCGGCGGCCTCGACGACCCTCACGGCCGCCGACACGACCTCAGGCCCTATCCCGTCGCCCGGTATGACCGCCAAGCGCATATAGCCATAACGGAGCTGTTTTTAATGTTACGCGCAGAAGGCCTCCACCAGCAGGCGGCGCGCGTTCGCTACGTCGCGGCGCCTGGAGAAGACGCCCTTGTTCCTCACCACGAGAGCCCGGGCGTTGGGCCCCGCCAGCCGCGCCGGGATGACCAACAAGGCGTTTTCGGCCGAGAGGAGCCGCTTGAGGGCGGCGCCGAGCGCCCTCGCGTAGTTGCCCGGCAGAAACGCCACGACGAACCCGTAGCCCCCCTCGAGGAGCTCCGCGGCCCTCTCCGGCACCCCCCTCGCCGCCGCCCACGTCCTCAGCTCCTCTGCGCTCATGCCGTTCAGCGTGGCCTCGTACGGCACTATGGGCTCGCCGGCGCTTATCAGCCCATACCTAGCGCTGAGCACGAAGAGATCCGCCTCCACGCAGCCCCTCAAGCCGTCCACCAGCCCGCTCACCCACTTGAAGGAGCCTCCGTACATCTCGGCGGCGGGCTTGACGAACCCGGCAAGCGCTCTTCTATACTCGGCCTCCCGCTCCAAGTCCATGCCGGGGACGCCCAACCCGGCCGAGGCCAAGGCCGCCCTCACGGCGCCCCAATCCACGTCCTTAGACTTGGTACAGTGGGTTATCACCAAGAGCCTATCCCCGCGGCGCCTCCG
>CAYFGI010000048.1:0-9665 GCA_964342785.1 uncultured Thermoproteaceae archaeon
CTAGGCGTCCCTAGTCGAGGATGAGGATATGCGGGGGCCGGGATTTGAACCCGGGTCCTCCCGGTTATGAGCCCTACGCGGGGCTACGCCCCTGGGCGCTCCAACCAGGCTGAGCTACCCCCGCCGTCTTCTAGCTACTTCATGTTTTTAAAATCTTTCGCTCTAATGTTAAATAACGCGTGTTGTCTCCCTGATCCTGTGCGCGGCTTGTTCCATTACTTGTTGGTCGCCCGGGCTGTCTACGCCTTGGCTTGGTTCTACCTATCGCCGTTGTTGCCCCTAATGGCGAGGGATCTCTCGGTGCAGGAAGCCCAGCTGGGCTGGCTCCCGGCGGCCTTCATAGCGGGCGCCGCCGCGATGCAGATACCCGCCAGCTGGATCGGGGCGAGGATAGGCGACGTGAGGACCGCTGGGATCGGCCTCTTCCTCCTGGGCCTCGGGTCCGCCCTCGTGGGGGCCAGCGGGAGCTGGCCCGAGGCGCTGGCCTTCAGAGCGCTCGCCGGCGCTGGGGCCGGCCTTTTCTTCTCGACGGCTGGAGCCGCGTTGGTTTCGTTGAGGCCCGAGGCCGCCGGAGCCGCCTTGGGTTGGTACAACGCCGCGTTTAACGTAGGCGCCTTGGCCGGCTACTACTGGGGCTACGTGGCGGCTTTAGCCGGGTGGCGCGCCGCGGCCGTGGCGCCGGGTCTAGCCATCGCAGCTATCGCCGTCCCGCTCATCGCCGAGAGCGGCTTCAGACATGAACATAAGCTCGACGCGTCGGCTGTTACGCTCGGCCTCGCCTCCTTCCCCATATGGGGCGCCGTATATGCCGCCAACAGCCTCGCCGCCTCCTGGCTTACATATTATAGACACGTGCCGCCCTCTCTAGCCGGCGCCATCTCGTCCGCCTCCATGGCCTCCGGCCTCCTCGGCGGCGCCCTAGGCGCTATATACGATAGGGCCCGCAACAAGGGCCTCGTCTTCGCGGCGACGTCCATATTGACCGCGGCCGCCATGGCCTCGATGCCGTATCTACCGCCCGTAGCCGCGCCAGCCGCCGTCTTCGCCTACGGCGTCTTCTACACGATATATATCACCGCCATCTACGCCGAGGGCTCGCGGAGAGGCCAGCCCTCCTCGGCTCTAGCCGTCATCAACGTGATAGATATGGCGCTGGGGCTGAACATAAGCTATCTCTTCTCCTACGCCATGGCGATATACCCGCCGCTCGCCTGGGCGATCACGGCGGTCCTAGCGTCGGCCTCCGCCTCGGCGGCAGCTTTAGTTCTTCGGCGACCGTAGCTTGCCGTCCAATCGGCGCGGTGCATAATGCCGGGATCCGATGCGACGCCGATGTAGGATCGCTCGGCGGCATATACGCCATTACGACTTCGATGTGGCGTGTCCTCAAGACGAGTGCGGATGACGCGGATGGGCCCGCCGGGATTCGAACCCGGGATCTCCCGCGCGTGAGGCGGGCCTTAGGGAGTCGCCTCTATCCTAGCCGCTAGACTACGGGCCCTTGCCCACGTATCGCACCTCATTTTAAGCTTTTCCTCAGCGTTAACGACGAATGTGCTAAGAGCGGCGCCGGCGGAGGCATCGCATGCTCAACCACTTCGCCCTGCTCCATTGTCTAGTCCACGCCGTAATTAGGGCGACGGCAGCTGCACTAAGCGTCTCGTTTTCTCGAGCATCTCTTTATATCTCTCCACGAGCCCCGCGGCGTCGCCCGTCCTCCTATAGTATTCCTTGTCTAGATGCTCCCCGCCGCATATAAGCCTGAAGGTATCGCCGGATATCTCGTCTACTAGGAGGATGCCCTGGGGGGTTCTGCCGAATTCGAACTTCACGTCTAGGAAGTCGCAACCGGCTTTGGCGTATAGTTCTCTAAGCGCTTGGGCC
This sequence comes from uncultured Thermoproteaceae archaeon, assembly GCA_964342785.1. Lineage (GTDB taxonomy): Archaea > Thermoproteota > Thermoprotei > Thermoproteales > Thermoproteaceae > Thermoproteus. Next base: position 1,885 of record CAYFGI010000048.1, read on the forward strand.
GCCTCGAGGGCTTTGGCCTTGATGTAGGCGAGCTCTCCCTCTTCGACGATCCCCGCCTCGATGACGTCCTCCTCGAGGACAAGGGGGTCGTGCAACTTGTCGTCTTTATAGTGTAGCTCGACGAGAGGCCGCCTCAACTGCTGTAGGGGCTTCAACGCCGGCATCCTCTTGAGCTGGCTGCCGTATGTCTTGAACCTCACGATGACCTCGAGCGGGATGACCTGGGCCGGTTTGACCACCAAGGCGTTGGGAGGCTCGTAGGCGACGAGGTGGGTCCTCACGCCTCTGTCCTCCAGGTACCTCAACAACAACGCTGAGAGCTCCGCGGCGAGGGCCCCCTTCCCAGGCGCTGGATCCCTCCTGGCCCCGTCGCCGGCAGTGACCTCGTCCTTAAAGACCATGAGGTAAAGCCCGTCGCTCCTTCTGTACATCCTCTTCGCCTTCCCTTCGTAGACCAGCTCCATGTCCGTGAAACCGTCTATATTTTAAGCTTTAGTTGTAATATGCCTGGCGACCGCATCCGTTTAATTCGTTTAATTATTAATTATATGCTTAAAGTAGTTCCCGCGGTCAGCCCGGCGTTTGTTCTTTAAAACTATCACTTAAATATTTCCTCTATATGTCCCCGAATCTCCGGATTCATTTGAGGTAATTATTTAAACTCCTTTCACCGCTCCCGTATGGAGAAGGTCTTGGTCGTAGGCGACGGCGCTAGGGAGCACGCGATCGCGTGGGGCCTCCGGAGGAGCGGCGTGAGGATCTACGCGTTTATGGGCCACGTGAACCCGGGGATCGCGGGTATTGTGGAGGAGACGGGCGGGTTCTATAGGCTGGGCAAGATCACAGATAGGTCCGAGGCCGTGAAGGTCGCCGAGGAGGTCGCGCCGGATCTAGTGGTCGTCGGGCCCGAGGAGCCTCTCTTCGCGGGGGTTTCCGACGCCCTTAGGGATAGGGGGTTTCTGACGCTCGGCGCTTCCTCGAAAGCCGCTTTGATAGAGATGAGGAAAGACGTGGCGCGGCGTCTGCAGTGGCGCCGCAAGATCCCGGGCCGCCTCATCTACGGCGTCTTCGACGACCCCTCGGAGGCCTACTCCTTCGCCAAGGCTCTCGGCTCAGCCGCCATAAAGCCGGTGAGGCAAGCCGGCGGCAAAGGCGTGAGGGTCGTATACGGCGAGGCTAAGTACCTAGACGACGCCCTCGACGGGGTGATGGCTAGAAGCGCCGTCGAGGCGAGGGGCCAGCTCTCCGCCTACTCGGACGCGCCGCCCTCGGTGCTCGTGGAGGAGGCCGTCTGGGGGGTTGAGTACACCGTGCAGGCCTTGACCGACGGCGAGTCTATCTTCGCCTTCCCTCCGGTGCAGGACAACCCACACGCCTACGAGCTCGGCCTAGGCCCCGAGTGCGGAGGCATGGGCACCGTATCGCCGCTCCCCTTCATCGCCCCGGAGGAGGTGGAGGAGACGATCTCCATATTGAAGGCCACGGTGGACGCCGTGAGGGCGGAGCTCGGGGTGGACTACGTGGGGGTCCTCAGCGGCCAGATGATGCTCACGGCGCTGGGCCCCGTGGTCGTCGAGTACTACAGCAGATTCGGCGACCCCGAGGCTTTAAACGCGTTGTATCTCTACGACGGCGATCTCTACGATCTCTTCCTGAAGGCGGCGACGGGGAGGCTACACGCGGCCGAGAGGCGGTTTAAACAAGAGTATACGGTCGTCAAGGCGATCGCCCCGGTGGGATACCCTCTGGACAGAGAGGCGGCGAGGGGGCGGAGGTTCCGAGTGGATTGGGACCTCCTGAGGAGGGAGGGCTGCCTCGCCTTCTTCGGGTCCGTCGTCTCGGCGGGAGGCGGGGCCTTCGAGACCTTGGGCTCCAGGGCGTTGGAGGTCCTGGCGGCCGGGAGCACGCCCGAGGAGGCCTACGTCAAGGCTGAACGTTGCGCCTCGGCCGTCGAGGGCGACGGCCTCTACCATAGATCCGATATAGGCTCCCCCGAGTACATGGCCTCCATGCGCCGCAAGGCCGAGCTCGTGAGGAACGTGTACAGATGGAGGCGGGACGCTGGCTTGGCGGGCGAGAGGATCGTCTGGGAGCCCGGTAGAGGCGTCGTCAAGATCGCGTAGCCATGTCGGCGGGCCTCCTGGCGCTCTACAGCTTCGGCGGCGAGGTCAACTTGTATCCTCTGCTCTTCTACGGCCTTAAGGCCATGTCGAATAGAGGCGACCGCGCCGTGGCTTACGTCTACTCCAAGGGCTCTCTGAGGAGGCTGGAGCTGGACCTCTCGCGGGAGGACGGCCGCGCCGTTGAGGGATCCGCGGCGATCGGCTGCGTCCACGCTGAGGATTGCTGCGAGGAGGTCCCCGAGGGCGCCATATGTGCCTTCGGCGGGAGGGCCTCGATAGGCGGCCTCGGAGACGCCGTGTACGTGGCGTTGACTCGAGGCGGCGAGGTATACGCCTACAGACCGCCGAGGCTTTGGCATCTAGCCGTGGGGGCCCACGGCTTCGACTTCGCGATAATCGCGACGGAGTCAGCGGCCGTGGAGGTGCTCGGAGGAGAGGTGAGGAGGAGCCTCAAGGGAGGGGAGCTGCTCCGCGTCCATAGATACGGCGTGGAGGCGCGCGGCGGAGGCGAGCCGGGCGAGATATGCGCCATGGAGCTTATATACGCCGCGCGTCTAGACAGCGAGATAGACGGCGTCGAGGTGGCCGAGGTTAGGGCAGAGCTCGCGAGGAGGCTCGCCAAGAAGATCGGCGGGGCGCCCGACGTGGTCATCGGGGTCCCCGAGACCGGGCTCTACTACGCCTCCTGGACCGCGAGGGAGCTCGGCGCGTGGCACGTCCCCGCCTTCGTGGCGACGGCGAGGGCTCGCAGCGCCCTTATGGACGAGCTGAAGGATAGGATCTCGGCGATACAGCTCAAGGCCAACGTGGTGGAGCACGACGTCAGAGGCAAGAGGGTCTTGGTGGTGGACGACAGCATAATCAGCGGCTTGACCTTGAGGCAGATCGCGCTTTTGTTGAGGCTCAAGGCGGGCGCCAAGGAGGTTAAAGCCGCGGTGGCGTCTCCTCCCCTCAGACGCGCTTGCCCCTACGGCGTCAAGACGCCTCCAGAGGACCACATGATCTTCAACTACTTGAACGACGGCGACGTGGCCAAGGTGTTGGAGCTGGACGGGCTCGCCTATCTCTCCCCCGACGAGGTCGAGGAGGCCGCCGGGAGGCCTATCTGCAAGCTTTGTTTTTTAAGCAAGAAATTAAACAATAAGGCGAATTCGCCGGATGCTCAGCGATAATTTTTTATCTATGTATTTAAACTAGCCTATGAGGATCGGAGTGCTGGCCTCGTGGCGGGGGACCAACTTCAAGGCCATCGCCGACCATATAAACCTCGGCGTGTTGAAAGGAGTCGAGCTCTCTGTGTTGATATATAGCGACGAGAAGGCGCCCGTCGGGGATCTGGCGCGGAGATACGGGGTAGACGCCTATTTCGTGAAGCATAGAGGGGTTCCGCGAGCTAGGCGCGAGGCGGAGATGGCCGAGATATTGAGGCGCTACGGCGTGGAGCTGGTGGCCCTAGCCGGCTACGACTACGTGTTGGGAGGCGGCTTCATATCTCAATTCCCCCTCGTCCTAAACATACACCCCTCGCTCCTCCCCTTCGCCGGCGGGAAGGGCATGTACGGAGTGAGGGTCCACGCGGAGGTCTATAGATCTGGGGTCAAGGTGACCGGGCCCACGGTCCATATCGTCGACGAGTCCGTGGACGGAGGGCCTATCGTGGATCAATGGCCGGTCTACATAGGCGATATATACTCCTTGCCCTTAAGCCGCGACGAGAGGATCCAGCTGATAGCCGACAGGGTTTTGATCTTCGAGCATAGGCTCTACTCTAGGGTCATCCAAGCGGTCGCCGACGGGCTCCTCGAGGTGAGGGAGGAGATCGTGAGGGCGCCCAAGGTCCTGGAGGAGGGCGGGAGGCTCAAGGCGGTCGAGGAGGAGGTGGTAGTCAAGAGGGCGGTTCTCAAGATCGACGAGGCGTGGAGGAGGGCTTGGGAGGAGAGACAGAGGGCCTACGTGGAGCACCAGCTCAAGGAATGGGCCGGCAAGCCGTTGCACCTCATCTTGCCGCCATGGTTACGTGGTTGAGAGGAGGGGGGCTCCATAGAAGGGCCAAGGAGTGGGCCCGCGCCCACGTGGAGAGGCTCGAGGAGTTCGGCATCACGCCGAAGCTGGCGGTCCTCCTCCTCAACGACGATCCTGTGGAGCTGGAGACCCAGAGGAAATACGTTTCGCTTAAGGCGAAGGACGTGGAGGAGGTGGGCGGCGAGGTGGAGATATATGAGCTGTATGAGGTGCCTCCCGACAGGAGGACCAAGGAGGCCCTTAGGCTCATAGAGCGCCTCAACAAGAGGGACGACGTGACGGGCGTCTTGATACAGAAACCGGTCCCGCCCTTCGTGGACGAGAGGGCTCTCTTCGACGTGCTGGCGCCGGAGAAGGACGTGGACGCCTTAACGCCTGAGAACAAGAAGAAGCTGTTGACGGGGTTCGACCTGGAGCGAGATATACTGCCCTGCACGCCGGCCGGCATCTTGGAGCTCCTCCACTCCTACGGGATAGACGTTAGGGGGCTCGACGTCGTGGTGGTGGGCAAGGGGGAGCTCGTGGGCAAGCCTCTTTCGGTCATGTTGATGCAGCTAGACGCCACCGTGACGGTGCTCCACGCCCTCTCCAAGGAGAGGCTTCCCTACGTCAAGAGAGCCGACGTCGTCGTCTCGGCGGTGGGCAGGCCGCCGGAGCTCTATAGAGACAACCCGTGGCGCCTCACGGGCGATATGATCAAGGAGGGGGCCGTCGTTGTCGGCGTAGGCGGCAAGGTCGATCCGGCCACCGGCAGATGGTATTTCGATGTGGACGAGAAGTCGGTGGCCGAGAGGGCCTCCTACCTAACGCCGAATATAGGCGGGGTGGGCCTCGCCACGAGGGCCAGGTTGTTGAGGAACTTGATCTTGACGACGTATCAAGTGGCTAGGATAGCGGTATCGCCTCGCGTCGCGGCGGGCCTCCATGAGGTATAAAGACGCCGGCGTCGACCTCTCGAAACATAGGAGGATACACGAGGCGGCTTCCGCTCTGCTCGGCGGGAGGGCCGGCGCCTACGCCAGATGGGTGGAGGTAGGGGGGACGGAGGTCGCGCTCCACGTGGACGGCGTCGGCACGAAGGCACTCTGGCTGCTCGAAGCCGGCAGGCTCGAGACCGCCGGCTGGGATTGCGTCGTCGTGAACGTAAACGACGTGGTTTGCGACGGCTTCAAGCCTGTAGCGGTCGTGGACTACATAGCCCTCTCCCCCGGCCTAGAGGAGAAAGCCGTAGAGATCCTGGCGGGGGTCAAGAAGGCTATCGACGCGATGGGCGCGGTCTTGTTGGGCGGCGAGACCGCCATAATGCCCGACGTGGTAAACGGCGTGGACGCGGTCTGCACTGTCTTGGCCGTGAGGGAGGCCTCGACGTCGCCGATCGAGCCCGGCGACTACGCGATAGGCCTCGAGTCCACGGGGCCCCACGCGAACGGCTTCAGCTTGTTGAGAAGGCTTTTCCGCCTCGACGATAAGATCTGCGGCTCCGACGCGGCCGAGGTGCTCCTAGCGCCCGTGGCGTCATACCACAGAGTTTTGGACTTGATGAAGGAGGGTTTGGTCAAGGCGGCGGCGCACATAACGGGCGGCGGGTTCTCGAAGCTGAGGAGAACTCTCGGCGGACTCGGCGCCGAGCTACAGCTGGGAGAACTGCCGTGTTGGGCCGAGGCGGCGATGAGGCGGGGCGTCCCCATCGACGAGATGTATAAGGTCTTCAACATGGGGGTGGGCATGGTGCTCTTCTCGAAACACCCCAAGGAGGCGGTTAGGCGGGCCGAGGATCTCGGCCTCTCGGCTCGCGTCATCGGCAGAGTTAAGCCCGAGGGGCCGATACTAGTGGACGGGATACGCGTAGGATAGGGCAATCCCTCCGTTTGTTTCGCGCGGATCTAGGCTGCCGTAGGAAGCGCGGCGCGAAAGCTGGGCGAATACTGGGGTAATACGTTACCCCTCTTTTTAGGGCCTAGCGCCATCGTGACATGAAGGTGGCCGTGATAATGGGCTCGATAAACGACCTCGAGGTGATGAAGGAGGCGCTTGAGGTCTTGGAGCAACTGGGCATACCCTACGAGGCGCGGGTCGTCAGCGCCCATAGGACGCCGGATTTCATGTACCAATTCGCCAAGGAGGCCGAGGAGAAATTCGACGTGATAATAGCCGGCGCAGGCGGGGCGGCCCACCTCCCGGGGATGACCGCCTCGTTCACGCCTCTGCCGGTCATAGGGGTCCCCATCCCCACGAGGCACCTAGGTGGCCTCGACTCATTGCTATCCATAGTCCAGATGCCCCGCGGGACTCCCGTCGCCACGGTGGCTATAGGCAACGCCGCCAACGCGGCTTATCTAGCCGCGAGGATCCTCGGCGTTAAGTACCCAGAGGTGAGGCAGAAGGTTAAGGAACATATGGCCAAGATGAGGGACGAGGTCTTGTCTAAATCGTTCATAAGGTCCTTCCCCTGATCTTGTTTCAGTATATACTTAATATATATCGCCGACCGCCGGCCTTTTTCCCTCGTTAGTTTAAGGAAATATTTAAAAAGAAAAGTCGGGTGGCCTATATGAAGCTCGTGGTCCTAGGGGGAGGCCAGCTGGCCCTCATGATGTGTTGGGAGGCCCAGAGGCTCCCCATACGGCTTGCCGTCTACGAGCCGGACGCCTCGGCCCCCGCCTTCAGGTGCGCCAGGAGGGTCGAGGACCCCTTCGCCGAGGTGGAGGAAAGCGATGCGGTCACCATAGAGTTCGAGAACGTCGATATGGCCGTGGCCGAGCACGCGGAGAAGCTGGGGAAGCTGAGGCCGCCTCTAGATTACCTCAAGGTCAAGAAGAATAGAATAGAGGAGAGGAGGTTCTTCGAGTCCCTGGGCGTGCCGACGATACCCTGGAGGACGGCCCGAGGGGGGATCGAGGCGTTGAAGATCGCGGAGTCCATGGGGAGGGCTATGGTCAAGGTGCCGACGGGGGGATACGACGGGAAGGGGCAGTACGTATATCCGAGGGAGGCCGAGGCCATCTCGAGGCTCGACGGCGAGCTTTTGGTGGAGGAATATGTCGACATAAGGAGGGAGTTCTCCATAGTGGCCGTGAGGGCCGAGGACGGCGACGTCTATTTCTACCCGCCTGCCCAGAACTACTACGTGCACGGCATATTGGTCTGGAACCTCGCGCCCGTGAAGGCCCCCGAGGAGGCCTACGAGTACGTCCATAGGATACTCGATAGGTGGAGGTACGTGGGGGTCCTCGCGGTGGAGTTCTTCGAGACGAACGACGGGAGGATACTGGCCAACGAGATAGCGCCGAGGGTCCACAACACAGCCCACTGGACCCTCGAGACCGACGCGAGCCAGTTCGAAAACCACGTGAGGGCCGTCTTGGGGCTCCCTGTGCGGGAGCCCAGGGCGATTGCCCCAACGGCTATGGTCAACATATTGGGGGTGCCTGTCGAGAGGCTCCCCGTGGCCGAGCTGGAGAAGATCGGCAAGATCTATTGGTACTACAAGAAGGAGGCGAGGCCCAGAAGGAAGATGGGCCATGTGAACATCACCGGCGGCTCCGTCGCGGAGGCCGCCGCGAAGGCCAGATGGGCGTTGCGGCTTATCTACGGCCGCGACTTCCCGAGGCTGGTCTTGAGGTTCTAGGCCGCTCC
>CAYFGI010000049.1:0-9578 GCA_964342785.1 uncultured Thermoproteaceae archaeon
AACGGCGCCATCCATATAGGCCACGGCAGGACGTACTTAATAGCCGACATAATGGCCCGTTATTACCGGCATAGGGGCTACAACGTCTTGTTCCCCATGGGCTTCCACTACACAGGGACCCCCATTTTGACAGTCGCGGAATCCATCGCGGCTGGTGATATACACGCAATGGAGGACTTCAAGGTTATATACGATGTGCCTGAGGAGGAGCTGAGGAAGATGGGCGATCCGCTCTACTTGGCCAACTACTTCAAAGAGCTTTCGAAACAATATATGAAGAAGTTCGGGCTCTCCATAGATTGGACTAGGGAATTCACCACGATAGATCCCGAATATCAGCAGTTCATAAGGTGGCAGTTCAAGAAGCTGTACGATAAAGGTCTGGTCGTCAGGGGCAAACACCCGGTGGGCTGGTGCCCGAAACACGGGATGCCTGTGGGCGCGCACGACACCAAAGACGATAAGGAGCCCGATATAGGCGAATGGACTTTGATATACTTCGAGGGAGAGGACGGCTTGATATACCCCACAGCCACCTTGAGGCCGGAGACCGTGCTCGGCGTCACCAACCTTTGGATAAACCCGGAGGAGGACTACGCCATTGCCGAGGTTGATGGGCGGAGGATGGTGCTCAGCCTCGATGCGGCGTTTAGGCTGTCGTTCCAGATGAAGGTCAAGACGATCGATAGAGCCAAGGGCTCTTCCTTCATCGGCCGTAAGGTGCGTAACCCCATCACGGGGGAGCTGGTGCCCATATATCCCGCCTCTTTCGTAGACGTCAAGACGGGCACCGGCGTCGTCATGTCGGTGCCAGCCCACGCGCCTTATGACTACGTCGCTTTGCGGGATCTAGGCGAGGTGAAGCTCATACCGCTCATATCTGTGGAGGGATACGGCGAATATCCGGCTAAAGACGTCGTGGAGAGGATGGACATAAAGGACCAGAGGGACTCGAGGCTGGAGGAGGCAACTAAAGAGGTGTACATGGCCGAGTTCAACAAGGGCTACATGAGGCAAGACGTGGTCGAGAGGGTGGGCCTCCATCTGCAAGAACCTGCCCGTTCGCTTGTCCGCGGCTTCTTCTCCGCGTTTATAGCCGGGAGGCCGGTGAGGGAGGCTAGGGATAAGATCAAGGCTTGGATGGAGGCTTCCGGCGTCGCGGGGAGGATGTACGAGATAATGAACAAGCCGGTCTACTGTAGGTGCGGCACGGAGATCGTAGTTAAGGTGCTCGAGGATCAATGGTTCTTAAACTACGGCGATCCCAACTGGAAGAACGCCGCTAAGGAGCTTCTAGCCTCCATGAAGGTGATCCCGCCCGAGGCCCGCGCCCAGTTCATCGCCACTATAGACTGGCTTGATAAAAGAGCTTGCGCGAGGACTAGAGGCCTCGGGACGCCGCTTCCCTGGGATCCCACATGGATAATAGAAAGCCTTAGCGACTCGACGATATACATGGCCTATTATACGGTGATCAGAAGGATAAGGGAACTAGGCTTAAAGCCGGAGCAGTTGGTCGAGGCCTTCTGGGACTACGTGTTCTTAGGCAAGGGCGAGCCGGCCGAGGTCGCCAAGGCTGTTGGGATAGACGTCGAGGCTGTCAAGGCCATAAGGGAGGAGTTCGCGTATTGGTATCCGCTCGACTGGCGTAATTCCGGCAAGGACCTCATACCGAATCACCTCACCTTCTTCATATTCAACCACGCGGCTATATTCCCGAGGGAGCTCTGGCCCAAGGGGATCGTCGCCAACGGATGGGTCCTCGTAGAGGGCGAGAAGATGTCGAAATCGAAAAGAAACGTCTTGGCGCTCGGGAAGGCGGTCGACCAATTCGGTGCAGATCCCCTGAGGGCTACGTTGGCTACCTCAGCAGAGGTGGATCAAGATCTGGACTTCAGATCCAACGTAGCCAGGGCTATCGCCAAACATCTTGAGGATCTGTATAACTTAATCATCTCGACTGCCGAGAGAGCTAAGAGGGAAGACGAGAGCTTGCCGGAGAGGTGGCTGAGGTCCGAGGCGGCGGCGTTAATAAGCAAAGCGGCTGAGGCGTTGGAGGCGGTGTCGATAAGACAAGCGGCTGTATATATCCTTTACGATATGCGTAGAGCTGTGGAGAGATATTTAAAGATGGTGGAGACGCCGAGCCGCGCCATCTTGGAAGTCCTCAAGGCTTGGGTCGTGGCCATGGAGCCCTTCGTGCCCCATCTGGCTGAAGAGCTTTGGGAGAAGCTGGGGGAGAGGCCGTTTGTCGCCAAGGTTCCCTGGCCGAAGCTGGCCGTGGATAGGAGGACCTTGCTGGCCGTGAGGTACGCAGAGCGTCTAGTCGACGACGCCTCTAAGCTCAAAGAGCTGAGGAAAGGCGCGAAACGCGCCGTGATATACGTCAACAATAACTTCGCCTGGGCTAAGGCTGCCGTCAAGGCCAGAGACGTCAGGGAGCTCGTGGCGATAGGCGTACCGGGAGAAGCGGCAAAAAGGCTTTTCGACGCAGTGAGGCAATTAGACGACGACCTCAAGTTATTGATAGCCGAAGTGGACGATTTCGACGAATACGCCGCATTGACGGAGCTCAAGACCTTCCTTTCGAGGGAGCTCGGCCTGGAGATAACTATATATAGAGTCGATGACGATAAGGCGCCGGATCTGGGCGGTAAGAAACACGCGGCCCTCCCGTTGAGAGCTGGGATATACCTAGAATAGATAAATAGGAGGACGTATAGCTTTCTAGGCCTCCGGCGTGAGGTCCCGAGAGGCGTTGCCCGCCTCGATGAAACGACCTCCTCCAGGAGGCCTACAACGACATTTAGCCGAGGCATGCCACGTCAGATCTGGCGTTTAGATCGCGGCGTCGTCCTGCTGTGATCTGTCTAGGGTTAAGCCCTCGGCTTGGCGCGTCTTATAGGTATAATGCTCTTCAGAGCAGTTATAGCCGCTGGCTTAAACCCGCCGATCTTGTAGGCATCGAGCACAGCAGCCCAATCTAGACGTAACGCGGCTAAGGTCAAGGCAAATGTCAACGCAGATATGAACGCCATGTAGGTCCAGAAGCCTACGTCGCCTGCTATGAGCTTGACTGCTCTGTACGTCGCCACAGCGTACGCTATGTGTACCGACGCCCACACTAACTTGGCGGGCAACAAGACTGCAATCAACCTCCTCGCGCTATAATCGCCAGCTCTTAGAAGCAGATAAACTTCGTCGTCCGGCAGAGGCGAGGCTGCTATCGCGAAAACAGCCAGATCCAGCTTGTCCTCGGGCACCATCTCCAGCAACTTCTTGAACGCCTCTCTGCTCCGGCTCGGCATCAGCCCCTTAAGCCAATCGCCGAATTTCAACACGACGAGCTTGCCCAAGACGGCCCCCAGCGCAGACAATACAACCGTTGAGATAAGCCCCAAAGGACCCCCGGCGCTCCTAGCCACATAGACGGCTATGGGCAGATAGTTCGGTATGGGGTTGAAGGGGACGCTCTGTATCGCAAGAGTTATGAAGAAAAGCCAAAGCGGAGTGCGCCTCAACACCCGTAAGAACATCCTAACGCCGATAAGCAACGGGATCATAGTTATAGGTAGGAGGTAGTTTATGAAGCTTCTAGGAAAGACAGCGGTGGTGACAGGCGGCGCCAAAGGAATAGGCGCCGCCGTAGCGTATAAACTCGGCCTCGAGGGCGCGAAGGTAGCTATATTCGATATAGACGAGAATGGCGGTATGTATAGAGAGAGGTGGCTTAGGGATAGAGGCATAGATGCTGTGTTCATCCACGGCGATGTGTCCAATGAGGCCGACGTAGCGCGTCTTTTCGACGAGGTCGGAAAGAGGTACGGCGGCGTCGATATATTGATCAATAACGCCGGCGTAGGCAACTTCAAGGACTTCTTTGAAGAGACTCTTGAGGATTGGTATAAAGTAATTGATACAAATCTAACCGGGCCTTATCTATGTTCTAAATATGCCGCTAAGATAATGGCCAAGAGGGGAGGCGGCGTGATAGTAAACATAGCGTCGACCCGGGCGTTCCAATCGGAGCCCAACACAGTGCCGTATTCGGCCTCCAAGGGCGGCTTGATAGCCTTGACGCATTCACTTGCAATAACGTTGGCTAAGTACAAGATCAGAGTTATCTCGATATCGCCTGGATGGATCGATACCAGCGCTTGGCAGATCCCGCCGAGAGAGCCCAAGTTGAATAAGCTCGATCATGAACAACATCCAGCGGGTAGAGTCGGCGATCCTATGGACGTGGCTAACTTAATCGCCTTCCTCGTCTCGGACGAGGCGTCTTGGATAACCGGCGTTAACTTCACGATAGATGGCGGCATGACGACGAAGATGATATACCTCGACCCGGCGGTTATATCCGATGCGATCGCCATGTTGACAGACGACGAGTTTGCGGCTGGGATAAAGACCGTACTTGAACGCTGGGACGAGCTCGGGCTTGAGGCGAAGAAGGCGCTCGCCCGCTTAACGCGTAGAGAGTCAAGATAACATATGGCTTCCATCGCAGTATGTGCCAGGAGTGTTCAAATCGAAGAACTCTTCGCGGCATATGTCGAACTGCATACCCCTGGCCTCAGCCAACCTCTTCACGCGCTCTAGGACGCGCCTTCTGTACTCTGCTGGCGCATACCGCTGGCCGTGCTTAAACTCGCCGCGGACCCAATAGAGCTCCTTCAGCCTATCGGCGATCTCGGGGAAAGCTTTCACCAACCTGGCGAAGTTATCTGGCTTGGCCTTATATGTGCTGGCCACCAACTGCCTCGCGCCGGCGTCTGCGGCTGCGTTCACGACGGCAGACAACGAGTCGATTGAGTCGTTTACATAAGGCACTATGGGGTCCAGCCTAACGCCGACGGGGATCCCCGCCTCGACCAGCCTTCTGACTGCGGCTATCCTGGCGGAGGGCTTGGGGGCCTTGGGCTCGAGCCTCTCAGCGATCGCCTCGTCCAACGTGGTAACGGTTATCTGGACCGCGACCTTGCCGGGGTATTTTGTCAATATGTCGAGATCTCTCAACACTAGGGGCGATTTCGTCACTATCAAGACCTTATGGCCAGCTTCGAGCAACAGGGAAAGAGCCCTCCTGGTTAAGCCCAGCTCGGCCTCTGGAGGGGTATACGGATCTGAGGAATTAGACAACGAGATCACGGAGCCCTTGGGGATCTTCCTGAGATCTCTCCTTATCTGCTCCAAGAGATCCTCCTTAGGCCTCGGCTGAAACGCCCTAGGGATATAGCCCGATATGTAGCAGTATGTGCACGAGTGGCCACATCCAGTGTATGGGTTGAGGCCATACTTAGGCGGGCATGGACACAACGGGTTGCGCCAAGGATCGAAGGGCCTTATCACCGACACTGAGAACGAGGGTCAGGAGTTAATGTATTTAACCACCACAGCCTACATTACATGAGGACAGGTATAGGCCCGATAGACGAGCAGTTGCCGCCGGAGGGCTTGCCGCCGGGATATCTGGCTCTTTTAGAGGGACCTTTAGGCGTCGGGAAGACGTTCTTCGCGTATTGTTTCGCCGTCTCGGCCATCAGGTCGAAAGCGCCGGCGGCCATAGTGGCGGTCGACTCCCTACCTGAAGACGTGGTCGAGACGTTAAGGCGTAGGGGCGTGGACCCCTCGTCCGTCGTGATAGTCGATGGTTTCTACGCGCCGACCGATAGGCTGAACAAAATGAAGGGATGGGGCAAGGCGAAGCTCGATGTGCTTGACACCAAGGCTGTTCTCGACAAGCTTGCCGAGATCGCAGACGACGTGAAGGGAGGCGTGATCGTGATAGATTCCCTCAACGAGATCATCTTGAGGACCTCCAACGTGTTCGAGCTGTTCAGAGGCTTGAAGATATTGGCTAAGTACACGGGGTCCGTGATAGTAGGCGTAGTCCACACCGATGTGGAAGACGTGAGGAACACCTTGGCTTTAGCGGAACACCTAGCTGATTTCATAGTGCAGGCGGAGGTGGATCCCGACCTAGAGCAGATGGGTCTCTTCATAAGGAGGATTAGGATAGCGAGGGCTAAGGGCCTACAGGTATCCCACGATTGGATACATATAGATATAGTGGACGGCAAGGTTGTCGAGATCGACGTGAAGTCTCTGCTCCGAGATCTCAATAGAAAGGTGGCGGAGCTTGGGGTGAGGCTCGGCGTTTAATCCTTTTTTTAGCACCTAGATAACTCCATGCTGACGTATAGCTTGAGGTGCGATCCCGAGAAGGCCAGAGAGGCTATCGGCGGAGATTACGCAGTGGTGGAGCTCGGCGGCCCCATCAGAATCGTCGAGTCCATAGTCTCGTTGTACCTAGACGACGTCCCTATCTGCATGTATAAATCATGGCGCTTGACGTATACAGATCTAGCGCAGATAGGCCTCGCGAAGGCCGAGGTGTACGTGAAGGGCGATAGGGCTATAGTTAGGCTGGTCAGAGACGACGAAAGGCTCGGCTTAAAGGAGCTCGTCGAGGGAAGGCCCCTAATAGTGCACGCGATGGACGTAAACGAGGGCGGGATAGTCTACAGAATCTTCAGACTCGGCGGGTACACGGAGCTGTTGGCGAAAGGAGTGGCCTCAAGCGTAGGCGAAATCTTTGTGCCCAAGAAGGGGGTTAACATCGCCGTGGTGGATCTGCCCATGATGCCTCAATACGAGAAGACTTTGAGGGAAGTCCTTGCTTTGAGCAAGGAGCATTTCGTGGAGCTACACACTACGATGCTCTCAGACGTCTGCCCTGTGTGCGGCGGCAGGATGATAAAGAAGGGGCGCCTCGTCTATTGCCCTAAGTGTAAGATCCAGGTAAATAGAGATGTCAACGCGGCGTGGACCCTCGCAAGGAACATCATCAGGAGGCTCGGGAGGATGGAGCAACTCGCCGAGCTCAGAGAGGTCTTCATGCTCTCCTATCCCGACGTCTAAGACGCCGGCAGAACAAGCCATAATGCGGTCCCTCGCCGGAGGCCGGGCCCACTGTTCAACTCTACAGATGCGGACATATGCGCGACGAGCAACCGGAAGGAGCTTGGAACAGACACAGGATGCCGAGACGTCCGAGGAAAACAGTGCGCCCCAGTGCTGAGGACTCCGTAACTACGAGACGCCTCTGAGCGCGTTGATCATACTCGACGTTTAACCCCTCCGATGCGCGCTAGCCGAGCCTCCCCGGCGTTTAAGGATCCTCCTCGCTTCGAGTAGGCCCTCGAGAGGATCGACCCCAGCGCAACTTTGCACGGCTACTCTAAACGTGACGCCGCCGGCCGGATCGGGCTCGGCATATGCCCTCGCGAAGAAGTAGAGCCCCTTCATCTTGACGATCGCGACGTCGCCTCTCAGCGATATCCTCCCGGAGCCTCTAACGGTGGATATTCTAACCGTTGAGTAGCTCTCGACGTGGCCTATAGGCGCTATGGGCTCCAGGCATACGGATACCTTGTTGAAAGGAGCCTCAAGGAGCGCGTCCAACTTGGGCAGAGGTCGCGATATAGGGAAGCATATCGAGAGATCAGCTAGGAGAGTCCCGCCGAACCAACTGATAGCCAACACCCCCAGGCTGGGGAGCGCGGCCTTACATATAGATGCATTCCACTCGCCCGCTATAAGGTCGACGGCGCGCGTCGCGCGTGCTATCAATTCTTTGAGCGTCGCTGAATCGCTATATACGAATGTGTAACGTATTCTTCTCTGGGCTATGCCCTCTATATAGGCCTTCTTCAGCGAAACGAACGCGTCCAACGAGCTAGATAGAACGCATCTTTATATACCCCTCCACAGCCACAACTATGCCGCGAGAAGAGGAGTGGGAAGAGGAAGAGGAGCTCTGGGAGGAGTTCGAAGAGGAGTGGGAAGAGGAAGAGGAGTGGTGACGTAATCGATCCTTTTTATCGCCTATCGTTTTTCGCCGCCGGGAGGGGATCAAAGGCTTTATTATAAACATCATTTTACTCCGTGTCTGTCTGTGATCTGTTCAGGGCGTTGGATATCGCCTCGAGGAGAGGCGACTCGGCCGTGTTGGTGAGAGTTATCGACGGGTCGAGGTCGTATATCGACGTAGTGGTCGACGGGAGACCCGTATTAGGCTTATTGAGGCCTGAAGTTATCGAGGCCGTACGGGGCCTGGGTAGGCCGGGCGAGAAGGCCGAGCTGAAGGTAGGCGAGGTTAGTGTATACGCCGAGGTCGTCTTGTTGAGACCTTCCGTCGTTGTGGTAGGATACGGCGAGGTGGCGAGACGCGTCTCCGAGATCGCTGTCGCGATGGGATACCACGTGGCTACCGTGGGGCACAAGGTCGCCGGCGCGGTTTACTCAGGCGAGATATCCGATCTAGATAAACTTGTGTCCGAGGGCTCGGCGGTGATCGTAGCCAACGAGGGGGGCAGGCCCGACGACGTGGACGCGGCCGAGATAGCATTGAGGAAAGGCGCCGGCTACGTAGCAGTCTTAGCGAGCAGGAAGAGGGCGGCTTTAATCATAAAGGAGTTGATGAGACGCGGCATCCCTAGACAGGATCTGGAAAAAAGGCTGAGATCCCCCGCGGGGCTCGACATAGGCGCTAAGACCGCCGGCGAGGTAGCGTTGAGCATAATGGCCGAAGTGGTCGCGTACCTTAGAGGCGGCACAGGAAGGCCGTTGTCCGAGGTCAAGAACCCCTATGAGGCGTTGAGCGAGGTAGAAGGAGAAGATCTCTCCAGCTATAGGTGCGAGTGGAGGCCGCCCCGCCTCGTCTGACGGCACGGCGCCTAACGCGGAGCAACTAGAGCCCGGCGCCTTCGGATCTGAGGGGCGCCGCCGAGATGGCCTAAAGCTTATATCTGCTCTTCGTACATCTTACATGAGGCTCAAGGGAAGGAACGTGGTTGTCGTAGGGGCTGGGCCTGGCCTGGGCTCCGCCGTGATATACCTAGCCCTCAAGGAGGGCGCGTCGATCTACGCCTTCGTCAGAAACGCCGAGGTTCTGGAGAGGGTACGAGAGCTATCGGCGTACGGCCCTCTACACGTCGGGATACACGATTTCTCGAGGCTCGAGGAAGCCGCTAAAGCCGCCGAGGAGGTCAAGAGACATTTCAGCACCGTCCACGGTCTCGTCGTGACGGCCGGAGGCTGGATTGGGGGCGGGGTGGAGGAGCTGGACGAGCGCTCGCTGGAGGACATGCTCTCGCGGAACCTAAAGGCCCATCTATACGCTGTGAAGGCCTTTCTCCCTCTGCTTGCTGAGAGATCCTCCGTGGTGTTAACGTCGGCGGTAGGCGGAGCCTACCCTCTATGGCTCGGCAACCTAGCCTACACGTCCTCCAAGGCGGCTCTCGCCATGGCCGCCCAAGCTCTCGCAGCGGAGCTTCTGGGAAGGAACATAAGGGTGAACGCCGTGGCGCCCGGAGGCATGACGCGGGACTTCAGCCCGGGCGGAGCCAGCCCGCCGCGTCTAGGCGCCGCACAAGCGCCTCCGGAGGAGGTGGCTAAGGTAATAGTGTGGTTGCTTACCGACGAGGCCAGCTGGGTGACCGGAGCCGTCATACCTGTCGACGGCGGTAGGAGACTTCTAGGCGCGCTTTAGCCTATAAACTCAACAACTTCCT
>CAYFGI010000050.1:0-1584 GCA_964342785.1 uncultured Thermoproteaceae archaeon
GCCATAGGCTTCAAGAGAAGACAGATAACGGCCATGGTTGTGCTGGAGGCCATTGTGGTGTCCGCGCTTGGGGTAGCCGTGGGGGCCGTCCTACTGGTGCCCCTAAGCTTTATGAAGATCGGCTTCTTCCCCGGCATGGCCGTGTCGATAAGTCCGCCTCTCCACATTGCGTTGGGCACAGCGGCGTTGGTAGTAGCCATAAATGCGCTCGGAGCCTTGGCCCCCGCCCTGAGGGCAGGCGGGATGAACCTCGTCGACGCTCTCCGCTATGAATGAAAAGATAAAACGAAGAGCTGCGATGGGGGTATGTACGACGTAGTTATAGTGGGCGCCGGCCCGGCCGGAGGCGCCGCCGCCATAATCGCGGGGAGGCTAGGGCTGAAGACCCTCGTGGTCGATAGGTTCAAGCCGCCTAGGGAGAAGCCCTGCGGAGGCGGCTTGACGCCTAGGACTTGGAAGATGCTGGAGAGGATGGGGGTGGAGTACCGGTGGTACGGCGAATGCAAGGAGGTCAGGGTGAAGGTTGCCGACATAAGGTATACGCATAGAGGCGAGCCCATAAGGGTCACGCGGAGGCCTGAGTTCGACAAGATGCTCTTGGAGCAATCCAACGCCGAATTCGTCGTTGACAAGATACTGAAGGTCGAGGGCAACAAGGCCATCGGGGAGAGAGGCGTGTATGAAGGAGCCGTGATAATAGGCGCCGACGGCGCTAACAGCGTCGTCGCTAGATCGCTCGGAGAACCTCCGCCGAGCCCGAAGACCCACGCCATCGCCTTCATGTCGATAGCCGAGGGGGATATAGGCGATATGTGCATCGTCGATTTCGATTTCGCGCACGAGGAGACCGGCGGGGTCGGCTACGCCTGGGCCTTCAACCTCGGCGATAGAGGGGTCGACGTAGGTATAGGCGTCGGCTGGGGGCCTTGGCGCGACTTAAGGAAGCCGTTGGCCAAATGGGCCGAGTCGCTGGGGCTTAAGATCGGCGAGACGCTAGGCCATCCCCTGAGCCTGGGCTCCCTCAGGCGACCCGGGCATGGTAACGTGGTCCTGGCCGGCGAGGCGGCGGGCCTCGTCGACGCCTCGACGGGCGAGGGGATCTACTACGCCATCGCGACGGGGGCCCTCGCGGCGCAGGCGGCCTACGTAGCCTTGAAGATTAGGAACAACCCCCACGAGGCCGAGGCCGTATATAGGGAGCTGATAAAGCCCTACGTCGAGGAGATCAAAAGGAGTAGGGCCATAAGCAGATTTCTAGGCGCCTTTGGCTACAACAAACAAATAGCGCGGCTCGTGGGGCCGAGCCTCGTGCGGCTCTACAAGATGTTGACGTCAGGAGAGGCGACCTACGGGCCTCTATTGATAAAACCTAGGGCGATTCGTCGACCTTAACCGCGGGAAACACGACCGAGGGGACTAATTCGGCACGCTGTGCACATCGAGCTTCGGCTCTAGCACAAGTAAAAATCGATCGCGAAGATACGCGTCGGCTATGCTATTATCGAGAATTGGCTTGTATATATCGGAGCGTGTTCATGGCGTCGCAGACGGCGGACGCGGCGAACATCTCGTTTAATTTCGTCG
>CAYFGI010000050.1:1684-9382 GCA_964342785.1 uncultured Thermoproteaceae archaeon
CGACGCCACAACGCCTGTATGCCCGACTAAACGGGCGGTTTTCAGAGCTCGGCCTTCTCCAATTGCCTCAAGACGTATTGCCTTATCTCGTCCTCGTCGGGTATCCTCTCGACTATCTTCCCGTCCTCCATGTATTTCCTCATGAGGGGCTTCGCCTCGGATCCATCGGGGCAACGCGGAGGTGGATCGCGCCAGGGAGCCACCAGGTGCCTTCCGCCGCAGTCGTACACCTGCTTGAAGCCCGGCAACTTCCCCCTCTTGGTGATGGGGGTCCAGACGCCGTTTACCAAAACCTCGACGATGTCCATCGAGATATCTACGCTGGGCGGGAACGCTATAGATGTGCCGACGCCGAAAGCGTCGGCCACCTCGGCGAGCCTCGCCACCTCCTCTTCGTCGAGCCCCCCGCTGATCACTATCTTGACGTCTTTATAGCCGGCTATGTCGAGAGCCCATCTGACCTCCCTCGCTATCTTCAACATATCGCCCCTCCTGCTGCCCGGCGTGTCCAGCCTCACGCCCCAGAGCCTACCTCCGAGGAGCTTGGCGGCGATCAGAGATTCCTCCCTCTCGTCGAGGAAGGTATCGGCTAGAACTATCCTGGGCACCTGCGGCGGGGCCGTCTTGTCGAACCAGAGCCAAGCCAGGGTGTGGTCGCCCTTGAGGGCTCTGAATATTATCATCAAGGCGTGGGGCATGGTGCCCGACGGCTGTTTGCCGAGCATCTCAGCGCCCAGGACGCCCGAGACGCCGTCGCACCCCCCGATATATGCCGCCCTATCCGCCATGGGTTGAACCGCCGGGTGGAGGACGCGGGCCCCGAAGAACAAACAAGTCTTCCCCTGCGCCGCCTTCTTGACCCTGGCGGCCTTAGAGGCTATGCTGCTGTAATGTCGTAATATGCCGAGCACGGGGGTCTCATATACGGCGAAGTCCACGTACCTCCCCTCTATGACCATAAGCGGCTCGTTCTCGCCGAAGAGAGTCCCCTCGGGGAGGGAGTAGACCGTGACCGGCTTCCCCTCCAACGCGTATAGGACCTCCTTAAGGCCGGCGAAGACCGCCCATTTATAGCCTCTCGGCAGAGAAGCTACGTGGAATTCGGCGCGCACCGTCGCGTCCTCCAGGCCGGCCGCCTTGAGCGCCTCGACGGCCCTCACGAAATATATGTCGGTGGTCCTCCCCTTGGTTATATCCTCTTGAGACGCTATGTGGAATTTAGGCATGACCTAGATCGGTCTTACATAGTTTAGTGTTTTGTCCGCAAAAAATGCAGATGCATCTACCCTTTCATGCCGCTGTGGATATATCCTAAATTATAATTTTCGATTATTTTGTTAAAATATAATAATCAATATCGGTATAAATCTCTAAAATAATTGATCTATGGAGTTGTTATGTCATATTCGCCGGGCCTCGAGGGGGTCGTCGTGAAGGAGAGCGAGATATGTATGATAGATCTCGAGAACTCCAAGATCTACTATAGAGGCTACGACTTGGAGGAACTCGCCGAGCTTTCCAACTTCGAGGAGACCGCGTATCTATTGATATACGGAAAGTTGCCGAAAGCCTCCGAGCTCGAGGAGTTCAGACGTCGACTAGCGTCGTCTAGAAGGCCTCCTCAACACGTGATCTCGATCATGGAGGCTATGCCTAGAGGCGCCGAGCCTATAGACGTCTTGAGGACCGCCGTATCGGCCATGGCGTTGGGCGAAGATCTCTCCGATAGATCCCCTGAGGCTGAGCTGAATAGAGGCATCTCGATAATGGCCGCGATGCCTTTCGTGGCGGCTAATTGGGATAGGATCAGAAGGGGCTTGAAGCCCGTCGACCCGCCGGCCGTCAGCCAAGCCGAGTACTTCCTCAAGGTGCTCAAAGGAGGCGACCCCACGCCTCTCCAGATAAGAGCTATGGACGCCATGTTCATAATATACGCCGAGCACAGCATGAACAACAGCGCCTTCACAGCCGTGACCGTCTCGTCGACGCTCTCGGATATGTACGCGGCTATCACCGCGGCCTTGGCCAGCCTGAAGGGGCCCCTACATGGAGGGGCCAACGTGGACGCCGCAAAGATGATAGAGGAGATAGGATCTCCCGACGCCGTGGAGCGATGGGTCGACTCGGCGCTTGCATCGGGCAGGAGGATACCTGGCTTCGGCCACAGGATCTACAAGAAGGGCCCCGACCCGCGTCTCAAGATATTGAGGAAGCTGGCTGAGTCCTTAGCTAAGGAGTCGGGGGACTCGAGACCCTACGAGATAGCAAGAAGACTAGAGGAATACGTGCATTCGAAGTTGTCCCATAAGGGCATCTTCGCCAACACCGATCTCTACGCCGCGGTGATATTTAGGTACTTAGGCCTTCCAGTAGATCTAAACCTGCCGGCGTTCGCCATCTCGCGGGTGGCGGGATGGGTAGCGCACGTGGTGGAGTACCGTAGGAAGAATAGGTTGATCAGGCCAACCGAGAGGTATGTAGGGCCTCTGGGCTTGAGGTACGTGCCCCTAGCGGAGAGGAGATGACCACGTCTCTGACCTCCAGAAGTCTTAAGCGGGCCGCGGGCCGCCGTATATAAACTACATATAACGAGGTGGAGGAGATCATTGACGTCGTTGGCCGCGGGGCTTTCTGCTACGTCGAGGATTTATATCAAGCGTGCCGTCCTTCGGGGAATATCGGCGTATTTCTGGGGGTCAATTTTATATACTGGTCAGCATCCCCCTTTCATGCGGGGGGACGCCGGGGTGGAGGCCATAGTCATAGGCCGCCATGTCTACGGCAATTTGTACGACTGCGACAGGGAGATCTTGCGAGATGAGACGAGGTTGATCCAGATAGTGAGGAACGCCGCTAAGATAGCCAACGCGACGTTGATATCGATAAACACGTATAAGTTCGGAGTCAACGGGGGGCTTACCGTCTTCGCCATAGTCGCGGAGAGCCATATCTCTATACATACATGGCCTGAACACGGGTTCGCGACGGTCGACGTGTATACCTGCGGGAACACAGACCCCGAGGCCGCCTTCAACTACATAGCGCGGGAGCTAAACGCGCAGAGAGTCGAGGTCTTCAGAGGTGATAGATCCCTTAGGAGGTAGGATTTAAAAACAATAGATTTTTGATCTATCATGTCAGAAACGTTTAAAGCAGCTTTTCTAGAAATAGCTAATTTTATCTTAAATTCTCTTAATAGACTTGATTTAAAGAATATAGAAAAATTTACGGACCTCTTGGTATCTGCCTATAAAGAAGAAAGAGCTGTATTGGTTGTAGGCATGGGGCGTAGCGGGCTTGTCGCGAGGGGGTTCGCCATGAGGCTCCGCCACCTGGGGATACACTCATATGTATTGGGCGAGACCATAACTCCTCCTGTCGAGAAGGACGATATAGTCGTGGCCATATCAGGCAGCGGAACCACCCAGATAGTCGTAGCGGCCGCGGAGGCTGCCAAGAAGATGGGGGCGATAGTGACGGCCATCACCACGTACCCCGAATCGCCGTTGGGGAAGCTAGCCGATATAGTCATCTTCGTGCCCGGCAGGACTAAGGTGGCCGTGATGGATGATTACTTCGCTAGGCAGATCCTGGGCCTCCACGAGCCGTTATCGCCGTTAGGGACCTTGTTCGAGGACACCGCCATGGTCGTGCTCGACGCCGTGGTGGCCGACTTGATGAAGAGATTAGGCAAGAACGAGCAAGATCTCGCCAGGAGGCATGCTAATATCGAGGTGCCTTGAAGAAATCGTGATGACGACGGTGTGTAGCGATGAATGAGCGGTGGTGACACAACTGATCACCTGCCTTTTAGGGCATCTATATCTTCGTCTTCTATCTTCACGTCGTATCTACGTATCAACTCCTCCAAGGCGGCTTCGACTATCTCAGAACGGTTGTTGAATATACCCATGTCGACCAAGGCGTCGAGGTATTCCACATATTCCTCGGGGAGGTATATGGAGACTATGGAGAAGTAGTTGAGAGAGGGGCGCCTCCTCCCCCTCTCCCTTCTCTTATGCATACTGCGATACACGCAGGTTTTTATAAAGCTGTCTATCATCCCTCCCGATGAAGATCTTCGTGGGTATCACGGGGGCTTCCGGCGTTATCTACGGCGTGAGGCTCCTCCAAGCTCTCCGTAAGCTGGACGTGGAGACTCACCTCTCGGTGTCTAGAACCGCTTGGCGCATCATAGAGCATGAGGTGGGGATCGTAAGAAAAGACGTAGTCGACATGGCGGACTACTATTGGGATGAGGAAGACCTCGAGGCGCCGCCGGCCTCCGGTAGCTTCAAGATAGACGCCGTCGCTGTGGTTCCCTGCTCGACCAAGACCCTCGCGGCTGTGGCCAACGGGCTCACGACCAACTTGATAACCAGGGCGGCCGAGGTGGCGCTCAAGGAGAGGAGGAGGCTCGTCTTGGTGATAAGGGAATCGCCGCTGAGCTTGGTGCACATAAGGAATATGGAGCTGGCCGCGGCCGCCGGCGCTATCATCATGCCGGCCGCTCCTCCGTTCTACCACAAGCCCAGGACGTTAGACGAGCTGGTGGATTTCTTCGTCGGGAGGATCCTCGACGCGTTGGGGATAGAACATGATTTCATAAAACGTTGGGGGATCGATAGGTTAAGGAAATAATTGATAGACCAAGGGCACTAGAGCCGGCACGAGCGCGGTCAGCAACACTCCATTCACGACGGCGGGGATCACCATCTCGCTTCCATACACGGATCTGTATAGAGGCAGGGTGTTGTCCATGGTGGTGGCCCCTCCTATCGCTAAGGCGGATTCGGGCGGCGCTATGCTCGATATGAGCGGCGTCAAGAGGAAGGTGAGCTGTTCCCTGAAGAAGTTGGCTAGGAAGCCCACCGCCCCGAGGACCGCGTTGCCGGAGGCCGAGAGGAGGAAGGGCCCTGTGAAGCTATACCACCCCATCCCCACGGCCACGGCTGGGCTCAGCCCCGTCCAGAAGTAGAAAAGGAGGCCGGCGGCGAAGCTCGCCGCCAAGGAGGCCGCCGGCACGACGACGAGCTTGAGGCTTAGTTGCAACCCCCTTAACCTCCCTATATCGGCCCCCGCTAGGAATAACAAGACGAACAACACCGGCTCTATCGCTGAGCCGTAAGGCGCCTCCACGAAATAACCTATGGCTATACCTGTTATCAACGCGGAGACGGCCACGATCGATATCTTGGGGAGCGATATCGACGAGGCCCTCCTCCTTTTAGCCGTCAACATGAAGGGAAGCGCCGAGGCTGTTGAGACGGTAAACGCGTAGACGAGGGATATAGCCAGTATATAGCCGGCGTTGCCTATGATCGTCCGCGCGCTTTCAGCCGAAGCCGCGAATATTATGGCGGCCACCACAGCCGTGAACGCCGCTGGCGGCGGCTTGAAGCCGAGATACCTCCCGGCTAGATAGCCGAGCCCCATGAGGGCTATGTACTCCAACGCGTAGGCGTAGAGACCCACTGGCCGCGGCGCGTCAGTTGTTTTTATATCTTCAATATAGACATGGGAGAGAGGGAGGGTAGACCGAAACTAATCTTCTTCCTATCGGCGGCAGGCGAGGTGATCACAAACGCGGACGAAAAAGAAGTTGAAATTTTCTTGAAATTAAAGAAGCTGAGGTGTAGATCATGCGGCGTACGCGTAGGGCCGGGCAACGTGGGGTATCTAGGCATATATAGAGGCAGGGCCGTGGCTTACTGCGCCGACTGTGTGGAGGCCATGTACCTAGAGATAGCGACGACGTTAGCGTTATTAATGGGAGGAAAACATACAACGATGATCCGCAGGGCTGCCGCTACCGATCGGTGACGATTAAGAACCCCACATGAACTCCCTCAACGCCTCCAGCACCTCCTTGAACACCTCGAGGAACCTACCGCGTAGATCCGCCGAACCTTCCTTCCCCACTACGTTGCTAACCACTAGGACGCACGCCGTATCGAATCCTCTCAGCCAGCCCAACATCATAGCCGCCGCGCATTCCATCTCGACTGCGAGCGCGCCCCACGATCTCCAAAGGCCCGCTACGTCGGACTCCGCGTAGAAGGCGTCGCTGGAGATGACGGGGCCTAGGGCCGCCCCCAGCTTCTTAAGCCTCCGGTAGAGCTGGGCTGTGAGCAACGGCGACGGCGCCAGCGGGGGACAGGAATCGCCCATGTAGGACGAATAGATCCCTCCGCTCCGCGCCGCCACCGCCGCCGAGGCCACCACCACGTCGCCGATCTTCAGATCCGCTAAGGCGCCCGCCGTCCCTATCCTCACGAACCTCCTCATGCCCAACATCTTGAGCTCCTCTAGGGCTATGGCTATCGAGGGGGCGCCTATCCCGTGTGCGACTATGGTGACCGGCATCTCCTCATAGCGGCCTGTATAGACCAAATACCTATTGGCGTTCACGAGACGTGCCCCTATGGCGTCGGCGAAGAGCTGGGCCCTCGCAGGATCTCCGACGCCTATGACGGTATCTGCTACGTCCTCCCTGCCGGCCCTTATATGATACGGCATCTAGGGCTATTCCACCTTTATCTCGAAGCCCTTCTTGTTCTTATCTTTCTTCTCAAGCTCGACCACGAGGACGCCGTTGCGGTAGGAGGCCTTGGTCTTCTCGGGGACGACCTCGCCGGGCAGAGGTATCTCCTTGTAGTACTTCCTGTCTTTCCCAGACGCGCTTATTATCAAGGTCCTGTTGTCCTCGCTCAACCTGACCTTTATGTCCTCCTTATCGACGCCCGGCATCTCCGCGACCACCTTGATCTTCCCGTCGTCCTCCACCACATCGGTGAGGGGCTCTATCTCATCGACTACCTCTATCCCGGAGCCTTCCCTCCTGGCCTTCACGTTGCCGAACTCTCTGACCACAGGCTTCCCGTCCGGGCCCATGGTTATCTCGAAGCCGTAGTAGTAGAACCTAGGTCTACCTCTGCCTTGGTAACGAGGTTCCGAAAGCCTCTGGAACTCCTCGTCGATCTCCCTCTCCAGCTCCTCGAAGAACCTCTGCCATCGTTTTATTATCCTATCGAAGTCGTCGAAGATCGACATGTACCTATATTGTCCTCGGTGTTAAAAACTTTCCTCACTAAAAGCTTTTATAGACAGACCCCCGTGCAGTCGATGGCCGACGAGGTGGTGTTGCGCATCTTTGAGGCGAAGTCTAGAGACGTTGGCCGTTCTATCGTCAGGATACCCATTAGGATAATGAAGAAGCTCGGCGTGGAGCCGGGCGACTACGTGGAGATAATAGGGAGGAAGTCCGCCTACGCGCAGGTGTGGCCGGCCTACCCCGAGGACGAGGATAAGGATATAATAAGGATGGACGGCATGATCCGGCAGAACGCGGGGGTGGGGGTAGGCGATACGGTTAAGGTGAGGAAGATATCGTTAAGGCCCGCGCAGAGGGTCGTGCTCGCCCCCACCGAGCCCGTGAGGGTCGACCCGGAGTATCTTAAGAAGCAGATCCTCCTCGGCAAGCCCGTCACCAGAGGGCAGGCGATAGACGTGCCTTTCTACGGAGGATCCATAAGGTTCGTCGTAGTTCAAGTACAGCCGGGCCCGGCCGCCTATGTATCGGTCGACACCGAGGTCTCGGTGAGGGAAGAGCCCGTCAAGGAGAGCGAGCTCTCCATACCTAGGGTCACTTGGGAGGATATCGGCGATCTTGAGGAGGCTAAGCAGAAGATTAGGGAG
>CAYFGI010000051.1:0-6622 GCA_964342785.1 uncultured Thermoproteaceae archaeon
GAGGATAGAGACAAGGCCGCGGCCCTCGCGCAAGGCCTGCCGTCCCTGGAGATCGAGCCTACGCTGGGTCCCGACGGCTCGCCTATCCGCAACCCGTATAGGGAGGTGATGTCGATTGCCTACGGCTTCTTCAGCCCCGTGGAGGGCTTCATGACTAGGAACGAGGTGGAGTCGGTCTTGAGGGAGAGGCGCCTCCTGTCGGGCTGGCTCTTCCCCTTCCCGCTGATATACGACGTAGACGAGGATAAGCTTAAGGCCTTAGGCGTCAAGGAGGGGGATTCTATCCTCCTCACGCTCAAGGGGAAGCCCTTCGCCGTGTTGAACGTCGAGGAGATCTGGAGGCTTCCGGACCGCAAGGAGCTTGCCGACGCCGTCTTCGGCACGCCCGAGAGGAACAAGGAAGTCGTGAGGAAGAAGTTCGACGAGAAGCACCCAGGGTGGCTCATATATCGATCCATGAAGCCCATGGCGCTGGCCGGGAAGGTGACGGTCGTAAACCCGCCGAGGTTCAAGGAGCCGTATTCGCGGTTCTGGATGCCGCCACGCGCCTCGAGGGAATACGTGGCCAAGAGGGGCTGGAAGATCGTCGTGGCCCACCAGACTAGGAACGTGCCGCATATAGGCCACGAGATGTTGATGAAGAGGGCTATGTTCGTGGCTGGGGGCGACAGGCCGGGGGACGCCGTTTTGGTCAACGCCATAATCGGAGCCAAGAGGCCCGGGGACTACGTGGACGAGGCCATCCTGGAGGGCCACGAGGCGCTTAACAAAGCCGGCTACTTCCATCCCGACCGCCACGTGGTGACCATGACGCTTTGGGATATGCGTTACGGCAACCCCCTGGAGTCGCTCCTCCACGGCATAATACGGCAGAACATGGGGGCCACGCACCATATGTTCGGTAGAGACCACGCGGCGACCGGCGAGTACTACGATCCCTACGCCACGCAGATCCTCTGGACCCGCGGCCTCCCCAGCTACGGCATAAACGAGCCGCCCCACGAGGCGGACAAGGGGCTGAAGATAAGGCCTGTCAACATGGGCGAGTTCGCCTACTGTCCCGTCTGCGGCGAGTACACGTATCTAGGCATATCCTACGGCGAACACAAGGAGGCCCCCCTCTGCGGCCACACGCCCGAGCGCATCTCGGGCTCGTTCCTCCGCGGTTTGATAATAGAGGGCTTGAGGCCGCCTAAAGTCGTCATGAGGCCCGAGGTATACGACGTAATAGTGAAGTGGTGGAAGGTATATGGCTACCCCTTCGTGACCGATAGGTACCTCAAGATTAAAGAACAAGAGCTGGAGGTAGAGCTATGACGTACAAGATAGGGCTCCTAATAGACGAGAGGAGGCTTGAGGCGATAAGGGGCACTCCGCTCGAGGGGAGGCTCAGATCTATGTTCGGCGGGGAGATCAAGATCCTAGAGGTCGATGTAGACGACGATATAGCCAAGCGGTTATTACAGGAGTTCCCCTCGGCTAGAGTAGACTCGAGAGGCTTCATAGAGGATCTCCCCGTGGCGTTCAGAAGAGCGCTCTTCGAGGCCGTGGCCGCCACTAAGAACGCCGGCAGGGAGGCGCTCGAAAAGACGTTGCAGAAGCTCGACGAAATCAAGGCCGCGGCAGCCAAGGAGAAGGAGTACGTGCCTCCGCCCGCCTAGCGGCGCCTCATATACACAACCTCGTTCTCGTCGACGGGCACCTCCACGAGCCGTAAATCCGTGTTTTCCGCGACTATAGAGAAGTCGCGAGGCTCCACGTGCACCACCTCGCCGAACTCTATGTGGTCGAGGAACTCAAGCGCGATCGCCCCCTCGTAGATGGGGTAGCCCAGCAGTTGCCTCCTGACGAGAACCTCGCCGATGCCGAAGGGGACCCTCATCACGACCCTCGACGCCTTGAGGGGCTCCACCTTCTCTATCCAGAACGGCGCCTCCACCGGCATATATTCCCATCCAAGCTCGGGGTAAAGCAACACAGCTACTTCGCGCGAGACGCCCACGCAGCCTCGACCCGCCTCTACCTTCGCCACCACGGCTCTACCCGATTTTGATCTCACCAAGGCGTATCCCTCGCCTTCCTCGAGATAAATTATCGGTCGGTAGTCGGCTATGGTCTTGGTCTTACAGAGGCCCAGCCACCTCATAGATCCACCACCTCCACATCGAGGCTCTCGACGTCGAGCAAAGCCGCCGTCCTTCTCTCAGTGGCGCAACCGCAAGCCTCGCCGGGGTTCACGAGCAACGCCCCGTTTATCCGGCTAACCTCGACCCTGTGGGTGTGGCCGTATACGACCACGTCGAAAATGCCGGATCTAGCCATGGCCTCCACCACGAGCCGCGACGTGCCGTGATATATGCCTATCCTCCTCCCGCCCAGCTCCACGAGGCCCGCGTCGCCGAGTATCCTCACGTCGGCCTCTACGGCCTTCGACGCCATATTGAGGCGATCCCCCTCGTTGTTGCCCAACACGGTGTATATCGGCACGCCGGGCCCTAGAGCTCTACGTAACTTCAACATGCTGAAAGGCGAGGTCCAATCGCCTGCGTGCAACACCGCGGAAACCCCCCTATCGCGGAACAAGTTCCCCGCCCTCCTTATCGCCAGCCAATCATCGTGAGTATCAGATATCACGCCTATGAGCATAAGGCATTCGAGTCTAGGTAAAAAATTATTTCACTCCCTCGAGCTCCACCGTTTTCAGCATAGAACAGATGGGTTGTAATAAAGGTAAAAGATCCTTTATATAATCCATGGGCATCCCTATGGATAACGCATGAAAAACCATGAGGGGGAGGCTGTCGACCGGCGCGCACTCGCCAGCATATTCGATATATGCGTTAAGGAAGCGCTCAAGAGAGGATCTATTCACGCCGCGCGCTAGGCGCGCCGCCACGATCCTCCTATCCGCGCACCTATAGTAGTAGCAAGCAACGAGACCCCTAACGGTTGCCTCGAAGACGTTGCCTCGCCTACCATCCATGCGCCGTACCAACTTGAACTTCTCCAACCTTTCTATCTTCCTGTAGACTTGGGCGAAGTGCACATTCATATCTCTGGCTACCCTATAGGCCGTCGCGGGCCCCTTAGAGACTATATATCCCAATATATCTTTCATCATGGCATCTGAGCCAAAGCCGCACCTCTCGACGATTTTTAAAACCATAAATCTTCAAACATGAAGTAATTTTATAATTTTCATAGTCAACTAATAACAGCGTATTTCAGCACCCGCTAAGAGATCCTCATCTATCGGCCAGCCATCGGCGCATCACCGACGATATAATGATAACGATATATTTAAGCCTCTTTCTACCCGCCCGAGGAGCGCCGCGCTCGTATAGACGGAAGTTCTGCTTAGTCGACGCCACTGGCGCCTATGTCCAGGCCCCTAGAGGGCGGCCGTTAAATTCCGAAACTAGGTTCTAATTCGTCATAAATTTGACTTTTCAAATATTTATGCAGAAAACGGAAACGACGCATGGATCAACCCTCGAGAGATCCGTTGGGGGCTATCTACGTCCATACGGCGAACGTCAACAACGCCATGGCCATGACTATTTTCGGCATATATCTACACGCCGTATTCGTCTCGTTCACCCTAGGCTTTCCCCTCGCGATATCGGCTTGGCTCATCAAATGGTACAGAACCATGGATAAGATCTACCTAGAGTACGCGAAGAGACTCACTGCGGTCTGGCTAGTCAACTTCGCGCTTGGCGTCGTGACGGGAACCATCGTGGAGTTCGGGCTCCTAGATATATGGCCCGCCAGCATATTGCTTTTCTCCTCGGCGGCTTTCGTGCCTCTCTTCTGGGAGGCCACGATCGCCTTCATAGGCGAGGCCGTCTTGGTCGGTTTATTCGTGGTGGCCATCGGGAGGTGGAGGGCGAGGTACACCCTATCCATACTGCTGGCGGCTTGGGCGTTGGGATCCCTCTCGGGCTACTTCATATTGGCTACCAACGCTTGGATGAACGTGCCGTGGGGCGCCGGCGGCGTGCCGAAAGCCCTCTACCCGTTCCTCCCCTCCTACGGTCCCGACGCGGTCAACCTAACCTCCACGTTGACCCTAGCCGCTTTGTTAATGAACCACACGCTGGCGGGGGCGGGCTCCTCTGCTCTCGCTAGTATCAACTTCACGTCGTCCATGGGGTCTTTCTTCGCCGACGTCTGGCTACCTCTCTCCAACCCCGACGCTATTAGCACGACGATCCACACCCTTCTGGCGGCATACGCGATAGGGGTCGGCGTAGTCGCCCTAGCGCTTTCCATAAGATACCTCAAGACTCGGGACAAGAAGTACCTAGATCTGTTGAGACCTCTTCTATGGGTGCTCGTTGTCGTACTGATCGCCCAGCCCATATCCGGCCACTTCATGGGCGACGACGTGGTTAAGTACCAGCCGCTGAAGTTCACCGCGATGGTGGCGCTCACAGGCGGCCCGGCCGTCTACGGCTACTCCTTCAACGACCCCATCGAGGCGCTCTTCGCCTACGGCAACCCCGGCCACCCCATATACGGCTTCCAGTACTACTTACAGCAATGCGATAAATTGGGGAATACCACCTTCGGCCAGCTCTATAGCCGGCTCGATCCATC
The DNA here is from genome assembly GCA_964342785.1 of uncultured Thermoproteaceae archaeon. GTDB lineage: Archaea > Thermoproteota > Thermoprotei > Thermoproteales > Thermoproteaceae > Thermoproteus. The sequence goes on from CAYFGI010000051.1 coordinate 4,603, forward strand.
CGCCTCGCCCTACCTAGGGCCTTTAGCCGACGTTCCGCTCGCCGATAACTGTAAAGCCGCGGTCGAGTCGCTGGAGCCCCTCGCGCCGCTGATCAGCGGCATGTACTACACCATGGTGGCGTCCGGGATACTCCTAGCCATAGCCGCGTTGTTGATGCTCTTCACGTATCTCGTCAGGATCCCCGTCCTTTCGCCTCTCGCCGATTTCATAAACTACAGAGTGCTCGGCGCGATCGTGGGGAGAGACAACGTCCTGCCGTTCCTCGCGATCGCGACGGCCGTGCTGTCGGCGGTGGCCGCGAGCGCGGGCTGGGCCGTTAGGGAGATCGGGAGACAGCCTTGGACCGTATACGGGCTTATAACCACCAACGAGGTCGTCACCAGCGTCGAGATAACGCCTGGCTTCGCCGCGTTCGTGATAGCCGTGTTGGCCGCCATCGCTGCTCTAGGCGTAGCGGCTATGTACTACACAGCCACGAGGCCCGGCTTGATAGATAAGCTGAAGATTATGCGCGCCGAGGAGGGCCATGAATAGCGCGTTTCTATCCTTCGTCCTGCTCGGTTTCTTCCTGGAGGTCCATTTGATTTTCGTCAACGTGATAATAGGCGCCACAGTGTTGACGGTCGTCGTGAGGTACCTCGCGTATAGGCGCCGCGATGAGAGGCTGGAGGCTCTCTCGCGCGATATGTTTAGGCTGATGGTGGCCACGGATCTCTTCGCCGGCGTCTGGGCCACGATACTGACCGTGTTCATGGCCGCCGCCTTCCCGTCCATGATGGCCATCTTCACCAAAGCCGATTTCTACCCCATAGCGATAGCGCTCGTGGGGATATTAGCAAGCATCCCGCTGATAGCCGCCTACTGGCACCTATGGGGGAGGATAGGGCCGAGGGCGCACAGCGCCCTGGGGATACCCCTAGCCGCGTCGGTCTTGCTCGTGCCGATAGGGTTCAGGTACCTATTCGCTGAGCTCGACTACCCGCAGTTCGCGAGCCCCGGCTTCAAGCCCATAGACGCCTTCGCGAACCCGATCTACCCGCCTCTGATAGCCCACACGATAATAGGCGCTATCGACGTAGGCGCCTTCGTCCTAGCCGCCGTGTTGGCCGCGAGGAGAAGCCCGAGCATAGACGGAGTGAAGATATCTCTGGGGACCGGCTTGGCTTTGTTGATGCCGCAGGCCGTGGCCGGCGGGTGGTACTTCGTGACGTTGGAGAGATACGCGCCGTACATCGCGGCGAACGTAGGGGGGCCTCTCCTGGGCTACGACCCTCCGAGCGGGCTCTTCTACCCCGCCTTCTACGCAGCGATAACGCTGGCGATCGCGCTGGGGCTGGTTGCGATATACGCCTTCTATAAGGCCATGAGGGGCGAGGTCGTGAAACCCGCCGTGATCGGCGCCGGAGTTCTGGCCGAGGCCGTCATGGTGCTCATGGAGTACGTAAACGACGGCGCTAGATACCCCTACATGTTCGTAACGGGAAGTAGCGGGATACCCGTATCCCAGCTAGTCAACCAGTTGATCCAAATGCCGCCCGCGGTTATCTACGTCGCGCTGGGCTCCGTCCTCTTCTTCACGGCTTTGTTCAGCATAGCGTTCTATTACGCCGTGGTGAGGAGGCTGTTACCTGAAGACTAGCCGCTGAAGTAAATAACAATTTTCGCCAAGACCTATCTACGTGATCCTATCCCAGCTGAGCTACCGCGGACGCACGACAGCGGAATCTCCTATGTGCAGTAGCAACCCAAGCAACGGCGTATCTTTCGACGTGTCTGAGATGATTTATGGCCCCCGCTGGTCTAACCCGCCGGCAAAAAACTTATAAAGCAAGGAGACTTGAAGCACAGCCTCGGCCGCGCGAGGAGCCTCGGCCGACGGGCCGCTCCAACCGGTAGTATAGCCCGGACTAGTATGCGGGCCTGTCGAGCCCGTGACCCGGGTTCAAATCCCGGCCGGGGCGCCATCCTATTCCTCTCGATGCGCCGAAGCCTCGGCGTCGCTTGTTAAACATCGGCATG
>CAYFGI010000051.1:6722-9303 GCA_964342785.1 uncultured Thermoproteaceae archaeon
ATCCCTTGGAGATCTGCGGCGATGCGGGCTGGGAGCGCTGACCGTTGCTATAGCGTCTTCTCGTCCACGTCTACGAACGAGCCGGGACGCATATTGTAAATATCATGGATAGTACCGTCGAGGTGATGATCCTTTCCCCTCGCTGAGCCGTGAGGAGGCGTCACGTTGCTGACCGCTGAAGACTCCGCATGGGGTCCGTGGCCGGCGTCTCCAGCAGAGTCTCTTCGACGATCTAAACTTCGCTAAGCCCCAACAGCGAATCCGAGGAAAGAGGATATGCCCCGGCCGGGATTTGAACCCGGGTCACGGGCTTTCTTCGGCGTCGCCGCGAGAGGCCCGCATCCTTGGCCGGGCTAAACGACCGGTTGGAGTGGGGACTCCACGGCTCCCGTAGCCCGGCCAGCCCCAACCGGGGCAGTGTCGCGATGCGCTGTCATTTATAAGTTTTTCCGCTTTTTCCACGGACTTCCTTCCAGCTTGCGAATCCACGGCTCATGCAAGGACGCCCTAAGGTAGCGATAGGTCGCCTCAGTCGCCGTATAATATTTATCTATGGGGGCATGTGTAGATATGGCGGAGCTTCTAGATAAGGAGTATGAGGTGGAGGTGGGCGGGAAGAAATATCTCCTCAAGCCCGAGAAGATCTGGGTTCTTCAGCCGCCGGGCAAGCCCGGCGTGTTGGTGGCGCTCTTCAAGACGCCCGACGGCAAGAAGGTGAGGAAAGTGATAGGGAGGGTCCCGCCATAATTTTTATACTTGCGGCTCGTCGACTTCATGCAGCTCGTAGACGCGCTTATCGGCGCGGCTCAGCTCTACGCCATAATCGATCCCCTCGGCGCCGTGCCTCTGCTCGCGGTGCTCCCCAACTACGAGAGGTTGCATGAACGCTTCTTGAAGCTAGTCGCGATCACCGTGCCTTCCTTGTTGCTTCTCTTCGCCCTAGCCGGTCCCTACATATTCTACGTCTTTAATATAAACATAAACGGCTTCCGGGCGGCCGGGGGCATACTCCTCCTGGTCATCGCGATAGACATATTGAGGGAGGGGGCGCCTAGGACCATGGGCATAAACCCCGAGGACTACGTGATCGTTCCCATAATCACGCCCATGTTGGTGGGGCCGGGCGCCATCACGTCCGTGATGGTCATGGCCACGTACTACAACCTCCTCTCGCTCGTCTTAGCCATAGCGATAGCCTCGGCGTTGACCTACCTCACCATGAGGTACTCCCTCCTCTTGATCAAGCTGGTGGGGAGTAATACCTTGAAGATATTCTCGCGGTTCTTCAGCTTGATCGTGGCCGCCTGGGCCGTCCAGTTGATAGCCGACGGCTTCCTGGGACTTATCAAGTCTTAAATCGCCGCCCCTCTAGCTATATGTACTACGAGAAGGAGCTCGTAAAGAAGGAGATCTTCAACTTCTCCAGAGGTCGGTGGTTAGCCGTCTACGGCAAGGCCTTCACGCGCTACGATAGATCGGGGAGGCCTCTGTCCTTGAGGTCGCCCGACGACGTGCCTAGATTGGCCAGAGAGCTGGACGCGAGGACTTTCTACGCCACCGCCGCTCTCTACGGCAAGGTGGAGAGACAAGAGGATGTAGCCGACTCGAGGATAAAGGCGTATACGCCTTTCTTCGATATAGACACGAAGATCGATAAATGGGAGTACGCGGTGAAGGCGGCCGAGGTCATAATATCCGAGCTCGACAAGCTCGGCGTATCCAGATCCGTCTACGTGCTCTGGTCTGGGGAGGGGATGCACGTGAGGATAAACGAGGGGGCCCTCCCAGGCGCCAAGCCCGTCGAGGAGGCCCACGCCGTAGTCAGATACGTGCTCAAGAGGGTCGGCCCAGCCCTCAAGGACCTCTCGGAGCGCTCCGGCGGGGCGCTGAAGGTGGAGGACCTCATAGATCCCAAGAGGGTCTTCACGGCGCCGCTCTCCCTGCATAGGGAGTTGAACTACGCGGCGGTCTGCGTGCCGCTGGACAAGCTCTCAAGCTTCTCCCCAGACTGGGCGAGGCCCGACAACCCCAAACACGAGGAGGGCTGCTACGCGCGGGGGGAGCCCGGCGAGGCGGCGCAGCTCGTGGAGGCCGCGATGGCGGAGTACGAGCCGATCCACGCGCCCGTGGCGGCCGGACGGGAGGGCGCGACTGCCAAAATAGGCAGGTTCCAAGTCATGGCCCTTCTGCAGGCCGCGCGCTACTACGTGCTATATGGCGATATGGACAAGGCCAAGTCCTTCGGCCTCAACAGGGCTATATTCTACGCCTGGGCTAAACACTACGGCCCCGCCTCTAGAGGTCCCGCAGGAGGGAAGGCCGCCGGAGGAGGCGGGAGAGGCGAGAGGAAGTTCGTCACGGTCGCGGGCGAGGAGGTGCAGGTGGACGAGGAGACGGGCCTCTTCATGATAGGCGGCAAGCCCCAGAGGCCTCAAGACTACGACAGGGAGGTCGCGTGGAAGATAGACCTAGTTGTTCCGTACCAGAGGGCTTGGGAGGCCGCCGTTCAGTACGTCTCGTCGTTTCCCAGGGAGGTGCTGGAGAGCCAATCGCGCTTCTACAAAAGGGTCTACGAGCCCGT
>CAYFGI010000052.1:0-8950 GCA_964342785.1 uncultured Thermoproteaceae archaeon
ACTACAACCTCCCTTTAGAGAGCACCCTAGCCGCAACTATTAGCGGGTGCCAGACCGGCGCCGTGGCGGGCATATAGCCTATATCGGAGAAGAAGAGGTCCTCTATAGTGGCGCCGCGCTCTATGGCCACCGCGGCTATGTCGGCATATGCGGCCACTATGTGGTCCCAGCCCAGCACCTGCACGCCAAGGATCCTCCCGGAGGTGTCCGCCAGCATCTTGACGTGCACCGGCGCGTAGCTTGGATAGTACTGGGCCTTGGTCCTCGCCTTTATCACCGCCTTCTCGTACTTTATCCCGAGGCGTTGCGCCTCCTCCTCGCTGAGGCCTGTCCTGGCCACGTATAGGTCGAAGAACTTGGTGACGGCGGTTCCCACAACGCCGGGGAATCTAAGCACCCTCCCCTTTACCGCGTTTCCGCCGGCTACTTGCCCCTCCTTGTTGGCGGAGGGGGCCAGCGGTATCCAGACCTTGCGCCCGGTGAGCCTATGGACCTTCTCCACGACGTCTCCCGCGGCGTAGATATCGGCGGCGCTCGTCTCCATGTATTCGTTGACCGCGACGGCGCCTGTCTCGCCTAGCTTTGCGCCGGCCTTCAAGGCGAGATCCACGTCGGGCTTGACGCCGACCGCCATTATGACCTTGTCGACTTTATACTCGCCCTTCTCGGTCACCACGGCCGACACCTTGCCGCCGGATCCTCTGAACTCCACGACCTTCTCGCCTAGATGTAGCTCCACGCCTTTCTTCTTCATCTCGTCTGCTAATATCGCCGCCATATCTGCGTCGAGCGCTGCTGGAAGTAGCCTATCCATCATCTCGAAGAGCACCACCTTCTTGCCTAGATGTAGCGCCGCCTCGGCCATCTCGACGCCTATATAGCCGCCTCCCACTATGCCGATTGTGGCGGCGTCGGCTAGTTCCGCCTTAAGGCTGGGGACGTCGTCGGGCAACCTAACCGTGAGGATGCCGGAAAGCTCCACGCCCGGTATTTTGGGCACTAGAGGCTTCGCGCCCGTGGCTATGATCAGTTTATCCCACTGGAGGACCTCGGTCTTGCCTCCTCTGGAGATGGTGACGGTCCTCTTGTCGGGATCTACGTCGATGGCCTTCGTGTTTATCAACACCTTTATATTGCGCTCCTTCTCGAACTCCTCGGGGGTATACGTCATGAGGCTTTTATAGTCCGGCACGACGCCGCTGACGGCGTAGGGTATCCCGCAGGGCGCGTGGGTTATCATCGAGCCGGCCTCCACCATGGTTATCTCGGCGTTTGGGTCTAGCCTCCTGGCTCTGGCGGCCGCAGAGGCGCCGGCCGCGCCTCCGCCGATTATGACAACCTTAACCATACCGTGTGGTCGGACTCCGTTTTTAAGTATCTCGCTAGCTACAACGCGCTCCCTGGAGGTTGCGCTGGACGAATTCCTCGAAGACCGGTGCTATGGCGAAGCCCGGCAGAACGTCGGCGGGCCTTCCCTCGATGAAGGCGAAAGTCGTGGGCGTGCCCATCACGCCTAATGCCGACGCGGTGAAGGCGAATCGCTCCACCTCGGCTTTGACGAAGTTAGCAAGCGAGGCGTATTTAGAGCCGACGTGTTTAAATATAGGATCGAAGGCTCTGCAGTAGGGGCAGTTCCTTCCGAAGAACATAACGAAAGCCGCCCTACAGCTCCTCACGGCCTCGTTCAGCTCCTCCAACGTGTTTAACACATACCCGACTGGATACTTCACGGCGCAGCAACGCCTTCCGGACAAAAGCTGGAGGGCCTTCCTCCTCAGGATGGCCTCCAGCTCACTTGACGTGTTCGATCCCGTAGACATATATGCCGTCGACGACCCCCAGGCCGCCCTCACGGCCGTGCGGAGCCGGCTTCTCGTCGCCGTGTAGCTCCACCGCCCTCTCGATGTTCGCGGCGAACTGGCCGACGAGCTCCTTGTCTATGCCCTCCACGACTATATCCTCCTTGCCTTGAAGCTGTACCTTCACCCCCTTGGGTATCTCCAGCACGATCTTGGACTTCCTGCCGAGGAAGTTCTCTATGGAGAGCTGGTTCCCCTGTATTTTGACCAGCATCGGGAAGTGCGTATAAATTATCTTCAGCTTATATCTCCACCCCCTCGTCACGCCGAGGAAGGCGTTCTTGAGCTCGCCCTTGACGGCGCCCAATATGGCGTATTCCCTCTTCCTAGCCCCGAACACCTCCAACACGATCTTCCCGTCTGAAATCGATATGGCGATGGGGACGTTCCTATAGATCTTCTCCACGGAGCCCATGGGCCCTTTGACCGTTATCTTGTAGTCGAACATGCCTATCTTCTCTACGTTGACGGAGATCCCTTGGGGCACCTCCAGCTCCTCTCTGGCGTAGGGCACGTGCACGGTCTCGCGAAGCGTTGCTATTATTAAGTTTTATCCCCGGCTGTAACCGATAATAACAGCCATGAACCTCATGGCGTGAAGATATACCTGGCCACATCGAACCCGCATAAGGTGGCCGAGGCTCGATACGTGTTGGGCAAATACTCCATATCTGTAGAGCGTAAAGACGTCAAGAAGCTCGAGGTTCAGGCGGACGACGTGGAGAAGATAGCGGAGGAAGCCGCCAGGAGGCTCTGCGAGTTGGGCGAGGAGATGACCGCTGTAGAGGACGCCGGTCTTTACATAACGGCGCTCAACGGGTTCCCAGGGCCCTATTCGGAGTACGTCTACAGGACCTTGGGGATCCCCGGCGTCCTCAAGCTAATGGCCGGCGTGGGCGATAGGTCGGCCTACTTCAAATCGGCCGTTGCTATATGCGCCGGAGGCTCCGTGAGGGTCTTCGTGGGCGTGGCGGAGGGCGTCATAGCGGAGGAGCCGAGAGGCTCCGGCGGGTTCGGCTTCGACCCTATATTCATCCCGCGGGGGTATTCCAAGACCTTCGCCGAGATGACCCTCGAGGAAAAGAGCGAGATCTCGCATAGAGGCAGGGCCTTCAAGGCGTTAGCAGAATGGGTGAAGAAATATAAATAGGCGGTAAGTCAATAACGTGGACGTTTTATCGATCCCGCTGTCTGAGGTCGCCACTAGGAACGTCATCACTATAGGCGAGAAGGACAAGGTGGTCGACGCTCTGCGCAAGATGGTGGAGCTGGACATAAGGCGGCTCCCGATAGTGAGGGACAAGAGCCTTCTCGGCATAATAACCGCCTTGGATATATTAGATGCGATATACTCCCTCGTCGAATCTGGAGGCAAATCGCTGTACAGCGACGTCTACATGCGCCCCGCCATAGAGTTCGCCACTAGGAACGTCATAACGGCGAGGCCCGATATGACTGTGGGGGAGGCCATATCGCTTTTCTTGAAACACAACTTCGGCTCCATGCCCGTTGTGGACGAAAGCGGCAACCTAGTCGGTATCTTCACGGAATGGGACGCCATGAAGATAGTGGCGCAAGCCGGCTTTCCGCACCAAGTGAGGGACGTCATGACGCGGATAGTCTACGTGCTTACGAGGTACTCGACCGTGATGGACGCCCTCGAGGGGATCACCGTATATAGGTTCCGCCGCTATCCCGTTGTCGACGAGAAGGGAACTGTGATCGCCATGCTTCACGCCAAGGACGTCTTGAGGTATTTCGCCGAGGAGTCTACTCTCAACAAGGCTAGGGAAGGCGAGGTGGACGAGATAATGAACGAATACGCTATAAACATAGCCAAATCGCCGATTTTTCTAGCCAAGCCCGACGACTATGTGGCCGATGTGGTCAGGAAGATGCTCGAGTTCGACGTCGGCGGAGTGCCCGTGGTTGACGACAAGAGCGGCAACGTGATAGGTATGGTCACCGAGAAGACGCTCCTTCTCCTCTTTGCTTAAAGATCCCCACTAGGAGGAGGCCCGCGATCGTTATCCCTAACGCTATCGTCAATGCGCCTAGCAGAGCCGTGGTCGCCCCAACGTAGGGGCTCAACGTGGCGCCTGCAACGCCTCTAACAAGCCTGCAGTTTAGCCGGAGCACGTTGAACTGCAGAATACCCACAGGTCCTTGGCTCTGTCTAGTCTGGGGCTGTTGATCGCAAGCTATGGAGTAGCCCGGAGAGGCGACGTAGGTCACGACTATCGGCTGATTTTCTGTGCAGGATATGTAGAAGCCGTCGGGAGCCGTCGTGAGGGAGCACGAGGCGGGAAAACTCGCGCCGATGACCGCAAGATAGTATCTGCCCGAAGTCGGCAACGTCAAGACCTCGTAGGGGACGTTCGGGACTCGATATATCGTGTTGTTCACCACGAAGGCGCTTCCATTGAAAGACACCTGCATTGTCGAGTTGGGGCCTACCAGTAGCTGGTACTGAGCGGCGAAGGCCAGGGCGGCGAACAACGGGATAAGTAACGCTAAGCGCATGGAGGCTTGGCGGGGCGCCTTAAAATATATTACCCCGGTAAGATCCGCTTATCGAAAAACGTTTTTATTTCTCGACAACCCCGCCGTCGTGGTCTTCGCGGCGTTGCACGAAGCGATTAGGAGCGCCCTCGCGGAGAAGGGCTTCACGGAGCCGACCGAGCCCCAGAGGCTGGCCATACCGCTTGTGTTGGAAGGGCATAACGTCTTGATAATAGCCCCCACGGGGTCGGGCAAGACGGAGGCCGCGGTGTTGCCCGTGTTGTCGAAGTTGCTCGAGCTGGGGCCGAGGGACCCCGGCATCTACGTCCTCTACATAACGCCGCTAAGAGCGCTGAACAGAGATCTACTGGATAGGCTCAAGTGGTGGGGGGCTAAACTCGGCATATCTGTCGACGTGAGACACGGCGATACCGATGAGGCCGATAGGCAGAGGCAGAGCCGCAACCCGCCCCATATGTTGATCACGACGCCGGAGATGCTTCAAGCCATATTGACGGGGAGGAGGCTCTTGGAGCACCTCAAGCAACTCAGGTGGGTCATAGTCGACGAGGTCCACGAGCTGGCAGAAGACAAGAGGGGCGTCCAGCTCAGCATAACGCTCGAGAGATTAAGGCACCACGTGGGTAGAGATCTACAGATAGTGGGGCTCTCCGCCACGGTCGGCTCCGTCGACGAGGTGGCTAGGTTTCTCTTCGGCGTGGGTAGGCCCTACAAGATAGTCCAGGTGAATATAGTGAGGCGAATGAAGCTGGAGGTCGTGAGGCCCATGCCGACGGGGGGAGACAAAGAGGAGGCCCAGCGGCTTTCCATGCACGAAGACGTCGTCGCCAGGCTGAGGACGATAAAGGAACTGGTGGAGAGCCATAGGACGAGTCTAATCTTCGTAAATACGAGAAGCATGGCGGAGCTCCTCGGCTTCAGGCTGGCGCAAGCATACCCCGATCTGCCCGTCTCGGTTCACCACTCCTCCCTCTCCAAGATGGTGAGGCTTTCGGTCGAGAACAGCTTGAAGAACGGCTCGTTGAAGGCCGTGGTAGCGACCTCCAGCTTGGAGCTGGGGATAGACATAGGCCATGTGGATCTGGTCATACAGTACCTCTCGCCGCATCAAGTCGTGAGGCTCGTCCAGAGGGTCGGCAGGAGCGGGCATAGGCTTACGTTGATCCCCAAGGGCGTGATAATAGGCGACGACGTAAACGACGTGCTCGAGGCCTTCGAGATCGTGAGGAGAGCCAAGGCCGGCCTTCTGGAGGAGACCAAGGTCCCCTACAAGCCATACGACGTTTTGGCGAACCAAGTGGCTGCCTTCTTGATGTTGAAGCCTAGGTGGAAGCTACAAGAGCTTTACGACGTGATAAGAAAGGCGTATCCCTACAGAGATCTCACGTTGGAGGAGCTCAGAAGAGTCGTGAAGTTCATGAATCAACTCAAGCCGAGGCTAGCGCTCTACTTCGAGGAGGACGACACCGTGGTGAGGCCGCGCAACCGAGGCTTCTTCAGATATTTCTTCGAGACCTTGTCGATGATACCCGACGAGAGGCAATACGCGGTCGTGGACGCCAAGACGGGGGAGCTCATCGGCACTCTCGACGAGGCGTTCGTAGCGGAATACGGCTCACCCGGCATTAAGTTCGTGTTCAGAGGGAGGCCTTGGTTGATAACGGAGGTCGACGGGCGGGCGATAAAGGTGGTCGAGGTCGACGACCCCTCGGGCGCGATACCGAGCTGGGTCGGCGAGGAGATACCGGTGCCTTTCGACATAGCGCAAGGGGTGGGGGCCTTGAAGAGAGAGCTGAGAAGCCTCGGCGACGAGGAGAAGGCCGTGGGGAAGCTGGTCGAGATGGGCATGCACGAACAGACGGCGCGGTACGTAGTAAGCGAGGTTTATAAACAGCCGGCGGATCTTCTCCCCGACGACCGGACCATCGTCGTCGAGCAGTTCTCGGAGAACATCGTGGTGGTACACGCCCACCTCGGCACTTTGGCCAATAGGACCTTGTCGAAGCTACTGGGGGAGGTCTTGATAAAAGAACTGGAGATACCCATAGGCTTCCACCAAGATCCGTACGCGGTTATAGTACAATCGTCGCGTAGGCTAGACGCCGAGATCGTGGCGAGGAGCTTGTACAAGCTCGCCGAGCTGCAACCGGTGGAGCTAGCCGAGTTGGTGAAATCGGCGTTGATAAAATCCGGTTCGTTCAAGAGGAGGTTCCTCTACGTCGCGAAGAGGTTCGGGGCTATAGACAAGGAGGCCGACATATACAGCGTGAGCATAGGCAAGCTCGTCGAGGCGTTCAGCGGCACCCCTGTCTTCGAGGAGGCCCTTAGGGAGGCGTTGGAGCAAGACCTCGACTTGGACTCCCTATGGCGCGTCCTCCAGGAGATAAAGGAGGGCAAGATAACCGTGAAGATCGCGAGGAGCCCCACCTATCTGGGCAAGGTCGTCTACGACAAGCTGGCCCATAGGCTCGAGATAATACCGCCCGAGAGGATGAGGAGGTTGGTGCTCGAAAGCGCCAAGGCTAGGTTGCTCAACACATCTATGGTGTTCGTCTGCGCTAAATGCGGCTGGACTGGATTGATGAAGGTAGGCGAGGTCTACGAGGTGAAATGCCCTAAGTGCGGAGGACCTGTCGGCGTGGTGAGGCACTTCTCGACGGACAACATAGAGAGGGAGATCAAGAAGAGAGCCGAGGAGGTCGCGAAGACCAAAGCTCTATTGGAGAAGTTCGGCTGGAGGGCTCTCTACGCGCTAGCGAGCAGAGTGCCTATCGACGACGTGGAGGCCTTGCTGTCTAAACTAGACGGGGCAGATCTAAACAAGCTAACCGAGGCTTTGATAGAGGCCGAGAAGGAGCACCTCAAGGCTAGACTGCTGGAGTATTAATAAGGGGGCTCCAAGAAACACGTGGAGCTCGCGTTAGTCGGCGAATTTAAGCCCAAGCTCTTGATCCCGCCGCCGCTCGCCGTCGTGGGAGGCTTCAGGATAGCGGAGCTGGTGGCCTTGGCTTTATGCGATAAAACCGATAAGGTAGTCATATACGTCGAGGGGCAGGACCTGGGGCTACCCCTCTCCCTGACCAAGTACTGCCGCATAGATCTCAAATACGGCGAGCTCCCCGAGGACGTGCCGAAAGTCGATGCGGCGATCGCCCCCTATCTTCTAAGATCGCTCTCCCTCAACTGCGGGGGGAGACGCGTCGAGCTCGGGAGCGGCTTGGAGACGTTAAGAGAATGTAGACCTCTGGAGACATACGCAGATTTGATTTCGAACAACCTAGAGATCATGAGGCTCGCTATAAGTAAGCTGAAGGCATTAAACGCGGAGCTGATCAAGGGGGAAGTCGGAGGCGTCGTCAAGGGCGATGTAGTGATCTGGGGCAAGACCCACGAATACACCTACGTGGCGGGGCCCGCCGTGATCGGACCCGAGTCGGAGGTGCTTCCGTTTTCATACGTGAGGCCCGGCTCCGTGTTGTACTACGGCGTCAAGGTTAGAGACGAGGTCAAGAACGCCGTGATCGACGCCTTTACGTATAAAGAACACCACGGCTATCTAGGCGATAGCTACGTCTCCTCCTTCGTGAACTTCGGAGCCGGGACGACCGTATCTAACCTCAAGAACACCTTGGGGCCCATAAGGCCCAGCTACAGCGATAAACAATACCAGAAGCTAGGGCCCGTGATCGGCGAGTTCGTGAAGACGGCGATCGGCACCTTGATATACGGCGGGAAGTACGTAGGGCCTTTATCGCATATATACGGGGTGGTCGATAGAGATATCCCGCCTCTTGTCATCTATAAAGGCGGCGAGATAACCCCCATGGACAGATCCAAGATAGCCCAACTAGTCGAGAGAGATCTCTCCAGGTTCGGCCTCGCCCACAAGGTAGATACATACGTTAAGGCTTTAAGCGAACTAGCCGGGCGATAACTACACACATCGAAATAGAAAAATACCTCCAGCAACAGGAGGCCATGGGGCGTAGGGGCTGGCTTGTGCTGCTCACCGCGTTCTCCATAGGCGGGTTGATCTCCTCCATCCTCGTGCTATATATGTGGTATATCCTGGGCAGAGCCCCGCCTGGATGCTACGCGCCCAGTAGGATACTGCCGGGCGTCACGATAGATTGCGTCAAGGTGTTGTCGAGCCCCTATGCCCACGTCGGGCCGGTCCCCCTCGACGGGCTAGCCGCCGTGTGGTTCGCCGTCAACATCGGAATCGTGATCGCGTATTTCTACGCGTATAGGCGCCGCCTACTCACAACGCTTTTCTACTGGCGATTAGTAGGGCTTGCGATACTCCCATACCTCCTCTACGTAGAAATAGTGATGCTTAAAGCCTTATGTCTTTATTGCACCATAATGCATATATTTATTATAATTGATTTTATCTTAATATCTCTATTTATAAAAAGATCTAATGTTTTAATAAAATTGAAATAAATTATTTCTTCTCCTTCTTCTTCTCCTTCTTGCCCTGCCCCTCCTCGCTCGTCTCTATGCCGAGCTTCTTAGCCTCCTCCTCCGAGGTCATAAACAAGCTGGTCCTCTGCCTTCCGCCCATA
>CAYFGI010000053.1:0-5526 GCA_964342785.1 uncultured Thermoproteaceae archaeon
TTGGAGCTCGAGAGGAAGTACGGGCTCAAGCGGAGGTCCAAGATAGACACGGCGGTTCTCCCGCCGCTGCTCGAGAAGATATGGGACGGCACCCTCGAGGGCCTCCAGCGGATATTGAGGGACGAGGTGGTGGGCAGCTACGCCCTGGCCGTCCTGGACTCGGCCAGGCCGGGGAGGTTGTGGCTAGCGGCGAACTTCAAGCCGCTGTATTACATGTGGGACCGCCAGCTCAACGCCCTCTTCTTCGCGAGCTCCGACGCGTACCTACAGGGCGACGTCCCGCCGTGGGAGGGGAACTACGTCAAGAGGCTCGAGCCGTATACTGTGGTGGAGGTGGGCGCGGACAAGACGTGGCGATCCGCCAGCCTCTGGAAGGCCGACGCCGAGCCGAGTAGGCGCAAGAAGGCGTTGGTCGTCGCTAGCGGAGGCCTAGACTCGACCACCGCGGCGACGGCCCTCTTGAAGCAGGGATACGAGGTGGCGCTCCTCCACTTCAACTACAGACATGTGGCGGAGGACCCCGAGAGGAGAGCCGTGAGGGAGATCTCGAAGGCGCTGGGCGTCCCGTTGATTGAAATAGACATGGATTTCTTCAAGCTCGCCGGGAGGTCCCCTCTGCTGGGGGAGGGCGAGATAAACAGAGTCGACATGGGGAGGGAGGGCGCCGAGTTCGCCCACGAGTGGGTGCCCGCCAGGAACTTCGTCTTCATAGCCCTCGCCGTGGCGCTGGCCGAGGCTTGGGGCTACGACTACGTGGCGCTGGGCGTGAACATGGAGGAGGCGGGCGCCTACCCCGACAACGAGATGGAGTTCATACGGCTCCTCAACCAAGTCCTGCCCTACGCGACGGGCCCCCAGAGGAGGGTCCGGCTTCTGATGCCGGTGGGAGGCCTCGTCAAGCACGAGATAGTGAAGCTGGGCCTCGAGGTCGGGGCGCCTCTGCACCTCACCTGGAGCTGCTACGACAAGGGGCCTAAACACTGCGGCCGCTGCGGGCCTTGCTACATGAGGCGCCTCGCCTTCAAGATAAACGGCGTGAGGGACCCCGTGGAGTACGATCTGCCGCCTGAGGTCGAGGAGGAGTTTTGGAAGGGAACTAGGCCGTACGTCTGGAGGCGGTGAGGTGCGTTGTCTACTTCGACGGGGCTTGCGAGCCCTTCAACCCAGGCGGCTTGGGCACCTACGGATACGCGATATACGACGAGGCGGGGAGGCGGCTGGCCCGGGGATACGGGGTCGCGTGCCACGGCGACGGCTGCACCAACAACGTGGCCGAATACACGGCGCTGAGGGAGGCCCTCAAGAAGGCGCTAGAGCTTGGATGCGCCGAGGTCTCCATCAAGGGCGACAGCCAGCTCGTGGTCAAGCAGATGAGGGGCGAGTGGGGCGTCAACTCGTTGAGGCTCTTGAACCTTAAGGAGGAGGTGGAGGGGCTATTGGGGCGCTTCGCCAAGTGGGAGATCGAGTGGATACCGCGCGAGGAGAATAGAGAGGCCGATGGGCTGTCCAGGATAGCCTACGAGCAACACGCCGCCGAGTACGGCTACGGCGACGACGAGGGCTGGGCCCAAGCCCTCTTGGGCGAGCTGAGGAGGGCGGCCCAGAGGGACGGCCTCGACGCGGCCGAGGCGGCGCGGATACTCGTGGAGCTCCTGAGGCGCTATAGGCTGGACGAGCTCAAGGAGCTGGCGGCCGATTGACCGGGCCGCGTCGCGAGGGGGGCCGCGCGCCGCGGTTGCGGCCATAATAGGATCAATCGCTGGGGTGGGGAAACAAGGCGCGCTTTACAGCAACTCAACCGCTTGGCCTTGTCTATACACCGCCTTGCGCTCAACGGCGTATCTCAAGACCCCCGCCGAGCCGGCGATGCCTCCGACGAGGGCGCCGCCGAGGCTTGCGAGGGCTAGCTCGCCGCTGGGATATAGGGAGGCCAAGTTGCTGTAGGACATGCCTAAGCCCAGGATCGCGCCTATAAGCGCCGAGCCGCCCAGGATTATGCCGGCGATGGCTAGAGACGCGGCCCTCCCCCTGCCCGAGACGGGGTACTCCATGTACACCACGTCGCCCTCGGCCGCGTCGACGACCGCGCTGTATTCCTTGCCCTTGTAGGAGTACTTCAGCACCCAGAACGGGTAGTAGACTATACCCTCGAAGCTGGTCTTGTCGGTCACCGCCGTCTTAAACGCCGAGGCGTAGTTCCTGGCCTCCCTGAGGTACTTCTTGGAGGCCCGCTCCCAAGCCTTGTCGGGGTTGAGCTGGGGCTGGTGGAAGACCGCCCCCCTCTCGAGAGATGGCTTGAAGGTGATCCTCCAGCGCGCGGGGAACTGGTACTCCTCGGGTATGTAGAACGGCGGCTTCTCGAGGGCCAGCGCCGTGGCGTACGTCGCGAGCTCCTTGAGGGGCTCGAAGTAGACGTAGTAGAGGTAGAGGGGCACGAAGTGGAGCTCGGCGCTAGACGGCGCGGCTGATGTCGCCAGATCCCTCGGGGAGGCCCAGGGCTTGAAGCTCAGCGCTTTGTTGAACGCGGCGGTCTTGTCCAGGCGCGGCTCGAAGATGTATACCGACTCGAAGACCTTGCCCTCTCTCAGCACAGTGCCGCAGTAGGGGCATACGAGGTACTGGGCGTAGTCGGGGGCTTCGTACTCGGCGCCGCAGTAGGGGCAACGGACCTTCATGCCTTCACCTCGAAGGTTTTGGTGATCTTTGTGCCGAGGGCGAAGGCGATCGCCGTGCCGAAGAATAGAAACGCGCCGCCGATTATTAAGCTGTGGAGGAACACGGCTCCGCCTAGGCCTCCCAAGAAGCCGGCGGCGAGGGACGCGCCCACGGCGTAGCCGATCCTCTGCTCCATGAACACAGGCTCTATCTCGGCTATAACGGCGCCGTCCCATCCAGCCACGGCGAAGGAGTACTGGGACTCGTCGAGGACGTAGGGCACCAGCCACGCCGGCAGGTAGGTCAAGGGCGATACATCCGTTTTATCGACGTCGAAGTCGACCGTCTTATCGAGGATCTCGGCCCTCGCCGAGGGGTGCCCGACAGCCCGCCGGGCCTTCCCCTTGGCGTCTTCGTCCACTCTCTTCAAGAGCTCGTCCACGGCCTCCCTCAGCGCCACGGCCTTGGCCCTCTCCCTCCCGAACTCAGCCGCCATGAAGGCCTTGGCGATGCTGTAGTCGACGCCTTGCTCCAGAGGCACCGTCTTGGGCCTCGTGGAGAGGTAGTGGCGCGCCAGCTTCTCGGCCGCAACCCCGCCGGCCGCCCTCCTCGCGAGGACCGGGATGGTGTCCGCATAAGATACGTCGCCCGACACGGAGACCTCCCTCGTGACGACCTCGGTGGTAGCGCCCCGCCCCGTATATACGGTCCTCGTATACGTCACCCTGACCCTCGCCCTGTAGTGAGCCCTCAGAGACACGTCTGCGAAGTAGTAGGGGATGTAGAACAAGTCGGGATCCCCGAAGACCGCCTTCTTGAGCCTGAGCCTCAGCCGGAGCTCCCGCCTGGCCGCCTCCACGGCCTTCCTCGCGGCCTCGTCCCCCTTCAAGGCCGGCACCATGACCATGCCCCCGGCGTCGACGTCTGTCGCCACTAGGTTGGGCCTCCCGCAGTATTTGCAGACTACGACTACGGAATCCGGCGTAACGTCCAGCGGCGCTCCGCAGTAGGAGCACCGGAACTCCTTACTTTCTGACATAGCCCGCCAGCGCGAAGAGGCCTACGAGCAGGAGGACGACGCCGGCCACCAAGGTGGGCGAGGCCGCCCCGCCGGACGCCACGGCTGCGCCTAGCAACGCAACGAGGCCGCCCCAGAGCGTCGCCTTCCTGCCGCCCAGCGCTAGGTACACGACGCCGTAAGCTATCAAAGGCAAGCCCACGGCTAGGTAGACCGAGAGCGGGGCGAAGCCTAGAGATGCGGCGACCAGGTACGCGCCCTCCACGATGATCGCAGAGGCCAGGGCGTATTCCTGCGCCCTCACGGCAGTTGCGCCCCGCAGTTCATGCAGAACTTGGCGTTGGGCGGGTTCTTGAAGCCGCACCTCGGGCATATCTTCTCCTGCGGCAGGGGAGCTCCGCAGTTCATACAGAACTTAGCCCCGGGCGGGTTGACGGTGCCGCACCTAGGGCAGACGATGCCTTGTTGTTGCGCCGCGAGCTGGCTCGAGACAATCGTCGACGGCGGGCCTCCCGTCGTGGGGCCGAAGAGGGGCGGTATTATCGCTATGCCTGCCCCCACGGCGGCGCCGGGGCTTTTGCCGAGCTCGGCCGCGGCCTTTTCCACAGCCTCCATGCGCAAGTAGTCGGTGGGGCTCACGCCGGCCGTCCTTATGTAGAAGAGCCTATCGCGCCAGATGGGGTCCGTCACGTCGAGGCCCTCGAACTTCAAGTCGATCAGCTCGAGGCCCAGCCTCTTGAAGTAGGGGTCGAGCGCGTTCTTGAGGACGAAGGAGGCTTGCTCCAGCGATTGGTAGATGGTGAAGATGGACTGCCTCGATAGCTCGGCCATGAGCGACTCGTTGAAGTAGCCGCGGAGGAACTTCTGGAGGTCCTCGGTCGTGTAGACCCCCTGCCCGCCCACGACTTGAGTCACGAAGAGGGCCGGGTCCTGGACTCTGAACCAAGCCGAGCCGTAGAACTGTATAGGCGCGAGCTCGACGGTCTGGGCCCTCCCGCCGAAGGGGAGCTGTTGTTGTTTAAGCGAGACGAAGATGACCGTGGCCACGAAAGGCGATTTCTCGAATCCAGCTATCCGGCTCAGCACTTGGGTCAACAGGGGGAGGTTCATGGTGGTGAGGGTGTGCCGCCCCGCGCGGAAGACGTCGTAGACCTTCCCATCTCTGAAGAAGACCGCCGCCTGCCACTCCTCGACGATGAGCTGAGCCCCCCACTCTATGCGGTCGACGGGATAACGCCAAATTATCTCGTCCTCCTTGGGGTTAACCCACTGGATGACTTGCGGCATATCTACCTACCCCCCAGCAATTTTTTAAACCAGCTCCCCCTGCCCTGCCCTCCGCCCGTCGCCGAGCTGTCGTCGCTCTTAGTCGCTATCCCCGCGACGCCCGCGGCCTCCTCGGCCTGCTGGCGCGTGTAGCCCGCTATGAAGTTAGTCCTCTCGTCCACGGCGGAATCCAGCTGGGAGAGGGCGGCTGACAGCGCTTGTAGCTTCTGGATCCACACGTCGGAGCCGGGCTGTGCCGCCGCTAGCTCGTCCACGAGCTTCGCCGCTTCGTTCGCCTTCTCGACCAAGGAGAGGTCCATCTGGTACAGCTTGTCGAGAGCCGCCTCGTCTATCTTCACCAGATCGTAGAAGCCCGAGTAGCCCTCGGGCGCCTTGTCTACCCTCTGTATCACCCTGTCGAAGAGGGCCTTTGTGGAGTCCCAGAGGTACCTGGCGTCGGGGTTCGCCGCAACGACCCGCGCGGCGGAGGGGGTCAAGACCATCTTGGACTTGGCGGAGGAGAGCACCGACGAGATGTGCCTCCTCACCAAGGCGTCCGCCTCCCTCCTAAGCTCCTTATCCTTATA
>CAYFGI010000053.1:5626-8857 GCA_964342785.1 uncultured Thermoproteaceae archaeon
CTTGGCCTCAGCCCTTATGCCCTCCTCGGCGTATGCCCTCAACACGGCCGCCTTGACGGCGTCTGCGTCCTTGTCGTCCGCGAGGGCCACGATGGAGGGGCCCGCGCCCGAGAGGGACACCCCCAGCGCGCCCGCCTCCAGAGCGTATTGCCTCGCTCTGCGGTAGCCAGGGACCAAGGGGGCCCTCGCCGCCTCCACGACCTCGTCCTCCATGCCCTTGGCCACGAGCCTCGGATCCGACTTGGCCAAGCCCGCAACCAGCGCGGCGAGCCTCGACATCTGCCTCACGTATGTGGGGAAGGCGACGTGGCGCGGCAACACCTCCCTCATGGCCTTGGTCTTGTTGGGCATGGGCGGGACGTCGGGAACGCCGACGACGAGCGTGAGGCGCGGCGAGAACCTCACCACGTCTAGAGGCGAGAGCGAGGTTATGACCACGGCCCCGCCCAGCGCCGCGCCGGCCACGTTGTCGAAATGGGGGCTCCCGGCCGCCGCGACTTCGCCGTGGCCCGCCGCCTCTATCACGACCCTGGGATCGACCTTGAGGCCTGCCTCGGCCAAGAAGGCCGCGAGGGCGGCCACGGCCGAAGCCCCGCTGCTGCCGAGCCCCCTCGCCACGGGGATCCCGTTATCGACGACCACCTCCACGCCTCGGCAGATGCCCAAAACGGCGAAGAGCCTCTCGAAGGCCCTCGCCACCGTGTTGTCCGGCCCGGGGTCGAAGCCCTTGAACTTGACGTGGACGCCGCAGCCCGAGCCGACCGACGCGTAGGCCTCCGCGAAGTAGGCGTCGTGGGCAATAGCCACCACGTCGAAGCCGGAGCCCAAGTTGGCGCTGGTCGAGGGGGCCCTAGCTATATACATCGCCGGGAAGGAATTTAGGATATATATCCTTTCCGCTAGGGCCTCAGCCTCTCCAGGAGCTCCCCCAAGCTCCTCGACATGAGGAACTCCTTGGCCCTCTCCCTTGCGTTTCTCCCGAGGGATTCCCTCAACGCGGCGTCCCTCGCGAGCCTCTCCACGGCCGCCGCCACGCCCTCAATGTCGTCGGGCCCCCTCACGTGGATCCCGTCCACGCCGTCTCGCACGAGCCACCTCTGGCCGTACGCGGCGCTAGTCACCACGGGCACCCCGCCGTACATGAACTCCAGCTGAGCCACGCCGAGCACCTCCGACCGCGAAAGTATCACGTTGGCGAGAGAGGCCTTGACGAGGGAGGCCTTCTCCTCCTCGGACAGAAGGCCCGCCACGTAGAGATTCGGCGTGGATCGCGCCTCCCTCCTCATCCTCTCCTCCTCCTCGCCGGCCCCCGCGACAACCACAGCGACCCCCCTCCCCGAGAGCCTCTTGGCTACGTGGACCAGCGCCGAGGGGTTCTTGCGGGGCTCGAGGGGGCCCACGAACGCCACCACGTGTTCCTCCCTTATCCTCAGCCTATCTCTTATCAGATCGGGCCTCGCCTCGTCCACAAGCCGCGCGAAGTCGTCGTCGAGGAGGCCCTTGTAGTGGATCAACTTCTCCTTGCCCGCTCCGGAGGAGGACAAGTCGTCGCATTCGGGAGGGCTCTCGCAGAGCACCCATTTGGCCGATCTGAGGACCCGCGGGAGGACCGTGGCGTTCCAGGCGAGCCTCAACGTCCTCTCGACCGGGTTCGCGCCCGGCTCCACGGGCCTGAAGTGGGGCATGTAGGCGAGCGCCGTGGGCCTCACCTCCTCGCCTATCGAGGCCAGCTCGCCCTTCCACCCGATCCAACGCGCGGCTTCCTCCGGCCCGTTCCAGAAGGTCGAGTGGAAGAGGGCTAGGTCCACCCCCACCTCTTCGTCTATCCGCCTGAGGACCGAGAAGAGGTCCCTCATGGTTATCCTCTTGGCCGGGACGAGGGAGCGCGCGCTGATGGCCCTAAGCGCCGGGACGCCGGCCTTGGGGTCCCTCTCGAGGGCGACGTAGCCCGAGAGGCTTCTGTCGAGCTCCCTCTCGGGCACCGCGGGCTCCCAGTCGTGGAACGCGCTGGTGAGGAGCCAAGCCTTGTGGCCCAGCCTCAAGGCCCATTTGACCATCCGGGCGGCCGTGAGCTCGGCCCCTCGGTAGCTGGAGGTCTGCGGCGCGGCTACCAGCACGTTCATTTACGGACGACTTGGAGGACGGCTATGGCCACCATCGCGGCGACCAGCCCCCACGTGATGGGTATCAGCATTTGGCTGAGGGTCGACACGTCGATGCCCCCCTGCTGGAGGGCGAAGGTAATGACGACTAGGTAGAGCACGACCCTTATGTACTCGGCCACCGGCGCCAAGAGCCTCGCGTCGTCCTTGACGAGGGCCCCCTTGTAGATGTACTCCACGAAGCCGTCCACCAGGATGAAGCCGATTATCGCTATTATGAAGAACTTCACGAAGCCGTATATGTAGACGTTGATGACGCCGACAAGCGCGGCGCCCCAGCCCGGATAGCCGAGGGCGTAGGCAAGGTAGGCGGCCGCCAGGAGTATGAAGATCAGATATATTATCCAGGCGGCCACCGAGCCGAAGAACTCCCCCGCCGCGTAGCCCGAACGCAAGATGGCCCGACCTATGTTGAACCTCTTGAACCAATCGTCGAAGCCAGCCCGCGCCAAGCCCTTGGCCAACGCCCACCGGACCAGCCGACCCGCTAGATACCCGACGGCCCCTATGAGGATCGCGACGAGGACGTGTAGGGCCAGGTAGAGCGGAGCCACACATGCGTCGATCTCCCGCGATAAAAAGGTTGGCCCGCCGGGGTAGACCCAGCGCGCTGCACCGGAAAGAATATAGAGCCTTGAGTGACTACTCACGTGGATTTTCTGGACGATCTGTTGACGGGTACGACGATGGTGTACGGACCGCCGGGCAGCGGCAAGACCTCGCTAGTGGTCAGAGTGGTCTCGCGGGCCAAGGGCAAGGTGCTCTGGGTCTCGACCAACGAAGACGAGGATTTCTTCAAGAAGCTCCTCGATAGGCTCAACACGACGTACACCAAGTTCAAGTTCTTTAACTTCCCCCGCACGTTCCACGAGGACATCGCGAAGTACGTCTTGGAGCACGTAGATGAGTACGACGCCTTGGTGATAGACTCCATAAACGGGATGGCCGGCCCCGAGACCGACATCGCCGATTTCTTCCACGGCACGTTCTACCAAGTGGCCCGGAGGATGCCGATAATAGTCGTCGCCGAGACGCCCAGCAGAAGGCTACAATACGTCGTCGACCACGT
>CAYFGI010000054.1:0-8750 GCA_964342785.1 uncultured Thermoproteaceae archaeon
AAGCTCAAGACCCTGTGGCGTAGGCCTGCGTGGGTTCGAATCCCACCCCCCGCACCAACTCCTTTTGGCGCATTTCTCGCCGACTTACAGCGCATTGACGCGTAGAAAATATATGGAAAAGGCTCTCAGTTAGAACAAGCCTTTATGTTCGTATAAGATCTGAGGTACGAGCGGTTTAATCTTCCAAGTGACGTTAAACTGTTTCGCCGCTTGTATTAACATATCTAGGTTTTCTACGTCCCATTCGCAGATGGCGGTCTTCGCGTCCTGCGAGATGCTAACTCTTTCAAGCTTCATCCCCTTAGGTAGCTTCTTGCCCCTAGCCATGTTGACCAGCTGGTTGAAGAAATTATTCACAGCATCCTTTTGGGTTTCATCCCATTCGTGTACGACCATTACCTTCATGATGTATGACCCGTATGTAATATTTAAACTTAGTCTATCGTCTTGCCTTCCTCAGGCTGAGACGATCCTGATGCCGGCCTCTAGGGAGGCGCAGAATTGAGCATCTATAGAGGCGCTGAGACGGATGCGCCTCGTCGCGTCTAGGCTCGGGATGCGGGGCTCTTCTAGCCCAGGGTCTCGTTGGCTTTTCTCGCAGCGCGGGAGATTCGCGGCAACCCGTTGGCGACCGCTCCGATAAGATCCTCCATGTATAGATGCCTACGGACTGCGGGACGCGAATGTTAGACATAAAGCATTGGACGCCGGCATTTGCTCGAAGCTTGGCGGAAAGCTCGGAGGGCGTCTACGCGGTCACGCCTTGGCGTTTTTAGGCGCTATATAGTCCTTAGGCGCCGTCGCTATGGGTTCTAGGTATTTCCTCAAGACCTTGGGTATCTCCACGGCTCCGTCCTCCCTCTGGTAGTTCTCCAGTATCGCCGTGATGGTCCTCGTGGTGGCTAGGCCGGTGCAATTAAGCGTGTGGACGTACTCCCTCTTCATGCCCTTCCTAGTGACTCTTATCCCCAGCCTGTAGGACTGCCAATCGGTCACGTTGGAGCAGCTGGCGAGCTCTCTGTAGGTGCCCTGCGATGGATACCAAGCCTCTATGTCGTATTTCTTAGCCGCTGGCGCGCCGAGGTCGTGGGCGCATATGTTGACCACCCTATAGGGTAGGCCGAGGGCTTGCATGATCTCCTCGGTGTTCTTCGTGATCTCCTCATGCCATCTCCACGAGTCCTCCGGCAGGGAGAAGACGAACTGCTCGACCTTATGGAATATATGGACTCTGAAGATCCCCTTTATGTCTCTATTGCCGGCGCCAGCCTCTCTTCTGAAACACGGCGACCAGCCGACGTATAGCTGGGGCAGATCCTCCTCCAGGAGGTCGCGGCCGTATAGGTACGCGGCTATGCCGTGCTCAGCCGTGGCTATGAGGTATAAATCCTCGTTCTCCACCTTATATATAGCGTCCTTGAACGTGTCCAGATCTATGACCCGCCTTATCACGTCGTATTTCAACATATATGGCGGAACTATCGGCTTGAAGCCCTTGGAGGTCAAATGCTCCAACGCGAATAAAGACAACGCGAAGTCCAGCCAGACCAGATCGTCGAGTAAGTAGTAGAACCTACTGCCGGCCACCTCCCCCGCCTTGAGGGTATCGACCATCTTGAGGACGTTCTCGGCCTCGTCGGCGTGGCCCACGGGCGCTCTATCGACCACCACGTACTCAGGGCGCGGATCAAGCTTGAGAACCTTCTCCAGGTCCTCCCGCGCCACCTTTATAGTCCCCCAATACCTTACCGGCACCGAGTCCACGCCCTCTGGGCATATCGGGACGCTTTCGTGGATTAGGTTGGGGAACGAGAAGAGAAGCCTTTCGCGCTCAGTCTCGACTTCCTTGAGCTGCTCCTCTAAGCTCTTTAGCCTATCTATAAGCTCCCGGGCCTTCTCGGCCAGCGCCTTCCTCTCCTGTGGCGATGCCTTAGAGGCCTCTCTAGATAAGACGTTGTGTTGATGCCTAAGCTCGTCTATCTCCTTCTTAAGCCCCCTCCACTTCGCGTCGAGCTCTAAGAATTTGTCGACAAGCGTTACGTCCATACGGCGAGCCTCTAAGTTCTTCTTGACGACGGCCGGATTACTCCGTAACGCCTCCAGGACGCTCCAGGACATATGACGACGTTAGAAACCTCCTTAATAAGCTACGTCCTCCGGAGTATGTTCACTAAAGCGAGCGGAGTGAACAAGGCGTGTTTATCCAGATCGTAGACCGCCATCGGTATGGCGAAGCTTTGAGGCCATATCTCTAAATACGCTTTATCTTTATAGAAAACTAAATGTATATACATCTCTCCATCTCTTATGGACGTCTTGAATATATAGCGTCTGCCGTCGCGGTATTTCACCACATCGACTAGCTTGTAGAACTCCTGCGATTCTAGATACCTCACGAGCTCCATGAGGTCCACGACCTTATGATCGCCGTTAAATAAAAGCTAAACTATCTCGACCGTGTACTCCTCCTCGCGTCTATCCTCATCCCGCCCTTCCCTCAGGGCCAGGAGGAATCTACCGGTTATCTTCTCTATGTCGGGCACCACAGAACCTAGATAAAGCAACGTCGCAAGGCCTAGCAACGCCAGGGATAGCGCCAAAGTCCCGTCGTAGCGTAGCTGCGGAACCGATATAGGCGATATATAGCCGTCTAGCGACAACAACCTAGCGAAGGCCATAGTGACCGTGAGGAACAACGAGATCGATAAAGCTACATATATAATCCATCTCCCATCGTGCCTATTTCTTAAATTATAAATTATATTTATAAATATATATGGTATTATTGATATTAAAGTCATTGTATATATTCCAATTAATATAATTCTAACATCGAAGATCCCATAGAACCAGAGGTTAAACACAGAATATAGGATAGATGCGAGAAGCGCCATCAACCCTATCCTGACCGCCTTAACTATAAGGTCAAACATATCGCGAATCGGCCCAATAGTATTTGAGACCTTCAGCTACATTCGCCCGTCTTGCAGTAGGGATCCTTCCCCTCCTCAAGCGCTTTGAGCTTGGCTTGCTCCGCGACCTCGTCTATAGAGACGTCGAGCGATATAGGTCTCACCACGATCTTCGCCGTCTCGGCGAGCTTCACCTTAGGCTGTTCCTTCAGACCTGTGTAGATCACTTGCACTGACTTGGACTTATCTCTATACACCGTGATGCCCTTAACGCCGAGAGCCCAGGCGAGCGCAAACGCCCAATACACGTCGTCCTTAGGCGCGTTGGCGGGGAGATTTATCGTCTTGGATATCCCTTGGTCGACCCACTGTTGGGCGCTGGCTTGCATCAAGACGTGCCAGAGCCAGCCTATCTCCATGGCCGTTGCCAACAGATGCTTCGCGTGGTCGGGCACAGGCGCATCTTTCAACATCCCGGTCTCCTCGATCGCCTTCCTCACAGCGGGATTCCAGTAGCCGTGAGCCTTAAGCCACTCTATGCCGGGCTCGTAGTATTCTATAAGCGTGCCCACCGTGACGTTCCTCAGGAAGGCCAAGGCGAATACGGGCTCGATACCGCTGGTGGTCCCGGCCAGTATGCTGGTGCGGCCGGTCGGGGCTATGGACATCACCACGCTGTTTCTAACGCCGCCTCTAACCTTCTCCCTCAACCGCTCTAGATACGGCTCCAGCCAACGTCTGGTCCTCATGGTTATATCGCGTAAGGTATCACCCGCCTTCTGGAGCTCCGGCGGGTACGCGCGTTTCACCTTCTCCCATCTGGACCACACAAACTCCTGGAACTTGAGGGCGGGGAGCTCGCCCTTGGCATATATCGACTTCTCGAAGTACTTGAAGGGGCCGCGCTCGCGCGCCAGCTCGGCGGATTCGTCCAGCGCGTTGACATATATCCAGCCCATGATGCGGTTCACGAGCTCCACCGCTTCCCAAGAGGCGTAGGGCACCCCCAGCTTTATGAGGAGCTCGGCGAAGCCCATGATCCCCAGCCCATTCTTCCTGGTGGCTAGATTCATCTCATCCACTATCTTTATGCCAGTACGGCTTCTCTCGATCGCGTCGTCTAAGAAGCGGGTGCCTATCCTCGCGGCCTTCGCGAGGCCATCCCAATCGATGCAAGACAGCTTCTCCTCGAGGGTTTTCCCTCCGCAATTATCTTTTACAAATTTCACAAGATTTATATGAGTTAGATTACATACCTCAAATGGATTTTGTACCGTCTCGGCGCAGGGGTTAACAGATCTCCATATATATCTGAACTTGTACCCGGCGATCTCGATCTCCTCGTAAAGGAGCGGATTCGAGGCATTTAGGTTCGATTTAAATATAAGGCCGGGGTCGCCGGAGTCCCAAGCGCCTTCAGCTATCTCGAGGAAGAGCTGACGGGCGTCTACATCCCCCCAGATGGCCTCCTTGGGGATCCGCGCCTCCTTGGAGATATCTACATACTCGACTGCCTTCTTCCCCGTGCCGTCGTAAAACGCGCGGGGGTTCACGAGCTTGTATTTAGGATCTGCGTCTATCCCCAAGGCCTTCTCCATGAAGGTATCGTCGACGAAGACCGATATGTTGAAGTTCTGTAGATGGGCGTCCTTGAGCTCGCCCGTCTTCGCCTTTATGAACTTGCGAACGTCGGGATGCCAGACGTGTAGAGTGCCCATCTGGGCGCCCCTCCTCTTGCCGCCCTGCTTTATGACGTCCACGTTGGCGTCGAATAGCTTCATGAAGCTGACGGGCCCGGACGCGACGCCGACAGAGCCGCGGACCACGTCGCCTTCAGGTCTCAATAACGAGAAGTCGTAGCCCACGCCGCCGCCTAACTGCTGGATTATGCCCGAGTACGCCAGCGCATCGTATATGCAGTAGCGGCCGGGGTGGGTGAGCGAAGAGAGGCAGTCCTCGACCTCCAGCGTGAAACACGACGCGAACATCTCCTTCTTGGTCCACGAGTTGAACCAAAACGGCGATGCCGGCACTATCCTCAACTGGGTGATGTAGTCGTAGTACAGCTTGGCGCGGTCGAGCTCCCTCGCCACGGCCGTCGCGATGCGCCATGCCGCCATCGAGGGGGTCTCCGCAAGCCTGAACGACTGATCGCGTAGCGCGTAGTTGCCGTTCGTGAAGAGCCTAAGTGCGTTGTAGCTGAGCGACTTGTCGAAATCGGGCCTAGGCTCTATCGCAGATAGGAGGTCGAGGGATTCGGGCTTCAGCAGGCCGGCATCGGCCAGCGATTTAAACCTCAAGACGGCTCTCTCGCCGTAGCCCGATTTATCCCTCAGGAACTCCTTTCCGAAGGCCTCCTTGTATATCCTGCCTAACAGATGCGACTTGGCCACCTCAGCCATCTCGGGCCTGTCTATGGCTAGGCGGAGTAATTCGAGCTCTACCAGGTCGGAGAGCTCCGCCGATGTGAGGTCGCGGTTGGGCTTTATCTTGACTTCTCCGTCTACGCTCACTCCGACCTCCTGAGCCGCTTTAGCCAACGACGAGCGGAGCTTCTCCTCTGAAAACTCCTCCCGGGCGCCAGACGCCTTGATGATCTTAACAGCCATACCATCCCTCAATTTCCATATATAGTTTCTAATATTTAAGATAATCGCAGTAGAGTAGAATGAAACTTTTCTCGTCCTCCTGTATCTCAGGCATCAGCATTCGTTCCCCTCGCCATGCCTCCGTCAAGACCAATCTCATCACGATACGATAAAAATGACATATATTTTACCGTGGATCTCGAGTACAAGCTCTTGGGCATAACGATAAGGAACGGTGGTAGGTACGTTACGTTGATACCGCCCCCGCCGAGTGAGGCCGAGAGGTGGCTTGGCCTCGGCCTAGCCGTGGCTAGATGGGGCTATAGCGTCCAGATCCTAAACCTGCCTACATGTAGAGCTGCGACGTTGGCTAAAGCTCTGGCGGCCGCCAGGGGAGTGCCCGTGTATCTCGGCTACTCGTACGCGTTAGCATACGTGGGGTACGGAGCTGCGCTCAATCCTGAGGAGCCTAACGCCGATAATATAAGGCGTGTTGCGGAGGCCAATAGGAGGTACGCCTTAGACTGGAGGCGTTGTCTCAACTTGGAGCGTAGGGAGGGGCCGGTGGACGAGCTCGGCGAGCTTCCCAACGCAATGGAGAAACTAAAGGCTTGGCTCGCAGAAAGGCTTAGCTGACGGCATTTCGTATACAGCGCCTTTAGTCCTCCTTACGCCGTAGATCTTCCAGGCGCCTGGATTCAGTATGCGTTCATGGAGATCTAAATACGGCACATGGCTGTGGCCGTACACGACCCACGTATCGTTGGATAGCCCCAGCTTCCTCTTAACCATTCTGCCTACGGTGCCTGGCTTCAATCTATCTATCAAGAAGGCCAGGAAGCCGTCGCCTACAGCTATATCGCCATGCGTTATCACGATCCTCTCCCCCCTATAGGTGAAGCTTATCGGGCAGTTACAAGCCAAAACCTCCACACCGTCTATCACATCGACGAAATGGCCCAGCAACGGGTCGTGGGATGAGGAGCTCAACGACGCTATGAGCAACCTAGGCCTTACCGACAACACGCCTAACAGCCTTCTGAAGAGCTTGGAGGCCTCCTCCTTGCTCACGCGCCTGTGCTCGTCGTCGAAGAGGTCGCCAGCTATCGCCAACACGTCGGTCTCGACGCCCGCGAGGCACCTCCTGAGCTCGCCTACTCGGGATCTCGGGGAGCCTATGTGTATATCAGATAGCACCAACACGTCGGCGCCTCGTTCGCTATTTTTAAAAATAAGAATCTATATAAACTCCTGTCATCTATATAATTATGCGAAGAGTTGCAATAATTGGGGCCGCCGGTAGGGATTTCCACGTGTTTAACACCTTCTTCAGAGACAACGAGGAGTACAGAGTGGTGGCGTTCCTCATGACGCAGATACCGATACCGAATCGACGATATCCGCCCGAGCTCGCGGGCGGCCTCTACCCCGACGGCATTCCGATATATACTTGGGAGAACTACCACGAGCTCTCCGAGCTCATAAGGAGGCTGCGCGTCGACGAGGTGGTGTTGGCCTACAGCGATCTGCTCTACGACGACGTGGGGCACATAATATCCTCGGCCCTAAGCGCGGGGGCCTCGTTCCGCATATTAGGCCCCAACGACACCTACCTCGACTCCATAAAGCCGGTTTTGGCCGTCTTGGCCACGAGGACGGGGGCCGGCAAGTCGACCGTCAGCCGCGCCCTTGTGAGGGAGCTCTCGGCCAGAGGGCTGAAGGTGGCGGCGGTGAGGCATCCCATGCCCTATAGGGATTTGGCCGCGAGCGCCGTCGAGGTGTATACGAGCAGAGGGGACCTGGCCAAAATAACCTTCGAAGAGCGGGAGGAGTACGAGCAATACGTCGACATGGGAGTGCCCGTGTTAGCCGGCGTCGATTACGGGAGGATCTTGAGGAAAGCAGAAGAGTTGGGCGATGTAGTATTGTGGGACGGCGGCAATAACGACTTCCCGTTCTTCAGGCCGGACTTCACGGTGGTCGTGACCGACGCCAGGAGGCCCGGCCACGAGGTCGGGTCGTTCCCCGGCGAGGTCAACTTGAGGATCGCCGACGTGGTGATAATAACCAAGGTCAGCGACGCCGAGCCCGAAAAGGTCAAAGTCGTCGAGGACAACGTAAGGCGTAGCAACCCCAGGGCCCTCGTGGCGAAGGCCGATCTAGAGGTAGTCGTGGACAAGCCCGAGTCCGTGCGGGGCAAGAGAGCGCTTGTAGTCGAGGACGCGCCGACGGTCACGCACGGAGGCCTCCCCTACGCGGCCGGATATATCGCGGCGCGTAAATACGGCGCGCAGATCGTGGACCCCAGGCCATACGCCGTGGGCGCCATAAAGGAGCTCTACGCCAAGTACGGCCACATGGGCCCCGTGTTGCCCAGCCTCGGATACACCGAGGAGCAGAAGAGGGATTTGGAGGAAACCATAGCGAGAGCCGACGTGGATGTAGTGATAATAGGCACGCCCGCCAGGATAGAGGATGTGATAAAGATAGCGAAGCCTATAGCGAGGGTCAAATGGGAGCTAAAGATCTTGGAGGGCCCCTCGATCAAGGAGATAATCGATATGTTCGTGGAGAGAATTAAGCGAGCTTGACCTCGCCCGGCTTGCCCCCTAGTATTTTCTCGTAGGCGGACGCGATGAATTTACTACATCCTATCAACACGTCGTCGCTTACGCCTTTCAAGCCTGCCACCACTATTAGGACGTTCTTAGTATTGACATCTACCTTAGTCAATTCGCTATCCCTGTAGGGATATACGTGCACAACCAAGTCGCCTTTCGCTAAAATTATCTGGTTGTTTACCGCGACAGGCTTTCCCCCTATAGGCCGGAAGAGCTCCCCCTTGGACCATCTCAGCTCGAGGATGTCGCTGCCTATTTTATCGATGTCGTATAGCCCCACGGGCACCAGGAACTTCATCGAGGCTGCGTTGCCTATATCCACGGCCGAGTTTATCCTCGGTAGATCCTCTCCCCTCAGCACTCTACGCAGTAAGGCCTCTTGAGCCGGGCGTTGTTTCGTGGGGTCTATCCCTATCACCCTCCAGTAAAAATCTCTATATATCCTTATGATCGGGTTATCTTTCAGCTCCTCTAGTCTATATTTGCTCCTTACTTCGTCCACCACCGATTTAACTAAATCATCTACTTCTCTGGGCCTAGACGTGTTGTCTATCCCTAAGACCTCTTGGTAGGCTATCCTGACGCCTGCATCGGAGACTAAGTTCTTAATCTCCATAGCTCATCTGGAT
>CAYFGI010000055.1:0-8739 GCA_964342785.1 uncultured Thermoproteaceae archaeon
ATATAATACCTTGATCCAATCCATAAGTGTTTTCGTTGGAGGTTCCTCCGGACGGGTCGGCGTTGTTGAGAGGCCCATCTCGGGCTGAGTGCCCCGACGGCTGTAAGGTCTTCGGCGGATACTTCAAAAGCTTCTCGGTGCCGCCGCATAAACAATACCCCGTTGAGGGCCCCGCCTCGTTGGTCGTCGACGGCGGCTCGGTGGTCTTCGTGAGGGGATCGCCGATCCCCGACGACTGGAAGCTCTCGTTGGAGGGCGTCGTGGCGATCGTGGGCCCGACGGATTCAGGTAAGAGCGGGCTCTCGACATATCTACTCAACGTCCATGTGGATAGGGGGAAGGTCTGCGTCGTTGATGCCGACGTTGGGCAGTCCGACATAGGGCCTCCCGGCTTCGTGTCTTGCGCATGCACGTCGGAGCAAGTGCCGCATATATCCGAGCTACGGCCGCTCGACGGCTACTACGTGGGCTCGGTGAATCTCCAGGGCGTCGAGGAGCTCCTGCTCGCCGGGGTGGTGCGTTGCTTAAAGCGCATCGCCGCGCCGCTGGTGTTGATAAACACGCCGGGGTGGACCACCGGCAGAGGAGCGCAACTCCTCAGAGCTCTGGTGGATGCCGTAGAGGCCCGCGCGATCAATATAGGCGAGAGGATACTCCCGGGCCTTCTGGCCTCGAGGCCCAGCTATATATATCCACGGGGCCCCCAGGAGAGGAAAGAGCTTAGGAACTTGGCCTACAGGAGGCATATATCCCTAAAGGGCGAGGTCACGGCCTCCATCGATGCGTTATCCCCCTGCCGTTGGGAGGGAGGACTCATATGTCCCTGGGGGAGGTACATGCCAGGCGATGTGGAGAAGCCCGAGGGGAGGGGCAGAGAGTACGTGGTGCCGCGTTCCTACCTCCGGCACATCCTAGCGGGTCTGTTCAAGGGGGGCAAGCTGGCCGGATACGGCGTAGTCGAGAGGATATCCGAAGAGGGGGTTTCGCTCTACGCGACGACGGAGGATTTCGACGAGGTGAGGATAGGGAGGATACGGGTGCACCCGGAGAAGCTGGAGGAGCTCGAGCCCCTCCCCTAGATGGGCTTGGCGCGTAGCTCCTTGTAGCCGTCGTTTGAAGCCTTGCTGTAAGACGCGTCGAGCAGCTCCAGGGGGAAGTAGACGGGGAGGCCTAGCTTCGTCATCTGTTGTAGGCAAGAGGTGCTCTCGATGAGTATCCCGTCCGGCGACAAGGCGCGCACCTCTTGTTTTTTCCTCTCGAGCACGGCGTCAGCTATATCGCGATGCCTCAAGGGGTACATATTCCCGCCGGCGCAACACACGTCGGCGCTGGGCAGAGGCGTTAAGACCAGGCCGGGCACCTTGGACAAGACCTTGAGGATTACGTCATGCGCCTTGGCTACGTTCATAAGGTGACAGCTATGTTGCACCGCCAGCCTCATCTTGACCTCGCCTAGAACTCCCCTCAAGTTATCCGCCAATAGTTGCATCGCATCAACAACCCGGCGGCCGCGCATATATCTAAGGAGCTCCGCTTGGCATCCCCCCGAGTTGGGGACGACGACGGCATCTACGTCGCCCAGCTCTTCGAGTACCGATAGGTTCCGGCGCGCGAGCTCCTCGGCCTTTTCGAACTGGCCGCTATGCCTATAGGGGGCGCCGCAGCAGCCGAAACGCGGGACCACGACCTCGTAGCCGTTCCACGTCAATACTCTGATCGCAGCCTCGACGATGTTTCGTCTATAACGCCACGAGACGCACTCATCGGATACGAACAACGCGACCCTCCCCCTCATATCTCCCTTCGCCGCGTAGATCTTCCCGATCAAGTCCGATATATCGCGTCCCGAGACCATAGGCTTCAGCTCTTGCGATAGAGACGCCACATAAGGCGCTATCTTTAGACCCAGCCTTGTGTTCAGAGTATTGAAGAGAGGAATATAGCGCTCGTAGCTGACCGACTGTATCTCCTTCCTATACATCTTGAAGAACTCCTCGAACACCTCGCCGTATTTAACGCCGGAAGGACAGGCGGTTTCGCACCTGAGGCAATACACGCAGGAATCTAGGTACTCCAAAAGCTTGCCCTCGGCCTTCGCCCTACCCTCGACGACAGCCCTCATTAGATGTAGCCTCCCCCTGGGGCTGTTCCCCTCGAGGCCTGTGGCCAAGTAGGTGGGGCAGGTCGGAAGGCAGAAGCCGCAATGGACGCAACGGTAAAGCTCGTCGAGAGCCGTCATGGCAACCTCCCGGGCGACAACACTCCGTTGGGGTCGAACACTTGTTTTATTTTCTCCATCAGATCTCTGTTCTCTACGTCCCACTTCCTCCGCGGCTTCAGCCAATACGTCTTGACGCCTGCAGGCGGCGGACCGGCTACGTACATAACGCCGAGGAGGGGATAACGTAGATATTTCACGCCGGGCGGAGCCTCGGGGAGAGATGCAGGCGGAGCCACGACCTTGGCGATCTCGTTAGACGCGAAGAGCTCCTCCGCCTCAGTTACCGCGCTCCATCTCTCCTCCGCCTCCTCATCGTAGAACACATCGCCTCGCCCAGCTTTAGATAGCCTGTATTCGACCTCCGACTTGACGCCTTCGAACCTCAAGTAGAGAACGCCGTCGGACTCCGCGGCGCCGGCGGCATGTAGCTTCCTCAATTCTTGTAGCGACTTCCTGCCGGTGGCCAAGACGGCCACGGATTCAGGTAAGGCATATATCCGTAGATACGCCTCCACGAGGACGGCCAAGGTGCCCCAGGAGCCGGCTATAAGCCTCTTTATGTTATAGCCAGCGACGTCCTTCATGACCGGCGCGCCGAACCTCATGAACTCCCCCCTGCCCGTGACTATCCTAACGCTGAGCAACTGATCTCTCGGCGTCATGTAGCGGTAGGCCATTGGGCCGTAGAAATTAGTCGACAATATCCCGCCGATGGAGGACCTTCGGAACAACGGCGGATCGACGGCGAGCCTCCTCCCCCTCTTCTTCAACTCCTCCTGGAGCTCCACCGCTGAAATACAAGCGGAGGTCCTCACAACCATCTCCTCCTCATCTATCTCGAGCACCTTGGGCATATCCCACAGCTGGAGCTCCTCGTCGTATTCAACCGGCGGCCCGAGATGCGCCTTAGAGCCTCTGCATATCGGGAGCAATCTTCTCCTATCCCTATTCGCCTCGTTTATGGACTCCACGAGCTCTTCCACCGATTTAGGCCTCATGGGAATATCTTGCCGGGGTTCATGAGCCCCTTGGGGTCGAAGACGGCCTTGATCGCCTTCATCAACTCTATCTCCTCCTTCTTGTACATCTTGGGCAACAACTTCTTCTTCATGTAGCCGACCCCGTGTTCCCCAGTTATCGTCCCGCCGAGCTCCACACAAGCCTCGAGGATCTCCTCCCCCGCCTCGATGGCTTTCTCCCGCTCGCCGGGCTTCCTCTCGTCGTATAGGATCAAGGGGTGGAGGTTCCCGTCGCCTGCGTGGAACACATTTGCCACCCTCAGCCCTCTCTTCGCGCCGGCAGCCCTCGCTATCATCAAGGCCTCGGCGAGCTTCTTCCGGGGTATCGTGCCGTCCTCGACCACGTAGTTAGGACCTACGAAGCCCATGGCGCCGAACGCCTGCTTCCTGGCGGCCCATATCTTCGCGGCCCGCGCCTGGTCCTCGACCACCTCGACCCCCACCGCTCCGTTTCTCCTCAAGACCTCAGCCACCTTGGCGGCCTCCTCCTTGGCTCCGGGCGGGGATCCCTCGACTTGTATCAACAAGATCGCCTCCGCGTCTTTGGGGAGGCCGGCGGCGTAGGGCCCCGACTCCACGGCCTCGACGGCCAGTTTGTCCATGAGCTCCATGGCCACCGGCATGGCGCCCGAGGCTATGACGGCCGACACGGCGCGGCCGGCCGCAGACAGATCGTCGAATTTCGCGACGATAGTGGCCGAAGCCTCGTAGGTCGGGACTATCTTGACCACAGCCTCCGCGACCAAGGCTAAAGTCCCCTCGGAGCCCGTCAGGAGGCCTATCAAGTCGTAGCCGGCTTGTTCGAACTCCTTGCCGCCTATCTTCCTCACCTCGCCGTCGGGCAGAACAACCGTGAGGCCTCTGATCTGGTTGACCGTCACGCCGTATTTAAAGCATTTGACGCCGCCCGAGTTATGAGCTATGTTTCCGCCTATCGTCGAAACCCTCTGCGAGCCGGGATCCGCCATATACTGGAAGCCCAGATCTATGGCGTACTGGTAGCCCATCCGCGCCAGGTAGGAGTTTATCCAGTCGTTCACGACCCCAGCCTGGACCACCGCGACCTCGTTGTCTAAGTCTATCTCCAGTATTTTGTCCATGCGGGCGGTGCTCACTATCACGCCGCCCTTAACGGGGACCGCCCCGCCGCTGAGGCTCGTGCCGGACCCCCTCCCTATTATCGGAACGCCGTAGTTATACGCGAGCTCGACTACTTTGGCCATCTCCTCCGTTGTCCTCGGAAATACCACCACGTCCGCCTTACCTCTCAACGCTAGAGTCCCGTCTTGCTCATACACCAAGAGATCAACCTCGTCGACAAGAACGCCGTTTTCGCCCAAGATCTCGCGCGCTTTTTTGACGAAATCGTTCAATGCAGTATGAACGGCCATGGGAATAGCAATAGGTACGACACTCCTATCAGAACCAGCACGAACACAAGCGATATAGAGTACTTCAGATTATTCCTCACAACCTCGCCCTCGCGCCTAACGTATTCCGATGTCGAGACGCCGGCTGAGACGGTCTGAGGCGCCACCGGCTTGCCCAACTCGGCCCCCACGCTCTGTAGGGCCGGTAGGAGACCTGCGGGCATGCCGAGCAACGTCGCTACGGCTTCCTGGAACGGGCCGAAGAGCGCATTCGAGGAGGTGTTGCTACCCGTCAACGCTGCTCCGATCCACCCCAAGAAGGGAGATATAACTATGAAGAATATTCCGATGCCCGTCGTGAGGTAAGCCAAGCTGTAGGCCATTCCGCTGAAATTAAAGACAAACCCTAGACTTATCACGAAAACGCCGGTCAAGACGGCGCCCCACATCTGTCTCCACGTCACTTTAACCGCCTCAGCGACTTGCCGGGCCGAGATCCCCATTAAGGGCAACGTGATTAACCATGCGACTAGAGCAGATGTCCCCGTGGCGAATGGATTGAAGGAATACGCGACGGCTACGGTTTTGTTGAGGACTTGAGAGAAAGCGGAGACCTTGAAGGTCGCTAGGACGAACTTCGTGAGGGGGGATATCGGCGAGTTCCAAAGGCCCATGATTGTCACGAAGACGATCAACGATATCCATGCCCTAACTATCTTCCCTCTATCTACGCTGTTTATCTCCAGGCGCGGCGGCTGGACTATGTTGGATGGTTGCCATACCTTAGAGAGCGCCACTATGAAAATGAAAGCGAAAATCGAGCCGATTATGTCGGGAAGGTAAGGCCCTAGGTATACAGCCGTCGTGAACTGTCCCAGGACGTACCCAAGTCCGCCTATAAGCGCGGCTGGCCATGCCTCACGTATGCCTCTCCATCCATCTATTAGGTAGAGTAAGACGAAGGTTATCACCATGGCCAACACGGCGACAACGTGAGCTACAGAGGACGAAGTGAACATCAACGGGAGGCCCGTCACGCCGGCCAACGTCACGACAGGTATGCCGAAGGCGCCGTATGAGACAGGCGCGGTGTTGGCCACAGCCATTATGGTTATAGCCCTTAACGTCGGTATGCCTAACGAGACCAAGATAGGGACTATGTAGGCCCAAGGCGTTCCGAAGCCTATCAATCCCTCTATCAAGGCTCCGAAGGCCCACACTAAGGCTATCGTCAAAACTCTCATATCGCGCGTAACGTTTTGGAACATCCAGTACTTGAAGGCGTCGAGATAGCCGGCGAGCCTCCAGGTGTTGAACCAGACCACACCCCAGAATATCAGCCACGATATGCTCCAGGTGCCGAACAACGCGCCGATGGCCCAAGCCGTCGCGGTCTGGTCGGGAGGTGCGCCGAGCGCCATGGCGAAGAACAAAGTGAATAACGAGGCTATGAGCGTCGCCTTCCATGCGGATAGACGGAGACCCGCCAGCAGTACGAACAGCAATAAAATCGGTGTTAAATCGATGATTATAGTTAGAGCTGGATCTCCGAAGAATAATTTAGGTTGTACGTACATATGTTCTGATATTTATTTCCTTATAAATATTTATTTCGCCTATTGTCCAAAAAACGGGTTATGGGCTTCTAAATATTTAAAAATACGTTTTTCTCTAGCTAATATGATAGAAATAGATCCTGTGGTCAAACGTGATTATAGTGACCTTCTAGGCGAGAAGACGGTCAACGGGCGCGTCGTCTCCGTCGAGGGGCTTATCGAGGAGATAGTCAAGGAGCTTGGCGCCGAGGTGGACAAGGCGATAAGAGCCAGGAAGGAATGGCATGAAAGGAAGGAGAGCGTGAGGGTAAAGGGCGCCTTCCCCAAGTGGGACGACAAGTTCGTCGACGCGGACGGCAACGTGAGGACCTTCAGGGAGATTGTGCAAGGAGTCATAGATAACTTCCTGGGCCGCGACACGCCGTTGAGATGGGGGCTGAACCAAAACGTGCCGGTTCCCCACGATTTACATCCGCTTAAGAACCCCGGCCTCGAGATAACAGGGCCTTGGCACCCCATGAGCCGCGCCATACATCAGATAAACGCCGACGTCGCCGCCATGATGGAGGACGAGGAGGACGCCTCGCCTGCTTGGTACATACCGTGGGGATCTGGACGCAAGTCGGCGGCCGTCTGGGAGGCCAGGAGGATAGTTAAACGAATACTTCAAGGCGATATCCCCGATCCGTACTACGAAGGAGGGAAGGTCTACCGCGTCAAGAAGGAGAGATCCAAATGGCCTACCCTCATCCACAGAGTGCCTGGCATCCACATATTGGATTTCGACGTGAGAGTCGACGGAAGGCCGGTCCCGGCTATAATAACGTCCATAGTGATATACACCCTCAACAACTATGACGCTTTGAAGAAGGCGGGATCCGGCGTTTATTTCTACGTCCCTAAGGTCCAGACGCCCGAGGAGGCTCTCGTGATAGAGAAGATACTCCGCAAGGTCGAAGACAAGCTCGGCCTCAAGAGGGGCGAGCTGAAGATAGCCATGCTCTACGAGGAGGCGAGGGCCGGGTTGTACTTGCCCGTCATATTCTGGATCTGGCGCGAGAGGTTGGTCAAGATAAACAACGGCAGATGGGACTACCTGGGCTCCCTTATAGAGATGTGGAGGGAGGAGGCCGTGTACCCGGATCCGCAGAACATAACCATGACGCACCCCATAATGATGGCCTACCAGAGATACAACGCGTTGATGAGCCTCATGGCTGGTCTGGGCAAGAACGGAGAGCTGAACGCAGGTCCTGTGGGCGGCATGGCCGCCGTGATGCTCTACAGATCGGACGACCCGTATCAACGCCATAGGTACAACGCGAGGGCCCTGAGGGGGATCTGGCTGGATAAGCTAAGGGAGAGGTTGATAGGCCTTATCTTCGTCACCGAGGAGCCCGTGAAGAAGATCACGCTTAAAGATATACTACAGGGGAAGGTCAAGGGGAGGCTCTACGATCTCTTCAGGCAGAGCTGGGTAGCTACGCCGGAGGAGTCGTACGTCAAGGCCGGCAACGAGCC
Organism: uncultured Thermoproteaceae archaeon; assembly: GCA_964342785.1. Classification (GTDB taxonomy): domain Archaea; phylum Thermoproteota; class Thermoprotei; order Thermoproteales; family Thermoproteaceae; genus Thermoproteus. The sequence continues at coordinate 7,688 of CAYFGI010000055.1, forward strand.
CCTGAGGGCTGGCCTGGAGGAGCTCCAAGGCCTTATAAACAGGCCCGTTAAGTTCGTCGAGGTGGACGGCGTGAAGATACCGGCTGTGGACAGCGGCTTGACGGAACAAGAGAGGCAGTTGTTCCAGAGGCTCGGCCTTATAGACGAGGAGGGCAACATAACGCCCTGGGTGATACGGCCCGATATGGTGGATACGCCCGAGAAGTTGCTCAACAATCCAGAGCTGTGGGGCGGGAAGGACCTCTGGTCCGCTCTCTACGAGCCGCCGAAGGGCGACATAACGGCTGAACATATACAGCATGCGTTCTACATGGCGGCCAACTACGGCTTCCAGCTCCTCAACGGGAACCTGGCCGCTGCGATAGACGACTACGAGCTAGGCCAGCGCTTCATGAACGACTTGGCCACCTACCGTATATTCTCTACGTGGCTATGGACCTTGTTGCGACATAAGGCTAAGATAACGAAGGACGGGGCGTTCAAGGGGCCCGCCAGGACGTCGTTAGGCGTTATCCCGGCCGAGGACAGGGTGAAGATAAGCGCCGGGACTCCCTTCACAGAGGAGCTATTCGACAAGTTGTGGGAGCTCCACATGGAGTGGACCTACGCATTCTACGAGGATCTAGACAGGATAGCGGCGGAGAGGATACTCCTCTCGTTCGTCGATAAGGTTAAGAACGCCGTACGCGACGCCTATAAGGCCGGCCCGTTCAGATCCAAATCGCCTAAGGACGCCGCTAGGGACATACTGTCGGCGATGAAGGCAGAGGATCTGGAGAACGCCGTGGTGGCCAACGCGCCTAGGTTCGATAGAGCCTTCGCCCCCGTCATCATGAACATACTTAGGGCTAAGCTGAAATCGCCTATGTACATACAACACGGCGGGAGGCTGATAATGGCCTTGGCCCCTCTACCGGACGAGGAGAGAGACGCGATGTTGCAAGCAATCTTCATGCCTAGAGAAGAGGTGTTGAAGCTAGTGGAGGCCGGACGGTTGAGCAAAAAGGCGCTCGAGATATACGACTACGTGCACGACATAAGGTAGGCTTTTT
>CAYFGI010000056.1:0-8426 GCA_964342785.1 uncultured Thermoproteaceae archaeon
GTTAATAAGTACCCGGCATATAGCTCTCATGGATGAGGCCTTGAAGGCCAGGCTCGACTCGTTGGTGAAAAACGCGGCGGCGCCTGTGTTGGACAAGATCGCCAAGGGCAAGAAGCTCAGCTCGGACGAGCTGTTGGTGGTATCCCTCTATCTTATCTCGGCGAAGCTCGACGACATAAGGGCCTCCCTCGACGAGGTCGCCAGAGGCGTCCAGAGGCTCAACGAGTTGCCTCCCGTCATTAAACAGAACCACCTAGACGTGATGGCCAAGCTCGGCGAAGTGCTGGAGGAGTTGAAGAAGATGCAGACTTTCGGAGTTGAAGAGGCTTAAATAGGAGGCGTCTCAGCGCGCGTGGATATAGTGGATAGATACAAGGGGGAGGTCGAGGCGGCCAGAGGGATAGTCGGCGGAGGACATTTCGTCGTCGTGGTTCATAATGGCACGGCGCATGCGGACGATACCATAGCCGCGGCTTTGCTGTATAGAGCTGGCGCCGAGGAAATATATAGGCTGGGGCAGCCCGAGGAGCTACTGGAGGTCGCGAGGAGGGGGCGCCCTGTGATATACGTCGATATAGGCTATAAACACTACGACGCGTTGAAATCCGCCGGCCACGTCGCTGTTTTGGACCATCATGCTCCGAACGGCGAGCCTGAATACGTCGATCTGCCCTCGTCCTTGATGCAGACAGTGGAGGCGTTAAGGCTGAGGCTGAGGCCTAGGATCTCGGTTCTATTCACTGCGGCAGATCTGGTCGATAGGTTCGGCTCCATGGCGGCCAAGAGGTGGCTGGGGCTTTACGGCGCTTCGTTGAACCAAGGCCTCTCGGCCTATTTCGGCATCACCGCTAGGGGCAGATATGAGGACGTGAGGTTCCTCGAGCTGATCGCCGAGGCGGCCGCCTCGGATTTCGACGTCGGGGATTTCGGCGATTACTCCAAGGCGTTTGAAATCTCGAGGTCCTTGGACGTAGATCCCGAGAGGTACCCCAGGGCCTTAGCCCAGCTACGGCTCATGAGGCGCGCCGCGCAAGGCGATGTGATCTCTGTCGTGTTGAGCCAGGACGCGTATAAGGTCGGCTTCGGGATAGATTTCGCGACTCATGCCGTACTCGCCGTGCCTCAGCTAGGCGACTACGTGGCTAAAGGCTTGTCTAAATACTTCGAGGAGAGCTTAAAGGCCGTCAGAATAGCCGAGGGGAGGCGCTACGCCGTCGTCGAGGGGCCCATCAAGGCTATAGCCGTCGACGAGAGCGCGCCCCCCACGGTCCTTTGGAACGCGTTGCTGGATCTCTCGGCGATACGCGAGGAGGAGCCCGTGATAATAGTCGTCAAGGACCTCAGGAACCCGGGCGCGTATTCCTTATGGCGTCCCGACAGACATAAAGACAGGATAGATTTCAGGAGGTTGAGCGGAGATCGCGTGGTGTTCAAGCATCAATCGGGCTTCATGGCCGTCGTCAAGGCTGAGAACGCCGAGGATGCCGCTAGATACGCCCTGGAGAAGCTATGAGGTTCCTGCCGACACAGAGGTGGATCGACGAGGTCTGTAGAGGCATATCTGGGCTCAACAAGGCTCCTCCCGAGCTCTCGATAATAGCCGTCGATGCTCCGCAGGAGCTGGGCGGGGAGATAACTCTCTATTTTAAGTTCGAGGCGAATAGATGCGCGGAGGCTCGGCTGTTGCACGGAAGGCATGACGCACAGTACGTCCTATCGGCGCGTTACGATGATCTATTGAGGATCATGGAGGGGCGCCTCTCGCCGTTCGCAGCGGTGCCTTTAGGCAAACTTAGAGTCGAGCGCGGCGACTTGGGCCAACTCGCCGATTATATGCCACTGGCCTTGGAGATAGTGGAGGTAGCCCGCAGCGTGGCTAGGTCACAGACGCCGTGAACGGGAAAGACGCGCCTGTCGCCAGGACCAAATAGCCTTGGACGTTCGTGCCGGGGGTTCCGGCGAAGCCGCTACAGCTGTATATCAGCAGTGCGGCGCCCCCCATGCTCACGGCGACCTTATCTCCGCTTATTGAGGCCGGGCCTTGCGCTGACACGGGGCGGCAGAACACATTGTTTATATAAACGCCGATTATCACGACGCTGTTCGCAGGTCCTTGGTTTGTGACGACTAGTTGAAGGTAGCCGCTTCCGTTCACCGTGGCTTGAGACACCGAGATCCTGGCGCCTGATTGTACATAAGATAAAAATGTAGTATACATGTACCAACTGACCGCGACGGCTATGACTATAATTATGCCGAGCAGAATAGCTTGCTCCATTGATATCTCGGCTCTCATATTATCTCCTAAGCCTATATTTAAGATTTCATCTGTCTTACGTACTGGGTCTTTATATAGCGTATGACCTCGGGTATGTTTATCTGCATTGGACATACCTCTCTGCAGTTACCCGCGTGGGCGCATTTCATCGCGGCCGGGCCGGCCGCTAGCAGGCCTTTAGTTATCGCCAGCCACATAACGCCGACAGGTCCTACATATGGAGGCTCGCCGAAGTCCCTCCCCACGGCTCTATAGACTGGGCACACGAAGCCGCACCTAACGCATCTGATGCATAGCAACGCCTCCCTCAGCGCCGGATCCTTAGCCGCCTTCCTCCTGCCGTTATCCACGAGGACTAGGTGGAACTCCCTCGGGCCTTGGGCCGGCCTCACCCGGACCAGCTCTATGTCGCCCGTGGACGAAGGTCCAGCGGATACCTCGAGATATGTGGGCGGGAAGAGGCCGTGGTAGGCCGCCTGCACGACGGCTTGGCTTATCGCGTCGGCGAGAGTGGGCACTATCTTCTCCACGCCAGCCACTACCACGTGGATAGGCGGCAAGATCGTCGCCTTTCGTATGTTCCCCTCGTTCTCTACGTTGACAACAGCCCCTGTGTCGGCCGCTACGGCGTTGGCGCCGGTTATGCCTACATCGGCCTTGATGAATTTCGACCTGAGGAAATCACCGGCCGCCGTAGCTAGCCTAGAGGGGTCGTCGCCGACGTCAACGCCGAGCTTCTCCTTGAAAAGCCGCGCGACATCTCTTCTATCTAGATGCAACGCGGGGGCTATCATGTTGGAGGGCTTATCGCCGCCGATCTGCACTATGAACTCGCCTAGATCGGTCTCCCACACCTCGTTGCCCAACTTCTCTAGGTGTTCCCTGAGCCCTAGCTCCAACGCCGTGTTGGATTTGCCGAAGACCACGACCTTCCCCCGCCCTACTATCTTGCCGACGATCTCCCTCGCGTCTTCGGCGGTCTCCGCGAGATAGGCGCGGCCGCCGAGCTTCTCCACGGACTTCATGGTCTCCTCGATGTAGCGGTCGAAGTTCTCGATCACCTCGAGCCTAGCCTCCCTCACCCTCCTAGCTAGCTCCTTCACGTAGCTGTGATCTCTCAATATGCCGTCTATACGCACCAACGCCCCCTCTGCCGCGCGTTGAAAAAGCTCCTGCCACTTGGCTACCGTCATAAGATCTTGCCTGGGTTCAATATGCCCTTGGGATCAAAAACCGATTTGAGCGCGCGCATATACTCCAGAGCGCGCGGATCGAGCTCGATCTTGAGCAGATCGCGTTTCAACGTACCTACGCCGTGTTCGGCCGAGACGCTGCCGCCTAGCTCCACCGCTATTTTGCCGAGCCCCTCTATGAACGCCTTGGCCCTCCTGGCGCCTTCTTTATCGCCGCGTTTAAACCACGTCGTTGGATGTAAATTCCCGTCGCCGACATGTCCGCCCAAGGACAACGGGACCTCGAGCCTCTCGGCCAACTCGACAACCCTTCTGGCCGCCTCTGGAAGCTTCGACACGGGCACCACGATGTCCTCTATTATCAGAACGCCCTCGCTTCCAAGCTGTCTTTGCATCAACGCCACTTGGGCGCTGAACAGCCTCCTACGAGGCTCCAGCAACTCCATGGAGGGGTTGAGGCCCACGGCCTCCTTCGCCACGAGGCCTCGGACGAGGCCCTTGAGCTTGCCCAACATGTTCTCCTCGGCGCCTTTGTTCACGTCTACGCCGAGGAACAAGGTGTACCTCTCCTCGAGCCCCACCTCTTTCGACTCGGCCGGGCCGAGGAACTCGGCGAAGAGAGGCCATACCCTAGCCGCTCTGACGCGCACAACGTCCTCGACCAGCTTGTCCAGAGAGTCGTAGTAGACCAGGATCGAGACCGCCGATTCGGGCAACGGCGCTATCCTCAGCACGGCCTCCGTGACGAGGCCCAGCGTGCCCTCGCTGCCTACGACCAGCCTCACTAGATCGTAGCCGTTTCTACACTTGAGGGTTCTACACCCTATCCTCAAGAGATCCCCGCGGCCGGTGACTAGGTTCAAGCCTAGGACCCAATCACGCATAGTGCCGTATTTAGCGCCGCGCATCCCGCCTGCGCCGTTGGCGATCGCCCCTCCCACCGTCGCCGATCTGACGGAGCCTGGATCCACCGGGAAGAACACGCCGTAGCTCGACAGCTCTACGTTCAGCTCCTCTAGCCTAATCCCCGGCTGGACGACGGCGTACGAATCAGTCGGGTTGACCTCAAGTATCTTGTTCATCTTCTCGAACGATATTATGACGCCCGGCTTGGTGACCACGGTGTTGCCCGAAAGGCTGGTGGCGGAGCCCTGCGAGAAGAGAGGCGTCTCGGTCTCGTAGGCCCATTGAACCAACCAGAGGACCTCCTCCTCGTCTACTGGGTAGACCAAGCCCAGAGGATTCGCCGTAGGTTGTTCGAAGGAAGCCTCGCGGGAATACAACGACAGTAGGGCGGGATCGTCGATAAACCTATCGCCGAACTTCTTCCTGAGCTCCCTCACGGAAAAAGCCTAGGTCCGAGTTAAAAGCTTCTCGGCTTGATGAGCGAGCCCGCTATCGTCAGCAACGAGCTCGCGAGCGCCACTAGGGAGCCGTAGAGCGCCAACGCCGCTATGCTGCCCGGAGCCGCCATGGCCGCAAGTAAAGCCGCCAAGGAGCCGAGAGGCCCTATCAACGCGTTTATATTCCAGCCTAGAGACACGGCGGTCCACCTGACCTCGGTCGGGAACAGCTCGACGAAGTACAAGGTCTGCGGCGCCGCGGCGAGGCCGAAAAACACGCCCATTAAGAACGAAGCGTAGATCGCCGCGTTGTTGAGCGCGAAGGCGAAGTAAGTCGCCACAGGCGCCATGACCAATAGACCGACTGAAGGCGGCAGGAACGCGCGCCTAACGCCTAGCGCCGACACCAAAAATCCGCTGAGCAGTTCCCCCACCACCGCGCCGAGGCCTCCGTATTCGCTCAGCTCCAAGGCGAAGTTATACGCGGCCTGCGGGTTCAAGCCCAGCTTAGGGGCGACGACCCTAGGCATTATGTAGCTCCAATATCCAGAGCCGCCGTAGTAATATAAAGTCAACCCCAGATTTATCAATATAAGTATCAAGAAGTTAACCCAATAACGCCACACCTCGGCTATCGGCGCCTTCGGTATCTTCCCTCTGCGCGCCGCGTCGAGCCACTCGCGGGACTCGACGCCGAAGAGCCTTATGATGAGAGCCACCAACGCAGGGACTATGCCTATCACGTAAAGAACCCTCCATCCTATCGTGTTGAAGGCAGATCCGAAGAAGCCCATGGCCCATAGGGTCAAGGCGGATGTAAGGAAAACAGCCCACGACAGACCTGAGTACATGACGCCGTTTACATACGGCCTCATATTTCTAGGGGTGAGCTCCAAGGCCCATGTGGCGCCTCCCCCCGCCTCCCCGCCTATCCCCAGCCCTTGTATAAACCTAAGCGCATAGAGCGCGATGGGCGCCGCGATCCCGACGGCGTAATACGTGGGGAGGAGGCCTATGGCGAGGCCGGCGAGCCCGACGGCCGACGCGTCCAACACCGTGGAGATCCTCCTGCCGTATCTATCCCCTATATGGCCGAAAACCAAGGCGCCCAGGGGGCGCGCCAAGTACGTTATGGCGAATGCACCCCAAGTGGCGACGGCGGCGATAAACTGCGACTTCTCGGGGAAGAACAGCTCTTGCAATACTTTCGCCAACGAGGCAAACAATATTATGTCGTAATACTCCAGCCCCCATATTAGCATCGTCGATATAGCCGCGGACCAATACTGCCGGGGCCTTACCTCGGCCATATGCCCATGGCGTCAGCTCTATTAAAGTATAAAACGCGGAGCGATCGCGCTGGCATGAGCTTGTCGGGGAAGGTCGCTTTGGTGACGGGCGCCTCGAGGGGTATAGGCGCTGCTATAGCCAGGGAGCTACACGCCAGAGGGGCCTACGTGGCTATAAACTACAACTCCTCGCGGGAGGCCGCCGAGGCGTTGAAGAAAGAGCTTGGGGCCAGGGCCGAGTTGTTCAAAGCCGACGTGTCTAGACGCGATGAGGTGAGGCGTATGGTCGAGGACATCGTCAAGACATACGGCGGCATCGATGTGGTGGTTAACAACGCCGGCGTTATGGAGCTGATGCCCTTCGAGCAGTTCGACGAGGGGCGTTTCGACCGCATGTTTGCTATAAACGTAAAGGGCCCCATATATGTGACGTTGGAGGCGTTGCCGCACCTTAAGAGATCCAAAGGCGCGGTTGTGAACGTGGCCTCGATAGCTGGCATAGGGACGGCCCTCCTCAACACCACGTATTACGCCATCACTAAAGCGGCGTTGATAGCTCTGACCAGAAGACTGGCTTTCGATCTAGCGCCCTACGGGATAAGAGTAAACGCGGTGGCCCCGAGCTGGATAGAGACCGATCTGACGACCAGAGGAAGGACGCGCGAAGAGATCGAGAGGGCTAAGGCCGATATAATCAACAGGACGGCTCTACGCGCCTTAGCCGCGCCCGAGGACATCGCCAAGGCCGTGGCCTTCCTGGCATCTGAAGACGCTAGGTTCATAACGGGGCAAGTGCTCGTCGTAGATGGGGGTAGAATCGATTACTTGACCCACGGCATATGAGGAGATGGGCCATAGCGCTCGTTGTGGCGGCGGTAGTGCTCGTAGCTATCTACCTAGCCCAGCGTAGCCGCGGCGCCGCTCCCTCCAACGATCCCTTCGCGGAGACCACCACGGTCTTGTTGGACGGATCGCCCTACGTGGTCTACGTCGCCGACACCCCCGCCAAGCAGACTAGGGGATACATGAACGCCACGTCTTACGACCCCAGAGGCGTAGGCGCCGTTGGGATGTTGTTCCTATTCGGGAGGAACTCCACCTGGTGCTTTTGGATGCACGACACGTACCTCCCGCTGAGGATCGTGTGGGTTTCGGGGACGGAGGTCACCCAAGAGGTGTTGGCGCAGCCCCTCAACGATACGCCTATATGTGGCTACGGCGATAAAGCGTTGGAGCTAGAGCCGACTATTCCGCCGCCCGCCGTCGTGGTCGTCAAATAGCCGGCGCTTAGACCAGCTCGTCGAGGGTGTGGTAGCGCCCGCAGTACTCGCAGGCGAATATCGGCGGATCGCTCTTGACTAAGATGAACGACGTGATGACGTTTTCTCTATGCTGATTAGTGATACAGTTGGGATTCCTACATCTGAACTTGCCCCTTATGGCGGGAGGAGGCTTCACTTTATATTTCTTGACGACTTCATAGTTCTTAATTATGTTTATAGTAGCAGTCGGCGCTACCGCCGAGATCACGTCTACCTCATCCGGCGTGAGCTCGCGCCCTTCTATCTTCACGATGTCCTTACGGCCTAATTTCTTCGACTCGACGTTCATAACCAACGCGACTCTAAGCCCCTCCCTCCCCGTTATGCCGAGAATCCTCAGCACAGCCAAGGCTCTGCCCGCCGGGATGTGGTCTATCACTGTGCCGTCCTTGATCTTGCTGACCAAGAGCTCTCTGGCGGAGGACATATGATCTACCTAGGCCTTAAATAGAATTGCTACAGGTCGGCTTAAGGCCGCCCCACTCCGATACCCTCGAGGGGTCCTCCAATACGTATCGCCCCACTATTTCGAAATCGGCCCCGGCCCTTATCGCGTCCCCCGGCCTTCCGCCCTGTGCTCCTATGCCCGGCGAGATGATCCTAGCGGCGCAGCCCAACGCACGTCTTACGGCCGAGACTGTGGCCGGATCGTTGCCGGGCGCCACCACGCCTCTGAAGCCGTCGATATGGCCGAGGAGCTCTCTCCAGATGGAGTCGTAGCGCGTCTCGACGGTCATCTTGACCAAGACGTATAGCCTGGGATCCCTCCTCAAGCTGGGCAGGAGGAACCCGTGCGCTATTGCGCAACAAGCGCCGGCCGAGGCGAGCTTGTCCAGCACCCTCTCGACTATATACGGTATATCGGCCAACTTCAGATCCACGACGACGGGGCCTCGCCTGGAGATCTCCCTCACGGCGTTTAGACCCGCCTCGAGGACTAGGTCCCAGCCCACCTTGAAGCCCGCGACCTCGTCCTTGAGCGCCTCGGCTACGTCCAGCGC
>CAYFGI010000057.1:0-8215 GCA_964342785.1 uncultured Thermoproteaceae archaeon
CCGAGCACGTCGGCGAAGTTGGCTAGATCCAACAGCCCGTGTCCGCTGAAGCTTATCAATATGACCTTCTTCTCGCCGGTCCTCTTGGCCTCGTCGGCTATCTCCTTCACGGCGGGGAGGACGTGCGCCGTCTCGGGGGCCGGCACGTAGCCCTCCAGCTGCGCGAATATCTGGGCCATCTTGAAGACCGTCTCCTGGTCGTAGTCGCGCCCCTCGACCCAGCCTTTGTGCATCAAGTACGACAAAGTCGGCGCAACGCCGTGGTACCTGAGGCCGCCTGCGTATATGGGCGGCGGCACGAAGTCGGCGCCTATGGTGTACATCTTGAGCTGAGGCAGGAGCCGGCCCGAGTCGGGGTCGTCGTATTTATACACGCCTTTAGTCACCTTGGGCACCTCCAGAGCCCCCACGGCTATGTACCTACGCTTGACCTTGCCCGATCTGAGCTCATCGCCTATGAACGGGTAGAAGGCCCCGCCCCAGTTGGAGCCTCCGCCGACCACGCCTATGAAGACGTCGGGCTCCTCGCCTATGAGCTCCAGCTGCTTCTTGGCCTCGAGCCCCGCCACGGTCTTGAACAATATGTCTGCGTTGATGACGCTGCCCACCACGTACTTGCCGCCGTGTTTCAACGCGTATTCGGCCGCCTCGGTTATGGCGACCCCCAGAGAGCCGGGGTGGTCGGGCTTCTCGGCCAGTAGCTTCCTCCCGTATTCGGTCAGCTCGCTGGGGCTGGGGTGGACCTCGGCGCCGTACATCTGCATGAGGTAGCGGCGGAGCGGCTTCGCGTAGTAAGAGGCCTTCACCATGAAGACATGGGCCTTGGTCTTGAAGAGCGCGGCGGCGAGGGCCACCGCCGAGCCCCACTGCCCCGCGCCCGTCTCGGTCGTTACGAACTTAGCGCCGTCTTTCAACGCGTAGTAGACCCAGGCGAGGGCCGAGTTTATCTTGTGGCTACCAGTGTAGGTGTACCCCTCCATCTTGAGGTATATCTTGACGGGCGCGTCCAGGTACTCCTCGAGCCTCTTCGCTCTGATTAACGGCGTAGGCCTCCCCACTTGTAGGTACCTCTCCCTCACCTCCTCGGGTATCTTGATGTACCGCTCCGTCGAGAACTCCAGCCTCAACGGCTCCGACGGCACCACCTGCTTGAGGAGCTCCAGCCTCCTCCCGTTGTCTGGATCCATGGGGGGCGGCAGAGGCTCTGGGAGGTCGGCCAGGATGTTGTACCACTTGTCGGGCACCTCCTCGGGAGGTAGATCGACCCTTAGCTTCTCCGGCATATCTCCCGAAAAAAGAATCTATTTATCGATTCCCGCTACTTGACCACGCCGATGTCCTCGACCACCGCGTAGGGCACCGTGGCGGGGACCGGCATATCCCACCAGTAGATCTGCGCCGCCTCGCCCGATAGGAGCGAGACCCCCCTCAAGATGTTCTCGAGGGTGTCAGCTATCCTCATGTGCTTCACCACGGCGACCGGCTTCCCGCCCCTCACGGCGAGTATCACGTCCCTCCCGACGGTCGAGAACTGGCCCGTCTTGATGTTCTGGTAGCGGGTGTACCAGTTGTTGTGCACGTAGTATCCAGTCCCCAGCTCCGCCAAAAGCCCCTGGAGATCCTTAGGCCCGTCGCCCGGCCTCACGGATACGTGCCCCGGCGACGGCATGATCCACCCTCTGAGCGCGTGGCCGGTGGTCGAAGCCCCCAGCTTCGCCGCGGTTCTGTTGTTGTGGAGGAAGCCCGCCAGGACGCCCCGCCTTATCAGCTCGACCCGCCTCACGGCGTTGCCCTCGTAGTCAAACGGAGTGAAGCCGTACGCCCCCTCGTCGGCCGTCGCGTCCTCTAGGTTCAAGGACTCCGAGGCGACGGCCTTGCCCAAATCGCCGGGCTCGTACCTCGAGGAGCCGGCCACGACGCCGCCCGCCGAGAGCCAGACCGACGCGACCTCCCCCAGCAGGTGGCCGAACACCAGCGGGGATAAGAGCAGTCTGCGCTTGCCTGGCTCCACGTCCTCCGCGGGGAGGCCGGCCGCGAGCTCCAGAAGCTCGGCGTTGGATCGACCCGCCTCCCTGGGCCTAAGCTCCGACAGCCGGCGCGCCGCGCTGGCCGCCGTGGCCGCCAGCTCGCCCTTGAAGGAGCGGATGGTGAGGTACGCCCTATTGACGCAGTACCTCCCGCGGCCGCCGTGGGTGTCCTCGTACTCGAAGCAGATGTAGGTCAGCTGGACGGCGCCCGCGCTCCTCTCGACGCCGCCCGCCGCCGATATGGCCTCGGCCGCGATGTCGGCCAGCTTCTCGAAGTCCTCCTCCTTCTCCTCCCTGGGGGGCGGCGGCTGCGGCTTGAGGGGCACGTAGAGCGGATCCTCCGGTAGCTTCTCGAGGCGCCTCACCGCGTCGTCCACGGCCTTGACGTCGGGCTCGCCGGTGAAGGAGAGCGCCGTGATCCTCCTGCCCTTAGCCAAATAGAGGCCCACCTCGGTCGTCGTCCAGGACTTGAAGGCGGTGGCCTCGTCGTTGGCGAACCTCAGCAGGTAGTTCTCCGACTCTATCCTCACGAGGGCCGCCTCGTCGACTTGCCGCTCGACTAGCCTCAAGATCATGGCAACACCAGGAGGTTCCTGCTCCTAAACGTGGGGCCTCCCATGGTCACGGGCACTCCCTGCGACGGGTTCCCCTTGCCGCACGTCCCGACGAAGAGCTTGAAGTCGCGCCCCACTGCGTCTACGCCGCTCCAGAGCTCCTTGGTGTCCACCTCCAGGAAGCCCCTCACGGGCTCCTTGAGCTCGCCGTTTTCGATGAGATACGCCTCGAAGAAGCCGTATCTCCCCGCCTGCCTCCTGTCGTCGATGTTCCACTCCGTGTACGACGCGACGTAGATCCCGCGCCGGGTGTCCCTTATGATCTCCTCGGGCCTCCAGTCCCCGGGCACCAGGTAGGTGTTGGACATCCTCGGTATCGGCTCTCTGTCGAACGCCGACGCTCTGGCCGCCGCGTTGCTGTGGACGCCGATCACCGCCGCGTATTGCCTATTCGTTATGAACTCGTTGGCCCGCCCCCCTCTGACGAGCCACTTGGGCCTGGCCTGGACCCCCTCCTCGTCGACTAGATAGAAGCCGTAGGTGCCCGGGATCGTCGGGTCGTCGACTATGTTGACGAGCTCGCTCCCCACCTGCACCCTCAAGTCCTGGGGCCTCACGTAGGACTCGCCGGCCTCGGCGCCCTCCCTCCCGAATATCCTGTCGAGCTCGAAGGGGTGGCCGATGGACTCGTGGACGAATATGCCGGCCATCTCCGGCGAGAACACCACGTCGTATCTGCCGGGGGACGCCGGCTTGGCCTTGTCCAGGAGGTCGACCGCCTTCCTCGACTCCTCCTCCACGAGCTCCTCGAAGCCCTCCAGCGACTTTATGGACGTGCCCCCCGCCGATACGTCCCTCTGGAGGCTGCCCTTCGACGGCTCGTGGGCTATGAAGACGCCGAACACGAAGACCCTCGGGATCTTGCTGTACACGTCGGCGCCGTCGCTCGTCACGATCCTCTTCTCCGTGGTCCACACGCCGCCCGCGAAGCGCTTGACCGAGATCCTCTTGTCGACGCGGGAGTCCAGCTCGGCCAGATACCGCTCGAGCTCCAGCTCTATGGGCGGTAGCTCGTACCTTACTACGGCCAGCCTCTCCTCGGACAGCTCGACCGGCCTCCTCCTCATCCTCCCAGCGGCCTTGGCCAACTTGACGGCCCTCTCAACCGCCGAGAGCAGATCCTGGAGGCCCGCCTTAGGCGTCGCGGCGAAGCCCAGCCCCCCTTCGGCTACCGCCCTGACGGAGAAACCCGAGGATCGCGCCGAGCCAGAGAACTCGAACTGGCCGTTGCGGAAGCTAGCCCACCTGCCCTCGTCGGACTGCCACCTCACCTCGACGTACTTAGCGCCGAGCGAGAGGCCGAAGTCTATCGCCTTTCGCACCTCTTCGTCCATATAAGCGACTAGTCTCCATTATTAACGTTTTAAGGAGAAAAGCTTTTTAGGTCGATCCAAGGCGCCCCAGTGTCTGTCATAGACCAGCGGGATAAGCATAGGTTCGGCGAGGACTCCACGCCCGCCGTCTTGGAAAACGCCAAGCGAAAGGCGGCGTCCCTCGGCCTAAGGCTCGTGGTCGAGGACGACAGGGTTGAGATCGGGGACTTCAAGGCGGAGGCGGTCGGCGGGGAGCTGAGGACGCCCTTCGGCTCGTACCCGGTGGAGCCCGACGAATGGGATCTCCTCAAGGGGCTCCTCCTGAACTTCTTCGCCTCCAACGGCAGGCCGCCCAACCTCCGCGAATTCGCCGAGATGTACTTCGCCGCGACTGGGCGCGAGCCGCCATGAGGGCGCTCCTGGCGCTCCTCCTCGTGGCCGCGGCGGCGGAGGCCGCCTTCTGGGGCGGCCAGATAGCGACCGGCTTGCCGCCTTTCTACGCGTCGACTCTCGCGGCCTACGGGGGGCAGGCGTACCTCCTCTACACCGCGTATGGCCAAAACGGCTTGACCATAGCAGGCGTCGCGCTGGCGGGCCCGGCCTACGGCGAGATCGCGGGCCCCCAGACGTCCGGCTCTGCCTCCTCGCCGTATTTGTTCGTGCTGGCCAACGGCTCGCTCGCCTTGTTGTGGACCTACTCGCCGGCTGTGGGCTCCTCGCTCCTCCGCATGTCGGTGCTGGGGCCTCGCGGCTGGGGCCCTCCCGCGGAGCTCACCAAGAGCGGCGTTGCGTTGTCCTACGCAAGCGACGGACGCTTGATATACGTGGCGTGGCAGCCCTACTTCGACCCGACGTATTCGACGACTAGGCTGTTGGTGCTGGCCCTCAACGGGACCGTGCTTAAAACCATCGCGGCCCCCGGGCTCGTCGCCCTCAACGGGGCGCAGGGAGGCGCAACCGTCGGCGTCTTCGCTAACGGCACCTACGCCGTTTTGGCCATAAACGGGACCGTCGAGAGGCTTGAGGCCGCCTACGCCGGCTTCTCCGACGTCGGCCTCTACGTCTTCCGCGATGGAGCGTTGAGATACGACGGCAGATCCCTCGAGGTCCCGTGGGCGGCGGCCGCCGCGCCGGCCTCCGGGTGCAACGGCTCCGTCGCCCTGGCCTGGAGCCCGTCGGGCCGCCTCGCGGTCTATCTACTGCGGGGATCCGCGGTGCAGCTGAGGAGCCTCTACGTGCCTGGGCTGGCGACGGCCCGCGGCGTCTGCGCAGGCGGCTACCTATACGTTGAGGCCGAGTCGTTGCTGAACTACAGCAAATCGGTGTGGGCCTTCGTGGTGCCGCTGGCGCCGCCTACGCCTATCGTGCGCGCCGCGGCGGCCAACGGCTCCGCTGTGATCTCCTGGAGCGTGCCCTACCCCGTGGAGCACAACGTCACCGCCGTGTATCTAGCGGTGTATTTAAACGGGAAGCCGTTGAGGATCGAGCAAGTGGGCCCGGCCGGCGCCTTGAACTACTCCCTAACGGCGCCGGGGAACTACACCTTCGCTATAACCGCCGTGAGCGCGTTGGGGAACGCCACGGCGACCGCGAGTATCGTCGTGAACGCGACGGCCGCCCCGAGGCCTAGCTCGACCCAAACCGCGACCGCGCCGGCCCCCCAGACGTCGTCTGTAGCGCCCCAGACCTCCACGGCGCAGGTCCCCACGTCGACTACATCTAAAGCGCGCGCAGGGGTGAACTACGTCGCTGTCCTCGTGGCTATCTTGATCGTAGCGGTGTTGGCGGCGATCGGATGGAGGCTTAGAGGTCCAGGTAGTCGCCGATTATCCTCTCGAGCTCGACGGCGGTCTTGACCCCCTTCTCGGTGAGCGTTATCGCGCCGTCTTTCTCGGCGATGAGCCCCCTCTCCTCCAAGAACTTTAGATACTCGAGGAGCCTGGGGTAGGATAGGCCGCTTCTATAATACAGCGTCGTCCTTTTGGCGGGCCCCTCCAGGAGGATCAAGAGGAGGCGCGCGATCACGTCAAGGCTGAACTTGCCCATGCCCTCAAGGCCCTCCTCGCGTTGATGTACCTAAGAAGCCCGACGACGCCGGGGAGAGCCGCTAACAGCCCAACGGGCCCCGCCAGAAGCGTAAGCGACGCCGATCCGACCAGCGACGCTACTGAGGCCGTGAGGAGCGAGCTAAGCCGCTCGAGGACGCACGACCTGCCCTTGCAGGACAACGGGCGGAGGGACCAAGCCAGCAAGGCGAACGCAACCACGGCGAGGGCCTCGGCCGTCGCGTTCTCTAAGCTCCACGCGCGCTCGGCGGCCTCGGCCCGAGGCGAGTTCCCCGGCGTCGAGGCGTTTATCGACGGCATCTCCACGTAGTTTCGCGCCGGCTGGATCACGACGTTTTTTAGAGGCACGACGATGCACACAGGGGTTCCGTTGTAGTAGACGTAGAGACGGCCCGTGAAGTTCCCCGCTATGACGAGCGCTGTGCAGTTCCACGCGGCCTCAGCGGTCGAGGCGTTTGCGGCCCTCGCGCTGCTCCGGGCAACCGGCGCCCCCGTCCCCACGACCTCGGCGGACACGACGGAGGCCTTCTGAGCCGGCGGGGTTGGATTAGCCGGCGTCGAGGCGAGCGCCAGCGCTAAGGCCACGACGAGCCCGGCGAGGGCCAAGAGGAGGTAGAAAAACCTCACGGCCTTTAGGGAGCCCAGCTATTTAGGCTTACCTCTCCGATCTTGGCGAACGTCGCGTTGTAGGCCTCGACCCCGTTGGCCGTGACGAAGTAGTAGACGTCGCCGATGTAGAGCGTCCTCGCGGCCGGGGCGTAGACCACGGCCCTTAGAGTCAACTCGCCGCCCTCGACCCCGAGGACCAACACGAACTGCTTAGCCCCGTAGACGGGGATAAACGCAAGCCCCCTCCCGAGGAGGAAGGCGTGGTAGTCGCCGAGCACGGGGCTATAGGCGTTGGTCACCGTCACGTTGGAGGATATGGAGGGGGCTGTGGGGTCCGTGACGTTGTAGAGCAGAACCTCCAGGCGGTTGCCGGCGGTAGCCACGCCTAGGAGGTAGCCGTCTCCCGCCGGGTGGAGGTAGTCGGTGAAGGCAGGCGCCTTCAGGTAGCCCAACACCTTCGGCTTGGCGGGATCGGTCACGTTTATGGCGAAGAGGGGATCGACCCATCTATACGTCACGAGGTAGTAGATGCCGCCGATCAGCCTCCCGGCGTGCGCCGACTCGTATGGAGCGATGTCCTCGACCGAAGCGACGAGGGATAGATCGTCGGCGTTTAGGACGTAGAGCGAGACGTTGCCGGCCACCCAGCTCCTCACGATAAGCGGCCTGGGCGCGGCGCCGCCCGTCTGCGGCGGCACGACGGCGACCTCCCTCCCGTTGACGTATATCACGCTGTTAGGAGGCCTTATCGTTGGGAGGACGAGCAACGGCGTATAGACGGAAACGCGCGCGGCCGTCGAGGCCACTATGAGGTAGCCGCCCGTCTGCGCGACCGCGAACTGATCCGTCAACACGCCCGGAACCTGCCCCACGGCGACTATGCGCATGGAGAGGCCGGCTACGGCCAGCTCGTAGATAGTGGTGTTGCCGAGCTCCGAGAACTCGTTCAAGGCCCTGGCCACGGCCGGCCAGTCGGGCCCCGCCGAGATGTTCTCCAGCTCCTCGTAGAGGCCCACGTAGTCGCCCCTCGCGAGGTAGGGCTCCAGCGCCTTCAGGACAGCCGCCGGCAGCTCGCCGGCCTTCGCCGAGATCGCGTCGGCAAGCACCTTCAAGCTCTCGGGGCCTTGGAAGATATAGAGCCTATCTCCGTACATGAAGATCCTGTACACGGGGCCCGCGGCCAAGACCGTGTAGTTCACGGCCCCGTTGGACATATCCACGGCGAGGACCTCTATGATCTGCTGGGGGTAGGTGCCGCCCAGCATCCAAGCGCGGCGCACCGGCGTGCCGGCCACCTCCACCTCCGGCTGCAGAGAGCTCGAGAGGACTATGTAGGCGTAGCCGTCTTGAAGGAGCCGGCTCCCCAGGACGTGGCCGGACGCGTCGAAGGATCTCAGCAACTTAAGGCGCCCTCCCTCGACCGCGAACAGCCCGAAGCCCGCGGCGCCTCCGTTATCCCACATCGCCAACACGTGCCCCCTCCACACCAACAGCTGGCACCCGCCGCCCAGCCAGACCTTGTCGACTATCTTAGGCGAGGGGTCGAGCAGATACAGCCATCCGCCGGAGCATACATATATCCAGTT
>CAYFGI010000058.1:0-8166 GCA_964342785.1 uncultured Thermoproteaceae archaeon
GTGAGGGGGCCCGAGATATTCTCGAAGTGGGTCGGCGAGTCGGAGAAGATGATACGCGAGATATTCCAGAAGGCCAGGATGGCGGCGCCGTGCGTCGTGTTCATAGACGAGATAGACGCGTTGGCATCGGCGAGAGGGCTAGGCGCCGATTCCTTCGTCACCGAGCGCGTGGTGGCGCAGTTGCTGGCCGAGATGGACGGTATAAGGACCCTCGAGAACGTGGTCGTCATAGGAGCCACCAACAGGCCGGATCTAGTCGACCCCGCGCTCCTCAGGCCTGGGAGGTTCGACCGCATAATCTACGTGCCGCCTCCCGACTTCAGAGCTAGGCTCGATATATTCCTCATCCACACCAGAAACGTGCCTCTGGCCAAGGACGTGGATCTCGAGGAGCTTGCCAGGAGGACCGAGGGCTATTCGGGCGCCGACATAGAGCTGGTGGTGAGGGAGGCCACCTTCATGGCTTTAAGGGAGGATATAAACGCGAAGGAGGTCGCCATGAGGCACTTCGAGGCCGCCCTCAATAAGGTCAAGCCATCCATAACGCCCGATATGCTTAAGTTCTACGAGAGCTGGCTCGAGAAGGCCAGGCAGCTACAGCCTACTGCTAAGGCCAAGGCCACGCCGCCTCTATACCTATGAAGAACATCACCGTGGCTTTGGTAAACGACGTGATAGAGACGATATACAAGTTGAGGAGGCAGGAGGTCATGACGTCAGAGGAGATACAAGAGCTTTTGAGGAGGGCGAGGCCCGATATAACCGAGGCCGAGGTGAGGAAGGCCCTTATGATACTGGAGCTTTACGGCAAGATACACGTGAGGAGGATGGTCAAGGGCGGCAAGGAGATCTACCAGATCGTCAGAAGGCACTGATTTAAATATCGGGGTCCTCCTCTCTGTGGGAGTAACGGAGCTGGGCAAGCTCATACCGCAGGAAGCTAGGCGCGAGGTCAAGCTCGAACAACTCGCCGGCCGGGTCGTGGCGCTCGACGCCTACAACGCCTTATATCAATTCCTCGCCTCGATAAGACAGCCCGACGGGACGCCGCTTATGGACAGCCGGGGGAGGGTCACGAGCCATCTCAACGGCTTGTTCTATAGGACTATAAATCTCGTCGAGGCGGGGATTAGGCCCGTCTATGTCTTCGACGGGAAACCCCCCGAGCTGAAGAGAGCCGAGATAGAGGCCAGGAGAGCCGCCAAGGAGAAGGCCAGAGAGCAGCTGGAGAAGGCGGCCGCCGAGGGGAGGGTCGAGGAGGCCGCGAAATACGCCAAACGCGTCATATACGTCACGGACTCCATGGCGGAGGACGCCAAGACGCTCCTCACGGCCATGGGCATACCTTGGGTACAAGCCCCCAGCGAGGGGGAGGCTCAGGCGGCCTATATGGCGGCCAAGGGGTCGGCGTGGGGGGCGGGCAGCCAGGACTACGACTCGCTACTTTTCGGCGCGCCTAGGCTGGTGAGGAACCTCGCCGTATCGTCCAGGCGTAAGGTCGGCGACGAGTACGTGGAGGTCCCGCCCGAGCTGATAGAGCTCGATAAAGTCCTCAAGTCCTTGAAGCTGAAGTCCAGAGAGCAGCTTATAGATATCGCCATACTTCTCGGCACCGACTACAACCCCGACGGCGTGCCGGGGGTGGGGCCCCAGAAGGCGTACAAGATAATATTGGAACACGGCTCCTTGGAGAACGCCCTCAAGACGGTCCTCAAGGGCGTCAAATGGCCGGTGGACCCCCTCGAGATAAAGAAGGTGTTCCTCAACCCGCCTGCCACCGACCAGTACAAGGTGGAGTTCAAGGAGCCGGACGAGGCCAAGGTGTTGGAGATATTGGTGGAGGAGCACGATTTCAGCAGAGAGCGCGTCGAGAAGGGGCTGGAGCGCTTGAGGCGGGCGTTGGGCAAGGCCAAGAGCTCCTCTCTGGACGCGTTCTTCTAAAGCTTAAAAAACCACGTCGATTTTCCTTCATGAAGGTCCTGTTCGTGATAATGAGCGGCGACGAGAAGATGGACCTCGCGTTGACGTTGGCGGCTAGATCCCTGGAGGCCAAGAGGTACGAGGACTTGAAGATCGTGTTCTTCGGGCCCAGCCAAGATAGGCTGGTCGCCCTCTCTGGGCAGTCCAAACAGATGTTCGACGCCTTGAATTCAGCCGGGGCGGTGGACTCGGCGTGTATAAACTACGCCAAGATGAGGGGGATAGAGGATAAGCTGTCGAAGTTAGTGAGGTTGATGCCGGCGGGCGAGAGGATAGCCTATTATATAAACTCTGGCTATATCCCCATGGTGTTCTGATGCCGCTGGATCCCCAGATAAGATCCCTGCTGGCGGCGCTTAAGCCCTTGTCCTTCTCCGCCCAGATATCTCCACAGGATCTACGTAAAGTTGCGGACGAACAGAGCAAATTGGTGGTCTCCATGGCTAAAGAGCCAGTCGCCGAGGTAAGGGATCTGGAGGTCCCCGTCGCCCAAGGGAGGATAAGAGCCAGGGTATATATACCCAGAAGAGGCGGCGATCTCCCCCTGGTTGTCTACTACCACGGCGGCGGCTTCGTCTTCGGCAACGTGGAGACCCACGACCATATATGCCGGAGGCTCGCGAGGCAAGCAGACGCGGTGGTCGTGTCCGTGGACTACCGGCTTGCGCCCGAGCATAAATTCCCCACGGCCGTCGACGACGCGTACACGGCCTTGAGGTGGGCCGCCGATAGGGCCCACGAGTTCGGAGCCGATCCAAGCAAGATCGCGGTCGCCGGCGATTCCGCCGGCGGCAACCTGGCGGCTGTGGTGAGCATACTGGATAGGGATTCCGGCCAACGTCTGGTGAGGAAACAAGTCTTGATCTACCCCGTGGTCAACATGACGGGGGTCCCCACTAGGTCTATCGCCGAGTATGGAGTCGGCGAGGCGGCCTTCTTGTCCATAGAGGCCATGTCTTGGTTCGGCAAACAGTATCTAGGCAAGCCGGAGGACGCCTTAGATATAAGGGCCTCGCCCATATTGGCGGACCTCAAGGATCTACCGCCTGCGTTGATCATAACCGCCGAGTACGATCCGTTGAGAGACGAGGGGGAGCTATACGCCTACAAGATGAGGGCGTCGGGCTCCCGCGCCGTGGCCGTCATGTTCGCCGGCATGATACATGGCTTCGTCAGCTTCTACCCGTTGGTCGACGCGGGGAGAGAGGCGTTGGATCTAGCGGCTGTTTCAATCAAGTCGAGTTTTTCCTAAACCTCTCTATAGCCTCCAATATGTACTTCTTAGCCTCCTCGACGCCTAGATAGCCCCTCGCCTTAACCCACTTACCGGGCTCCAGCTCCTTGTACCTCTCGAAGAAATGCTTTATTTTTTCGAGCGTCGGCTTGGTGAGGTCGAACACGTCCTTTACGTCTGCGTAGGAGGGGTCGATCTTCTCGATGGGCGCCGCTATCACTTTGTAGTCCAAGCCCTCCTCGTCCTCCATCTCGAGGAGCCCCAACGGCCTCGCGGCGACTACGACGCCTGGCGAGAACTCGGCGCCGCTGAGGAGAGCCACGTCGAGAGGATCGCCGTCTTCCGAGAGAGTGCTCGGGATGAAGCCGTAGTTGAAGGGATACACTAAGGCTGTGTACAATACTCTATCTACTTTTATCACCCCAAGCTCCTCGTCGTATTCGTACTTGACGTTAGAGCCGGCGGGTATCTCGACGAAGACATATATCTCTTCGGGAGGCTTCCTACCCGGCGGAAGCTTCAGCATATCGCCGCGCCAATAGGTAAATATAAAGCTTTTCCCTAATTAACTATCAAACCGAAAGAGCCGCCCCGTCGCCTCTTATATCCGCCACCGCCGCTAGAGAGGCGCCGCGTCTAATCGCCAAGGCGGCCACGCCGAGCCTCGACGGATAGTCCACGAACTCCACGTCGGGCCCGGCCTCGTATCCCCTTTCCGCCACCGCCTTCCACCCGCCGACCCAGATGAACCTAGGGGACCACACGACCCTACGAGGATCCATGGAGTAATCCACCAAGTTCTGGACCAGCTGGGCGTATACCACCGGCCTATAGTGAGCGGCGCTTGAGCCCAAGACGGCCGTCTGATCGCCCTTTACCGCCACGAGCGCGGAAAGGGTGTGGGCCGGCCTTTTCCTCGGGGCGGCCGCGTTGACGCCCGTGGTGAAGTCGGAGGCTCTATTGTTCAACACGACGCCCCACCTGCCCTCAACGTACCGGGAGCCGAAGTTGTAGTAAAGGCTTTGGATCGCCGATATGGAGACCTCCCTATCCGCGACGGCTAGATAGGTCGTCCCGGGCGTAGGCCTCGGCGCCTCGGCCTCGCCGAGCTCGACCTCGCCCCCGAGGAGCTTATCTATAGGCGCAGGCGCATCGCCTAGATATCTATCGCGGGCCCAATGGGCCTTTCTAGCCGCCTTTACCACGGCCCTTATCCTGCCGTAGGAGAAGGGATCGCGCGGAAGCTCGTCTCCAGATAGACGTACGGTAAGGAGCACCGCGAAGCCTAGAGACGGCGGAGGGGCCTCGTAGAGGGTCCATCCCTTGTACTCCAAGGCGATGGGGTCCCTTACCTCGGCCCTGTATTGAGTTAGATCCTCCTTCGTGAAGTAATCGCCGGAAAGCGATTCGGCGAGGGCCTCGTAGAAGCCATCGGGCCCGTGATCGGCCAAGACCCTGTAGAGATGCAACAAGCCCTCGAGCTTATAGGGCGCTCCCGCCTCCCTAGGTATCGAGGCGTAGAACTTAGCCCCCGGGCCCTCCAGCGGCGTCTTGGAAAGGGACTCGGCCAGAGAGGGGTGGACCACCGCGCGCCTCTCCAGGAAATCTATCACGTAGCCCACGAGCTTCCCCCACTCCATGGACCCCAGCGCTTTATGTAGCTCCCACAAGCCTCTGACGTAGCCCGGAACCACCGCCGACCTCAAGCCCAGCTCAGGCGGCCTCTCCGGGACGCCGGAGGGGGCCCAGCCGAGGCCCAACACGGCCTTGACGGATCCCGTCCTCTCGTATAAGGCCAGGAAATCGCCGCCGAGGCCGTTCAGATGGGGCAGTAGATACGTAAGCGCCAAGGATACGCCTACCGCGACGTCGCCGGCGTTTCCGCCCATCTCGAATATCTTCACGCCTAGATAAGTCGCCTGGAAGCTCTCGGACGCCACCGCGATGGACCTCCCCCAGCTCATATGGTCTTCAACCCGCTCCCGGTCAACACGACCACGGAGTCCCTCCCCCCGCCTCTTTTCCAATACCCCGCCAGAGCGACGGCAGATGAGGGCTCCGCCAGCAAGCCCCTCCTCGCCAGCCACCTCCAAGCGGCTTCTATCTCGCTTTCCGTCACCCACACGCAGTCTCCGTACTCCCTCACGACGCGAACCATCTCGGGCAGTAAAGGCGGGTTAGTCGAGATCAAGGCGTCGGCCACGGAGGTCACCTTGGCCGGCGGCTCGTACCTCTCGCCCTTTACCGCGGCGCAGAGAGGCCTTACTTGCTCCGTCTGTACCGCCACGAGCTTAGGCATTTCGTCTATAACGCCGGAGTCCAGAAGGTGCTTGAAGCCGGAATACACGCCTAGGAGCAAGGTCCCCGCGGACGTGGGGAGGTAGACCTCGCCGGGAGCCCTCCCGAGGTCCCTCACCAGCTCGTAGGCCAAGGTCCTTATGCCGTCTCTGAACTCAGGCCGCCAGACGTGCGAGGCGTAGTAAGCGTTGGCGTTCTCTGCCGCCTTCGCCACGTCCTCCCGCGTGCCCGGGACTCTCACCACCTTGGCCCCGTAGGCCTCTATCTGTCTGAGCTTACCGCCCCTAGCCGTCTCGGGCACGTATATCTCGACCTCCATCCCGGCAAGGGCGCCGTATGCGGCTATCGACGCCCCGGCGTTGCCCGAAGAGTCCTCCGATATCCTCTTGACGCCCCTCGCGGCTAGCGTCGAGATAAGCGCGGCGGAGCCCCTGTCCTTGAAGCTGCCGGTGGGGTTCAGGAACTCCAGCTTGAACTTAACCCCCTCTACCTCCACGAGGGGCGTGTTGCCCTCGCCTAGGCTCACCCACTTGGAGATATAGGGGAAGTTCTCCCTTATCTTCTCCCTATAGGGGAAATCCACCTCGACGGTAAAGGGGCCTCCGCACCTAGGGCACCTCAGCTCGTCTCCTTTCCTCTCGTACCCGCAGCGGGCGCAGACAACCCTCATTGCCCCATGACGACTATATGAACTCGGCGTAGCCTAGGCCCGTCGAACTCGGCCAAGAAGAGCTCTTGCCAAGTGCCTCTTACCAATCTGCCGCCCTTTACCGGGAAGACGTAGAACTGCTTGAACAAGGCGCTGAGCAGATGGGCGTCCGCGTTGTCGTCTATGGCGTTGTGCTCGTAGTCTCCTGAGGCCGGCACGAGCCTCTCGAAAAGCTTCTCGTAATCCCTACGTATCCTAGGCTCGTCCTCGTTGGCGAAGAGGGCCGCCGTCGCGTGCGTCAAGAACACCAACGCGATGCCCTCAGAGATGCCCGACTCCTTCACGGCCGACTCGACCTTATCGGTTATGTTGACGAGCGACCTCCTGCCCGAGGTCTCTACTCGAAGCTCCTTGGAGTACACCTTCATGAAGGAGAAAAAAGCTACTAGTTAAATGATATCTCGTACGGAGGATCTATCAATTCTTCGTACTCCTCGCGCGTCAAGATCACTAGGTCTTTCTCCACCTCGCCGCGCTTCAACACCTCCCTCCTCTCCTCCTCGGAGAGCGCCCAGCCGCCTAACGTGAGGGAGCCCGCTATATAGGGGTACCTCCTCCCGCCTTTCAACTTCTCATAGAGCCGGAACTTTATCTTGACAAATCTCATATAAAAAGCCGAGACGCGATTTAAGAAGGCGCAAAAGATAATACCGACGTAATCCCGCCGTATGTGCCTAGAAGAAGGCTTAGATATCGAGATCTTCTGGCGTTGGATCTAGCCGGCATCCTCCCGGTCGGAGCGCCTATAGGCGTCGCGCCTTTGATAAAATACGCAGGCGCCTCGGCGATCTGGCCGGTCTTGCTCGGCTACGCCATGGTTCTACTCTCGGCGATCCCTGTGCTGGAATACAGCAGGCTCGCCGCCTTCGCCGGCGGGTACTACGGCCTTGCCGAGCTCGGCCTCGGGCCCACGGCCGGCAAGTTCACCGCCTTGGCCAACTACCTCTACTACGTGGCGTGGCAGATCCAGAACGCCCTGCAGGCCGGGTGGATAGTATACAGCATCACCGGCTCCCCGGCGGCTTGGGCCGGCGTCGTCGCCGGCGTTTTGATCCTCTCCTATATAGGCGCCGTATCTCCCCCCAGGGCATACGCCGCCGACGTGTTGTTGCCCATATTGGCGTCCACGATCTCCGTGACCTTGGCGATGGACCTCTACGTCGTGTTGAAATCGCCGTATAACTCCCCGGCGTATCTATACCCGGGGGATTGGGGCGCGGTGGCCGTCGCGGCGTCGGTGCAAGGCTTCTGGATGTTCGTAGGCTACGGCACGCCTCTTTTCTACAGCGAAGAGGCCGAGAACCCGAGGAGGGACATCTGGAGATCCGTGGCGGCAGCGACCACGATCTCGGCCGTCGTATACGCCCTATCGGCCTACGCCGTCGTCGCTGCGGTGCCCCCAGCCGAGGTGGAGGCGCTCTCGAGCTCGCCCATGCCCTACCTAACCGCTTGGTCCCGGTACTACCCCGAGGCCTTGCTCCTATCCTATCCCCTGTTGATGGCGCCGGCCGCGCTGGCCTATGGAGGGCCCACGGGGTCCCATGCCAGATTGCTCTGGGCCATGGCCAGAGACGGCTTCATAGAGAGCAGATGGATAGAGGCCGTGGATAAAAACGGCGTGCCTAGAAACGCCGCGACGTTGAACTTGCTGATATCAGCCGCGTCAGCCTACGCGGTGGCCGGCGCCATATTCATCACGTCGGGCGTGGACGCCACGGCGGCGGAGAAGGCGTGGCTCGTCGCGTCCACAGGCGCCACCGTCTTGTGGTACGCCCACCATGTGTTGCCCGAGGTGGCCCTCTACCCGTTGCTGAGGAGGACGAAGGCCGGGGTAAGCAAGATGCGGGCCGTGTTGACGGGCGTGGTCGCGCCGGCCGCGGGCGCCGCCATATTCGTCTACACGTCCTACGAGCTGGCCGTGCACAAGCCCCTCTACTCCTCCGCG
>CAYFGI010000059.1:0-7997 GCA_964342785.1 uncultured Thermoproteaceae archaeon
AGCTACATCACCTTCTAGCTCCGAATCCATAAAAATAAAATCAGCAGTTCCGGCTTCGGCCATGCGAAGCCCTAAATGCCTTCTCATCACTTCAAGTCCTCACCTCGAGGTTTATAATATCGCCTAACGTCTTCACTTCATAAGTGGAGCATCTCTCCAACCTGACCACATCCTCAATTGAGGTATTTTCATAAAGTCTGACCGGGAAGTCCATGTTATCGCTTGAAAGCGCGCGTAGATCGGCCAAGATGGCCTCGGGGGAGCCGTTTTTAGCCAACAACACGAGTTTACGCGCTCGTATCCTCGCTTGCCTCAAGACTCGTTTCGTCCAATCGCTTGGGCGATCCCCCGCGTAGTCTATCTCCAATATTAGGCAATCCGCCTTAGACCCTCCTGCCCTTACGGCCATGAGGCGGTCTGATCGTGTCGTGCGGTATTGGCGTTACGTCTTCGATCCTACCTATGACCAGCCCCGCCCTGGCGAGCGCTCTGATCGCCGCCGAGGCGCCCGGGCCGGGCACCTTCATCCCGTAGCCGCCAGGCCCTCTGACCTTTATGTGGACTGCGTTTATGCCTCTAGCTAGAGCCAGCTGGGCGGCTCTATATGCAGCTTGCATGGCGGCCCAAGGCGAGGGCTTGTCCTTATCCGCTTTGACGACTTGGCCCCCGCTGACTCTGGCGACGGTCTCAGCGCCGGTCAGATCGGTTATCGTGATGATCGTGTTGTTGCTGCTGCTGTATATCCAGGCTATGCCCCACCGCAATTTCTGGGGCTTAGCCTCCTGGGTTGGCTGTTCGCCGGCAGACACGTGGAGGGTTAGCCTCCCCTTAATATATTTTGCCCGCTCCGATGGCTGTAAAAATCCTAAGAACGCGCCCAGCTGGGCGCCTCAGAGCTCGTCGCGGCCGATGTAAGCGTTTTTACTATATCGTCATAGTCGCCGCTTATTCTGAAGAGCTTGACCCTGGAGGCCTCGCCGTATATCAACTCTGCGTTGAGGCCTAGCCTCTCGAACAATCTGTACGCCGCCGTCACGTCCCTAAGGGGCACCTCCTCGCAAGTGTAGAGAACCAGATCTCCGCCCTCCACGACGAGCTTCTCCTCCCCGCCGGGGCAGCACCTCACGACGACCAGCCTCAGATAGACGCCCTCAGGCGTCGGCCAAGCGTTGAGCTCTACAGCCGTCTTTACGTCCATTACGCCTCGACCTTCTTCGCAGCCTCGCTCTTGAACGCCACGTAGGCGCGAGCCAGATCGCGGACTATGTCGAAGCCTGTCAGCACGCCGATGAGCTTCCCGCGTTGATCGACGACTGCGAGTACTCCGTGTTGAAGCACGCGTTTAGCCGCCTCCTTCGCGCTTAGGTTGGGCGGAACAGCCGGCGGCGGGTCGTCGGCTATGTCCATAGCCGTTAAAGTACCGGCCTTGGGGTACCTCAGGCGGCTCGCACCCTCCTTGCGGGTCCCGCTCTTGGTCAACACGAATATCCTCTCGCCTCTAAGGCTTTCCTCTATGGGTGCTAGAGAGAGCTTGCTGTCGACCACGGCGCCTTTGATGTCGTTGCCCTCGGCCACCAACACGCCGTCTAGCTCGTATTTCTTCATCACGTCGACGACGTGGGATAAACTGTGCATTGGGTTCACGACCGCTATATCTACCGGCGTCATCAACTCGGCCACCGTGGCGCCCTCCCTGCCTTTCTCGGCGTATGCCCTGACCAGATCGTCCCTGGTGACCACGCCCATGGGATCCCCCTTCTCGCCTAGCACCAACACGTAGTCGAGACCGGCCGAGAGCATAGAGTAGGCTATCTCCTCCGCCGAGGCGTCCGCCGATAGTTTAGGCACGTCTATCCTCATGAGCTCCGACGCGGTCCCCTCCTCCCTGAGGACCTTGGCTTGTTCGCCCGGCATGACGCTCTCCTTGAGCACAAGCCTCTTGCCCTTCTGGACCTTCCAGTAGCCCAAGGACTTCTCGGCGAGATATAACAGCAGATCGCGCCGCGAGATGAAGCCGACGGTGTTCCCCTCCTCGTTCACAACGGCCACGACGGGCGCCCCCGTCCTCACCATGACCTTCCTCACGTGGGATATGCTGTCGAGCAAACCCACGGTGGGCACATCGACTCTTACGAGCTCCCTAGCCCTAACCCCGGTCGCGAACTTAACGGGCTTCAACGCCTCCCTGGGCCTCGCCTCCGCGGCCTCCGCGAGAGGCCTCTCGGGCTCCACGTCCTCTCTGCCCTCCTTCGGCCCCTCGAAGTAGGCCCTCAACACATCCCAGACGGTGACGGCGCCTATCGGCTTGCCGTCCTTGTCGACCACAGGCAGGACGTAGACCCCTAGGGACGCCATGGCGTTCGCTACGTCTTCGACGGGGGTCTTAAGCGAGGCCGCGGGGATCCCGCTAGACTGGAGAGCCCTCGCCTTGACTTGAGACGCCTCGTCCGAGGACCCCCTGCTGGCGCCTTTACCGAAAACAGGGCGCGGCTCCCTCTTGGGTTTAAGCCATATGGAGGATTTTATGAAATCCCATATGGTCAACACGCCCGACACGACGCCCTTGATGTTCGCCACCACGGCGCCTTCGATCTCCCCTCCGGCGAGCTCGCCGATCAGTCTATCTACGGGTTCCCCCTCCTTGATCAACTCGACCGATTCGCCGAACCGGCTGTATATCGCGTTTACAGATCTAGCCTTCGGGCTGGCGCGCCTCACAGCCTCTAGAAGCCCGCGGAGCGTCGCTATGCCTAGATACTTGCCGTCCTTGTCGACCACCACAGCGCCAGGAGCCCTCCTCTCCTTCAAGACCTTGTACAACTCCTCTATTGGCGCATCGGGCGATATATAGATCGCGTTGTTGGCCACATCGCCGATCCTTCTATCGTCGGATCTATCCTTTAGGAGAAGCACAGAGTGGGGGTACAGCACCCCCTCCACCGAATCGACGAAGGCGTTCTTGAAGACAGGGAACATATCGTGAGGAAACTCCTTGAAGTAACGCCAGGCGGCCCTCAAGGTATGGGTCGGGACGAGCCTCACGGCGGGGAACTCAAGGATATCCCTGACGACCCTCGGGGCCGCCGCCGGCGCTACCTTCTCCTCCAGCTTCGCCTCAACCCTCTCCATAGATAAAAATAGGGCACCACTATTTAGTTCTTACCCCAGAGAAAACCGTGGACGGGGACGCCGCCCACAAGACCTACGTACTCCCCTTCCCTCAACTTCTCGGCATATCTTCCGAACGGTATCTGCAGACTGCCAGCGTACGGGCCCACCACTATGTAATCCGCCTTAGCCGACGTCGGCTTGTCGGTTATCAACACGACGTTAGCGGCCCCCTCTTCCCTCAGCAGATTGAAGAGACGCTCGGAAAACGTGACGATATACCCGCCGAACTTCGCCTGTAGGAGATACGCTATCAACAACGATCTCGGATCCTCGCCCAGCTCGACGGCGGCAACGGCGTCCGGCCAGGCGTCTAGCCCCTTCAAGAGATCCCTCAAGATGACTACGCCTGGGATCTGCGGATCGGCGGGGCCGCCCCTCGTCAGAAACAGATAGGCTTCTTGAAGCAATTCGCGGCTCCAGACGCCCGCCGCCTTGAGAGCGAGGTCGACGGCCTTAAGGGCTTTGTCCGTGGGCACGTCGCGGACGTTGGCCGTTGCGCTGGGAGCGCCGCGAGGAGACAATATATACGCCCTACCTAACTTACTTAATATCATGCTAAAATTCTCTTTATTAGTATATATTATTAATGAATTTTCTAGATTCTTAATTTGAGGAAATAATAAATATGAATATTCATTGAGTAACGATATAAATTCTTTCAAAGCCTCCTCCCCCGACTTGACGGAAAGAGGGAGACAACGCGGTTTTCTGCACCTATAGAGGAGGGGGCCGCGCGCGACGAAGAAAACGAAGTCGCCCTTCGCGACCTCGCCGCCTCGACTCAAGGCATAAAACGCGTCGGGCCCCTTCACTATCACATCATATTTCAGCTCCTCAAGCCTAGGCTCTAGGGTATATGAGTAGATCCTCGTCAGACCGCTTCGGCTCACCTTAAGGCCAGCGAGGTAGCCGAGGACTACGGCTAGCGCTAACGACGCCGCCCTGGCAAGGCCCGACACGGGCATTTCGGCCGTCAAGCCGAATGCGGACATCGCCAAAGCCGCGGATGGGTAGAAGGGCGCTATCAACATCGACATAGCTCCAAGCGCCAACGCGGCTATCTTAACGGCTGGAGCTCCGCGCAACAAAAATATCGCCGCGAGCAAGGCCGTAGAGATCGCGACGGCTTCTCTTTCGAGCGACCCATATACTCTATATAACTTGATATATAGTTTTATTTTATTATATAACAAAATTAAAATTAATAAAAAGATTATTATAAATATATTATGAAATATTATAAATAAGACAAGTAAGAATAATAAGATCAGCAACCAGCGCCTAACGCGCACATAATTAAAACCGGGTCGATATATATCCACTCGTGGTGCTCCAAGCGAGGGTGCAGATAGGCATAGTCGGGAAGCCGAACGCAGGCAAGTCCACCTTCTTCGCCGCGGCGACTATGAAGGACGTGAAGATAGGGCCGGTGCCCTTCACGACGGTGGAGCCCAACGTGGGTATAGGCTACGTGAGGAAGGAATGTCCCTGCAGGGAGCTCAAGTGCAACCCGGTCAGCTATGCCGTGATAGACGGCGTTTGCTACATACCCGTGGAGCTCGTAGACGTGGCGGGGCTGGTGCCGGGCGCTTGGCAGGGGAGGGGGCTTGGGAACCAGTTCCTTGACCACATCAGGAGGGCCCCTGCGTTGATACATATAGTTGACGCCTCGGGATCCACCGACGAGGAGGGGAGGATCGTCAAGCCCGGCACGAGGAACCCGGTCGAGGACGTGGAGTTCCTGGACAGAGAGATCGACATGTGGGTGGTCTCGATAATAAGGAGGGATTGGGATAAGGTGATCAGGTTCTCGGAATACGGCAAGAGGCCTCTCGTCGATCTCCTCATGGAGAAGCTGGGGGGCTTGGGCTACAAGAAGGCGCAGGTGGAGGGCGCGCTCGAGACGCTCGGCTTATCCAAGAAGCCGCCGAGTAAATGGACCGACGATGATTTCCTCGCGTTAGTGCAGAGGTTGAGGAAGCCCATGATCATAGCGGCCAATAAGGTGGACCTCCCCGAGGGCGAGGAGGGCTACAAGGCCCTCAAGAGGGCCTTCCCGGACAGGATAATAGTGCCCACGAGCGCGGAGGCCGAGCTGGCCTTGAGGAGAGCCGCCAACAAGGGGCTGATAAAATACAAGCCCGGCGATCCCGACTTCGAGGTCGTCGGCCAGCTGTCGCAACAACAGCTCGCGGCGTTGGAGAGGATAAGGGAGGTCATGAAGAAGTTCGGGGGGACGGGCGTCGAGGCCGCGATAAACGCCGCCGTCTTCGACGCGTTGAAATACGTCGTGGTCTACCCGGTCGAGGACGAACACAAGCTTTCGGACAAGAACGGCAACGTCCTGCCGGACGCCTTGCTGGTGCCGGGCGACGCAACGGCGAGAGACGTCGCCTATATGATACACACCGAGATAGGCGAGAGGTTCGTCGCCGCCGTCGAGGCCACGACCGGCAAGAGGCTCAGCGCCGAGAGCAAGGTGAGAGACGGGTTGATACTGAAGATCATAGCGCGTTAAGACCTACCGCGCAGGAGCTTAACCCAAGCGTTTCTCCTCAAGAAGTCAGGCACGGCGTCCTCCTCCCCTCCTCCGCTCCCGGCCGCGGAGGCTGGTCTCTCCACGATCTGCTTGCCGTCCAGCAGTCTCTCCAGCCGCGACAAGACGTCCTCAAGCCTTTTGAGCAAAGGCGATATATCCGACGCTTGAGGCATCTGGGGAGGAGCAAAGCTGTAGAGGACCGAGGCGGCGGATATGGGCAACACCACGGCGTAGTAGCTATGTTGGAGCTCGGGGGAGGGCTCGTCCGGCGTAGGATCCTCGGCCGCCTGGGGGCTCGACTCGACGAGCCTTCTATGTTTCGAGAGCGCCTTGTATACCGTGTTTATAGATATGCCTAGCTTGTTAGCTATCTCCCTGGGCTTAAGCCCGTTGGAGTAAAGCTCCACCACGCGCTGCTCAGTCGCTGTGAGCTTCACTTACGGCTAGATACAAACCGCTATTAAAGGTGACGAGGTAATACGAGACGACGGGTATGTGATCCCGCGGTTGGAACGCCTATCATCGAGGCCCCGCGCGGGCCGCCTCCGGCTCCAAGAACTACCGCGCTCCGAGCTTATAAAGCTTACTCCGGCAGGACCAGGGAGCCGGGGTTAGATCCGCCCCTAAGGATCTCGAGCAGAAGGCCCGGCCTTCTGCCGTCAACCACGTACATAGGGATCTTGCTCCTCTTGAGTATCTCCAAGCTCCAAAGATCGGCGAGCTCGTAGGTGCCCGGCAACGCGTTGGATCTTAGGATAGCCGCGAGCTCCGATGCCTTGACCACGGGGATCCTCCTCGCGTTGGGGTTCCTCCTAGGATCGTCGTCGTATATGCCGTCTATATTGGCGCAGTTTATCAAGGCCCTGGCCCCGACGGCCTCGGCGGCAAGCGCCGCGACCGTCGCGGTGGACTGGCCCGGCTGGAGGCCACCCATCACCACCTTCCTCTTGTAGCTCAAAGCGGCCAGAAGCTCGGCGAGCGACTCGGCCGGCTTCGGATACGCCTCGTCTCCAAGCCCTGCGATCATAAGCCAAGCGTTGAGCCTACTCGCCTCGATCCCTATCAGGTCCAACGTGTAGTTGCCAGCCCCAAGCTCCCTGGCGACCTCTATATACGTCCTGGCGGTCGAGCCGCCGCCCGTGATTATGACGGCCCTCTCGTCGAGAGACCTCAAGATAGCAGCGTACTCCTTCACGAGAGCTCTATCGTCGAAGATACGGCCCGTGAGCTTTATCGCTATCATCTGCCCTTCAGAAACCTCTCGACTCCCCTCTTTATGCCCTCCTTCACGTACTCCGGCATCTCGAGCCCCTCGAGACTCGGCGCACGTCCCTCGCAGACGCCGGACAGCTCGTCCATATGCCGAACCGCGAACTCTACAGCGTCCCTATCGTTGGTAGCATATATAGGCTCCAGAACCGCTTGATCCGAGCAATCGGATTGAAGCCAAGCAGCCTTAGATCTAGCCTGCGAGATCTTGGTCAAAAGCTCGTCGGGATCGACCTCGACCCCCCTGAGGAGCACCCTAAGCGACTTGCCGAGCAGCCTCCTCCTCACCTCTATCTTGACGGGCCCCGCCTCCACGGGCTTCCCATCGGCGAGAGCCCTCGTGACCACATCGGCCACCGAGGCGAGCTCCAGATCCCCCGCGTACTCCTTCCTAAGCCTAGCGCATTCACATAGCCTAGCCAACGCGTTCGCGTAGCCCTCCGCGATAGCCTCGATAACTATCTCCAACGGAGTAGGCACGCCTTTAATTACCTGTAATAAATATATTGTGATGAGAACAGGCTAGCTTACCCGTGACGAGGGATCTAAGCGCTGATCATCGAACTAACGAGAGGCGTCGCCCGCGATCGCATCAAGGAGAATATCGCTACGAGAATCGCCGACTACATCCGTCGTCCCTCAACCGGGAGAGACCACGCGGCGCCGTGCGGCTACCGGCTAAAGCCGAGGAAACGCGCCTTCAGAGCTCTAGCGGAATCACGGCCGGCTTATCCGCGGATACACGCCCGGGTATCGATGTATAAGGCTACGCAAGCATCCGCCACCAGCCGCGATCTTAACGACGTGAACATTTTAAAACGGCTGGGTGGTATGATCCACGCGGGGCCGTAGTCTAGCCTGGTAGGACGCGCGGCTTGGGCCCGCGAGGACCCGGGTTCAGGGACAGCCCGCCTATAAATCCCGGCGGCCCCACCAACTCCTCTCCAGCGCTGTCGTCGCCTAGCTGGATCTCCGCGCCCGCGTCCTCCGCTCAGCGGGCCTCTGATAGTTTTTCTAA
>CAYFGI010000060.1:0-7975 GCA_964342785.1 uncultured Thermoproteaceae archaeon
AGGCGGCTCCAACGATCGACGTAGAAAACCAAGTTTAGGTTCGAGCCCGTGGGGCCCGTGTAGATGGCTCTGCCGGTGGCCTCGAAGGGCTTAAACGTGTCGTTCTCCTCGAAGAGCCTCCCGACGTCCATACCGGCGTTCACTACGTCCTTGAGCAGATCGGGGTCAGCCCACACGCCGGCGGCGCCGGTGTTGCCGTCTAGGCCGTCGGTGGCTAGGGCCAAGACTGCCAGATCGCTGGGGGACGATATCGCGAAGGAAAGGGCGAACTCGCTCGTCCTGCCGCCCTTGCCCCTACCCCTCACCGTCACCGACGGCTCGCCGCCCAGGATTAGGGGGACGCCGATTTCTCTAGCCATGTAGGCCGCCAGCCTGCCCGCGTCTCTCGCCTCGCCGACTAGGCAAGACGTGACGATGAAGCCGCCGGCTAGATCCCGCAGGGCCTCCAGCACGTCGCGGTTCCTCGCCACGACTATCGCCTCGTGCGGGAACTCGTAGGGCGTATCCCTCGAGCCCCTCTTGGATTCTATCAAGCGGCGCACGCTGTCGGGCAGCTTGTCCCAAACCCCCCTGGCTCTTAAGTACAAGTAAGCCTCGTCGGGCGTCGTGTCGTCGGGAACCCCGGGGCCCGAGCCCACGTCCGATGGGTTGTCGCAAGGCACGTCGCTCGCTATAAGGTTCACCACCTTTACGCCCTTCGCGGCGGCCATGTAGCCCAGCCTCCCTCCCTTCACGCCCGATATCCTCTTCCTCACCGCATTCAGCTCATGTATAGTCATGCCGCTCCTCAGCAAGAGGTTCCAGGCCTCGAGGAGATCCTCCTCGGGGACTAGGGGCACCTCCATTAGGCTAGACGCGCCTCCGGATATCAGCAAGACCAAGATCTCGCCGCGCCCCAACGAGTCCACGTAGTCCAACACAGCGCGGCCAGCCTCGAAGCTCCTGCGCGTGGGGACCGGGTGGTCGGACACGTATAATTTCACCGAGCGCGGGACGGGGCCCGCTTGAAGCGTCACGGCTATTCCGTCCACGATGTCGGCCACGGACTCGAGACCTCTCAACATGGCCAGAGCCCCCTTGCCGACGGCCACGACTCTGACGCGGCCGAACCTCCCCGCCCTTGAAACCGCCTTGCTCAAATCCGCGGCCGAGAGCGCGGTTTTTACTATCCTAGACGTGGAGGGCGTACCAGACATAGCCGGCCAGCCCTAAGGGGGCGGTCAAGCCGAAGTAGCCGCGCCATATGGCGACGGCCTCCAGGAGCGAGATCACTATGGCTATCACCAACGCGGCGGCCGCCGCCGGCTCCAGCGTGTAGACGCCTAGGGCCATCGCCAAGCCGGGGTAGAACGTGCCGTAAAGCGCCTTCTCGCCCACTATGACGCTGACGCCCTCGTCGTCTCTGCCCCTGGCGATGAATATCAGTCCCGTTATCGATTCGGGCAAAACGGTGGCCACGGGCACGAGCAACACGGCCAGAGCGGTCTCGTCCAGCCCCAACGCGGAGCCCATATCGGCTATGCCGCTCACAAGCCACTCTCCCCCGAAATAGAGGGCGGCTATCGAGGCCGCGATCTGCAGCGCGGGATTTCCTAAATAGAGACGCGGGCTTTCATGCGCCTCGGCCTCCCTGCTTAAGGCGCGCCAAGCGTATACGAAGTAGACGGCTAGTATGGACAACCCGTATAGCCTGCCGTAGAGCCGGTAGCTCTGGGGGTGCAACAACAACACCGGTATTAAGGGGAGCGTGAAGACCAATAAGGGCACTGCAACATATCTATGCACGTGGGGCATGCGCGCCGTCCTTCGGCCCAGAGCCCAAGAGAGAAGCGCCGTGATGACCACCACGGGGTATATCACGGTCGAGGCCATGAAGGGCTGGGCCACTATGGAGCCCCACGCCACGTCGGCTTTGCCTTGCAATAACGCTATTATGAAGACAGCCAGCTCGGGGCTGGACGTTATGATAGGCGCTATTATCATGGCCACGCTGGCCGTCGAGCGGCCTAGCCTCGCGCTGAAGTAGTAGACCAGTTGTTCCACGAGAAAGCCGGCGGCTGCCGTCAACAACACGCCGCCGATAAGCTCGAGGATCACCATGCACGTTACGCTTGGCCTTAAAATAAGTTGATTCGGCTAGTCGACGCTCAGTAGTCCACCGACAGCGGCGACGGCGTCGTCACGGCCCCCCTATCCGCTTGTTGAACCAACGCGGCGTACTTGGCCAGAAGCCCGCCGGAGTAGTTAGGCTTGGGCGGGCTCCACGACTTCTTGCGGCGCTCCAGCTCCTCGTCCGGCACCTCTAGCCTCAGAAGACCCGATCCTCCGTCGATCACTATTTTATCGTCGTCTTGAACCAGCGCTATTGGTCCCCCCACGGCGGCCTCCGGCGCGACGTGTCCCACCATGATGCCTCTGGTGGCCCCCGAGAAGCGGCCGTCCGTGACCAACGCCACGGAGTCCCCGAGGCCCGCCCCCACTATGGCTGCGGTCACCTTCAACATCTCGGGCATGCCGGGAGCGCCCTTGGGCCCCTCGTAGCGGATCACGACGACGTGGCCTGGCTTTACCTCGCCCCTCGTCACAGCCTTGAACGCGTCCACCTCGTTGTCGAATACCAACGCCTTCCCCTCGAACCTCAAGGTGCCGGCGGCGCCTATCTTCATCACAGCTCCATTCGGCGCCAGGTTGCCCCACAGGATCCTTATGCCCGAATACGGCTTGTAGGGCTTCTCCACGTCGTAGAGTATGCCGGCCTCGGGCACGGCGGGCGGCTGCCATTTCTCTAGCAACTTCCCGATGGGCTCGCCGTGAACCGTCAGCGCCTCGGGCCTCAGCAGACCGGCCTTATACAGTTTTTTCAATATCCGGGGCACTCCGCCTATTTTGTCGAGGTCCTGCATCGCGTATGGCCCGGCCGGCCTCAAGGCGGCGATGACGGGCACCTTCCTGCTTATCTCGTCGAAATCCTTAAGCGTGAAGCTCACGCCCGCCTCGTGGGCTATGGCGAGGAGGTGGAGGATCGCGTTCGTGGAGCCGGCCGTGGCGAACAACGTCACCGCGGCGTTATATATCGCGTCGTAGGTCACTATATCGCGCGGCTTGATGCCCAGCTCGGCGACCTTCATTAAGGCCTTCCCTGACTCCACGGCGTAGGCCCTCCTCCTGCCCGTAGTCGCCGGCGGGGAGGCCGAGCCCAGCAGAGATAAGCCCATGGCCTCCCCCAGCATGGCCATGGTGTTAGCCGTGAAGAGGCCTTGGCAGGTGCCGTATGTGGGGAACACCGAGTACTCGTAGCGCTTTAAGTCCTCCACCGTAATCTTGCCGGCCGTGACCGCGCCCACCGCCTCAAATACGTCCTCCACGGTCAGCTCTTGTTCGCCTATCCATCCCGCCTCGGCCGATCCGCCGTAGAGGTAGACGGCCGGTATGTTGAGCCTAACCATGGCCATCATTATGCCGGGCTGGGTCTTGTCGCACCCCCCTATCCCTACCCAGCCGTCAACGCCGTGAGAGTTGAGCTGCGCCTCGATGGTGTCCGCGATCAAATCGCGGGAGATGAGCGAATAGCGCATGCCCGGAGTGCCCATGTTGATGCCGTCGTTCACGACGATCGTCGGCGCCGTCAAGGCGACCCCGCCCGCCTCCTTGACCCCCTCCTTAACGTATTTAGCGAGCTCCAACGTGTGGTAGTTGCACGGCCCTATCTCGCTCCACGAGGCTATGACCGCCATTAAGGGCTTCGAGAAATCATCGTCTGAAAACCCCACGGCGCGTAGATAAGACCTATGGGATGCGTTGTCAAGACCGTCGTACCACTTAGGGGATCGTATCCTTATCTTCGCCCCCATACCGAATATAGATGCTATATATTTGTTGACGCACTGTAAAGATCGCGAGGTTAATATAGCCGAGGGCAACATCGATCCATGGAGCTAAGATACGAGGGGAGGATCAAGATGCGGGACCCCGCCAACTTCAAGAAGCTCCTAGACCCCGAGGTTGTCGGCAGAGCCTTCCCGGGGGTGACCTCGATAACCAAGGAGGGGGAATGGTATAGAGCTAAGATGACCGTGGGTGTGGGGAGCCTCAAGGGCGCCATGGATATCAGGTTCAGATATTCGGAGGCGCAGGAAGATAGAGCGACCGTAGTGGGATCCGCCAATGGCCTCCAGAGCGTCGTGGATTTCACCATAAGCTTCGCCAGGGAGGGCCCCGAGGTGCACTGGATCTTCCAAGGCAATGCGCGGGGCTTCATCTCGGCTCTAGGCAAGCCCATAGTGGACGCAACCGCGAGATCCATAGTGGAGAAGGTGACGGCCAACCTACAAGATATGCTCTGATGGAGACAGCCGTCGTGGTGCTAGCCGCCGGCGAGTCCAAGAGGTTCGACGGCTTTAAACTGCTCGCCGATTTTTGCGGCGAGCCCGTGGTGGTGAGAGCCGTTAGATCCGCCGTGGCGGCCGGCGTGGGCCCTGTCCACGTCGTGATAGGCCATAACGCAGATGCGGTCCGCTCCGCCATTAGGCGCGCCGGCCTTAATCCGATATTTATCTACAACCCCTGGTACCGGCTGGGTGTAAGCGCCAGCCTTAAGGCGGCTTTGATCTACGCGCCGTTCTACGAGCGGTACGTGATAGCGTTGGGAGATATGCCGTTGGTAAAACCTGAAACCTACAAGACGCTTCTGGCCCATATAGGCGACGCCGACATAGTGTACCCGGTCTACAAAGGCGTAAGAGGCAACCCGGTGGCCGTAAGTCGCGCCGTGCTTCCCAGCGCGTTGGAGATACAAGGCGATGTTGGGATAAGGGCGATAATGGGCGCCCATAGATCGCTCGGCGTCGAGGTCGACGATCCAGGCGTTTTAGTCGACGTGGACCGTAGGGGGGATATAACATGTGGATAGGCGTAATCCTCGCGACAACAGCCTCGATCTTGTGGGCCATAGGCCCTCTCCTATACAAGACAGGCGCGACGGAAAGCGCTCTCGACGATTTGTTCTCCATCGCCGTCGCGGCTATGTTATCGGCGATCCCGTTGGCCGCGTTAGGCCTACGCTTGACGCCGGAGGCTTGGCTCTACGGCGCCGCGTTCTCCTTGTTCGGACCAGTCCTCGGCACCTACGTCTACCTCTTGTCGCTAAGATATGCCGAGGTCGGGCTGGCCAACCTGATCTCGTACTCCTACATAGTCATGGTTCCGCTGTTGGCGGCGCCCTTCGAGGGCTTCTCGACGCAATATATCGTGGCTAGTGTGCTGTCGATGATCGGGCTTTCAGCGATAATGAAGGCCAGAAGGGGGTCCGCCAGAGGGCTGGCGTTGGCGTTTCTCTCAGCGGTCTTCTACGCCATTTCTTTCCTCGCGCTCGGCGCCGCGTCGTCTGCAACAGACCCCTGGAGCTTCACCTTCGTGAGGGCCGTGGTCTTGTTGCTAGCCGTCGGCATGTGGGAAGCCGCGAGGAGACATAAGCCTAGGATAAGCCCTAGGATCTTCGTGGCGGGGATCTTAAGCTACGGAATCGGGGGCCCGCTCTTTATACTCTCCACGTATTACATCGGCGTGGCTGTGCCGACGATATTGACCGCCATATCTCCCGCCGTGACGCAGGCGATAACCTATCTGAAGCTCGGCGAGAGGCTCGACTTGATCTCAGGCCTGGGGTTCGCGTTGATCCTAGCCGGAGTGGTCTTGGCGTCGGTCTAGATTTATAATGCGGAAACAAGCTAAGGCCATGGCTAAGGACGTCAAATGCGTTAAATCCGTCGGCTGCGTCTCGGCTATCGGCATGGGGACTTGGGGCATGGGAGGGGGCTTCTGGACCCCCGATCATAGCAACGACGAAGGCTGGGTCGAGGCGTTGAGGCTGGGCATAGAGCTAGGCATGACCTTGATCGATACAGCCGAGATGTACGGCGGAGGCCACAGCGAGGAGCTCGTGGGCAGGGCCGTCAAGGGGTTCAAGCGGGATGAGTTGTTCATAGTGACGAAGGTCTGGCCTAACCACGCCAGGCGGGACGACGCCTTGAGGTCTATCGAGGCAAGCGTGAGGAGGCTGGGCACATACGCCGACCTAGTGCTGTTGCACTGGCCCAGCGACTCGGTCCCCATATGCGAGACCGTCAAGGCCTTCGAGGAGGCGATAGATAGAGGCTTGGCGAGGTTCTGGGGCCTCAGCAACTTCGACGTGAGGGGCATAGAGGAGGCCAGGAGATGCGCCAAGAAGTACGACATAGCGGCGATCGAGAATAGATATAGCCTTAAATATAGAGGCGACGAGGCGACCGTTATACCATACGCCGACAGGGAGGGGCTGTTGTACTTGGCCTACACGCCTATAGAGAAGGGCGCTCTCGCCGGCGATAGGCTGCTCAACGAAATAGGCAGGAAGTACGGGAAGACGGCTATCCAGGTCGCCCTCAATTGGTACATAGGGCTCGGGACCGTCGTGCCCATCCCCAAGGCGGGCAACAAGGAGCACGTCAAGGAGAACGCAGGGGCCTTGGGCTGGCGTCTAAGCAGAGAGGACTGGGAGCTTATAAGCAATCACTTCAAATAGGCGATGCCGTCATCGATCATGCCGGGTTCATGTCGTCAACCATCAGCCCTCTCGCCTATACGCTAAGGACGGGGACGTTTTTAAATCTTTAAGGGCCGGCCCCGCCGCCGGCTTGTTTTAAAAACGCGCTCGATTCAACGCGTGGGCGATCTAGCCAGGAGGTGCATGGAGTATAAGGACTTGGTGGCGGGCTCGCCCGAGGAGAGAGATTTCTTGAACTTCATAGCCTCGATCCTCGATATACCCAACGTGTGGCTCCAGTTCTCCCCGGTGGAGGTCCTCTACTGGAGGGACAAGGGCTCTAGGCTGGAAATAGACGGGGTTGTTTACGAGGTCTTGGCTATGCCGTATTCCAAAGGAGGCGCGTATGAGGGAAGGCTTGTCGGCATCGATGGCGATGTGGAGGGCAACATAGTCCTCGCGCCTTTCCCGCAAGATGTTAACGACGCGAAGTACGTCGTGATCAAAGCCGCTAGGCGCGGCGCATCCGCCGTGGTGTTCTACGGACATCCACAGAGAAGGATAGTGGTCACCGACGAGCTCGGATTCAAGTACGACGCCGCGCCGCCCCCCATACCGGCCGCCAGCGCCCCGCCGGAGGTCGAGAAGGCCTTGGGCAAAAGAGCTCGCCTCGAGCTGGCCGTGGAGGCCAGGGTGGCCTATTCCTATAACATCATAGCGATGAACTCCTTCGAGGACACGCCCATGATCTCCGCGCATTACGACCATTGGCTGTACGGGGGTTCCGATAACTGCGGGGGGCTCGAGGCCGCCGTGATGGCCTTCCTCGATCTAGCCGCCGAGGATTACCAAGCCGCATTGGGGCTCTTCACAGCAGAGGAGGGAACGGGGCCCCACGTCCCCTCGTTGTACTGGGCGTGGGGATCCCTCGCCTATTTCAACAGATGGCGCCCCTCCCTACTCGTGAACATAGACGTGGCGGGCGTCGGCTCCCCCAAGGCCTACGCCATGCCTTACCTCGCGGAGGCCGTGAAGGGGCTTCTGCCCGTGGAATACCCCCGCGCGGATTTCGACTCGTTGAACTACGAGGTGAGGGGCCTCCCCGCCGTCACCATATCGTCCCTGGAGGACACATGGAATATATACCACAGCCCCCTCGACAAGGAGATCGACGACGAAGCCGTCAGCTTCGCCGCCGAGATAGCCAAAAGGCTCGCCAAGATGAGGCCGGAACCCCCCAAGGTGGATCTATTGCAATACGGCGTCCGGACGAGAGCCGATCCCTACTCGGCCTGGTCCGTGGCGTATAACTACCTGGTCCTCTTCAAGGATTTCAACCACAGCGATATAGTCTACACAAACGTCTTCGACTTCCTGCGCCGCGAGGCCTCGAAGTATATAAGAATAGATCTACTCGGAGGGCCTACGCTCTGCGTTAACGACTGCAACAACGCC
>CAYFGI010000061.1:0-7827 GCA_964342785.1 uncultured Thermoproteaceae archaeon
CCGGCGCCAGCTCCGCAGAGGCCCGCTCGACGACAGATATCGCTCGCTCACGAACAGCCCCTCCGCGAGCCTCCCTGCCTCTACAAGGACCTCTCGGAGCGGATCGGCGTCCCTCAAGCCCTACGACGAGACGTAGCATAAGCGGTTGGCGACCTCCGGATAATAGAAATCCGTTGAGGAGGTTAACGGGGTTAACCAGAAATTATATGACAGCTCTCTACTACTTCTCGCCATGTCGGATCTAAATGTGCGGGGGAGCCCAACCTTGGGGCTCATAGCTGGCACCATAGCCTTCTTCGGCGGTTTTGCCGCCGTCGCGTTGTTCAGCATCACGGTGAAGACCTTGACGCCGATATTGAGGCTCTCCATAGTGGAGGTGGCTTGGCTGGTGGCGATACCCACGTTGACGGGCTCGCTCCTCAGGATACCTTTCGGCGCGCTCGTCGATAAATACGGCGGGAGGAAGGTGATATTGACTCAATTCGCCATCGCGCTGGTCGGCATGATCGGCTTGATCGCGACGGTCAAGGCGATACTGGATCGCTCCATCTCTTCGCCGGGCTTGGGCTACGCCTTGTTGCTCCTCTTCGGCGCCCTCGCCGGGACCGGCATATCGATATTCGCCTCGGGCATAGCCTACGTCTCCTATTGGTTCCCCCAGAGGCGGCAGGGCTTCGCGCTGGGGGCCTACGCCGGCTTCGGCAACACGGCTCCCGGCATCTTCACCGCCATACTCCCCTTCGTCCTCCCCGCGTTGGGCCTAGTCGGGGCCTACGTGGCTTGGACAATCTTTCTGTTGGCCACAGCCCTCGTGTTCCTAGCCATAGGCTACGACGCCTATTTCTTCCAGCTCCTCAAGAAGCTGGGCGATAGGGCGAAGGCAGTGGAGGCCGCCAGGCGGCTGGGGGAGGAGCTCTTCCCCAGCGGCTCCGCCGTGGAGAGCCTCAAGGCCGCCGCCAAGATCTGGAGGACCTGGGCCCTGGTGGTGGCGTATTTCACCTCCTTCGGAGGGTTCATAGCCTTGACCTCCTGGTTCCCCACGTACTGGACGAACTACCTCGGCGTAAGCCTATCCCTAGCCGGCGTGTTGTCCGGAGTCGCCTACTCTCTGCTCACCGCGTTGATCCGCGTGCCCGGCGGCTGGATCAGCGATAGATACGGCGGCGAGAGGACCGCGCTGGCGTCATACGTCGTGCTTCTAGTCGGCAGTTTGATCATGGCCTTCAGCAACTCGATGGCTCTGAGCATAGCCGGCATGGTGATCATGGCGACGGGCATGGGCCTCGCCAACGCAGCTGTCTTCAAGATGGTGCCTAGATACGTCCCGGAGGCCGTGGGAGGAGCCACGGGATGGGTCGGCGGGCTCGGCGCGGCGGGAGGCCTCTTGTTGCCGCCCGTCATGGGCTATTTCGTCGCCGCCATGGGCCCCGTCGGCTACGCCCGCGGCTTCTTCGCCTTCACGGCCTTGAGCCTAGCCTCCATACTGTTGTCGTACGTCTTGTTCAAGAGGAGGCCATGATCCAGCCGCTAGTTCTGGCGCTCTGGGCCGCGTTGCCCTACGTGGTGATCACTACGTTCGTCGGAGGCCATATCTATAGATACGCCGTGGATCCCTACGGCTGGACGTCTAAATCCAGCGAGCTCCTGGAGTCCAGATGGCTCGGCGTTGGGTCCCAGCTCTTCCACTGGGGCTTCCTCGTGGTCATACTCGGCCACATAATAGGCCTGCTCGTGCCGCGTAGCGTCGACCTAGCCCTCGGCGTATCCGACGAGGCCTACCACACGGT
Organism: uncultured Thermoproteaceae archaeon; assembly: GCA_964342785.1. GTDB lineage: Archaea > Thermoproteota > Thermoprotei > Thermoproteales > Thermoproteaceae > Thermoproteus. The sequence goes on from CAYFGI010000061.1 coordinate 1,788, forward strand.
CGCTATAGCGCTGGGAGGGGCCTCCGGCGTCGCGGCCTATATAGGCGCTTGGATACTCTTGTTGAGAAGGCTGGCCAACCCCCGCGTGAGGGCTACGACGGATCCCTCGGACCTCCTCGTGTTGGTGTTGATAATCATCACGGCCACCCTGGGTCTCTACAACACGCTCGTCTACAACCTAACCGTGGGGCCCTACGAGTACAGGACCACGATAGGCGCTTGGGTCAGATCGGTGCTCTCGTTTAGGCCGGACCCCTCGTTGATGGCCTCGGCGCCTTTGACCTTCCAGCTCCACGTGTTCTTCGCGTACCTAGTGTTCCTAGTGTGGCCCTTCACGAGGCTTGTACACGTCTGGAGCTACCCCATCTTCTACCTCAAGAGAGGCTGGATACTCTACAGAAGGGCTAGGAGGTATCTGATGGGGCTATGACCAAGCGCAACTTCTTGAGGGAGCTCTTCCGCAACTTCCAGAGCAAGGAGCAGATAGCCGAGGGTTGGAGCGAGGTGGACACGGCCGATAGAGAATGGGAGGAGCTCTACAGAGGGAGGTGGCAATACGACAAGGTAGCCCGCTCGACCCACGGCGTTAATTGCACCGGCTCCTGTAGCTGGAGGGTCTACGTCAAGGACGGCATAATAGTGTGGGAGCATCAAGCCACGGACTACCCCACCAACGGCCCCGACATGCCCGAGTACGAGCCGAGGGGATGCTCCAGAGGCGCCACCTTCTCTTGGTACGTCTACAGCCCTCTGAGGGTGAAATACCCCTACGTCAGAGGGGAGCTCCTAAGGCTCTGGAGGGAGGCCTTGGCGAAACACGGCGACCCCGTGGAGGCGTGGAGATCCATCGTGGAGGACCCCGAGGCGTCGAGGCGCTACAAATCCGCTAGAGGCAAAGGCGGCTTCGTGAGGACCTCGTGGGATGAGGCGCTCGATATAATTTCGGCCGCGCTTGTCTACACGATAAAGAAATACGGCCCCGATAGGATATTCGGCTTCACGCCGATACCCGCCATGTCCATGGTGAGCTTCTCGTCGGGCGCCAGGTTCCTCGAGCTCATAGGCGGCGTGATGTTGAGCTTCTACGATTGGTACGCCGATCTGCCAGCGGCGTCGCCGCAGGTCTGGGGCGAGCAGACCGACGTCCACGAGAGCGCCGATTGGTACAACTCCACGTACATCATCGTCTGGGGCACCAACTTGGCCATGACTAGGACGCCCGACGCCCACTTCCTCTCGGAGGCTAGATACAACGGGACCAAGGTGGTCGTGATAACGACGGATTATACGGACGTGACGAAATTCGCCGACCTTTGGGTGGCCCCCAGGCCCGGCACCGACGGGGCTCTGGCAATGTCCATGGTGCACGTGATATTGAAGGAGTTCTACGTCGATAGGCAGGTGCCCTACTTCGTGGAGTACGTGAAGAAATACTCCGACCTGCCGTTCCTGGTGGTCTTGGAGAAGGAAGGCGATGCGTATAGGCCCGGTAGATTCCTAAGGGCCTCGGATCTAGGCCTCGACGTTAAGAACGCCGAGTGGAAGACCGTGGTCCTCGACGCGTCCACCGGGCAACTCGCTGTGCCGAACGGCAGCATAGGGTTCAGGTGGAGCGGCGAAGGGCGTTGGAACTTAAAGCTGGAGGATTCCCTCACGGGCAGAGCCATAGATCCCGCCCTCACGTTGTTGGGCCTCCACGACGAGGTCGCGTTGGTCAAGACCTACTATTTCGACGAGGGGGGACCTCGGCCGCTCGTAAGGGGGGTGCCGGCGAAGCGTCTGAGGACTAACAAGGGCGAGCTCTTGGTGACCACAGTGTACGACCTCCTCCTGGCACACGTAGGGGTCAACAGAGGGCTTCCCGGCGACTACCCCGCGTCTTACGACGACCTGAAGCCGTTCACGCCGGCGTGGCAGGAGGCGATAACAGGCGTCGATAGGAAGATCGCCATAAGGGTGGCGAGGGAGTTCGCCAAAAACGCCGAGCTCACAAGGGGGAAGTCCATGGTGATAATAGGGCCAGGCGTCAACCATTGGTTCCACGCGGACCTCATATATAGGGCCGTGATCTCGATGCTCATACTGCTGGGCACTGTCGGGGTGAGGGGAGGCGGCTGGGCCCACTACGTGGGGCAGGAGAAGGTGAGGCCTCTAGACTCCTGGTCGCATATAGCCTTCGCGCTGGATTGGGTGAGGCCGGCGAGGCAGCAGAACACCCCCTCGTGGGTCTACATCCACGCGGATCAATACCGCTACGAGGATCTGCCCGCCGGCGCCATAGCCGTGAAGGCCGTCTACGAACACCCGGTGGATTACAACGTCGTTGCGGTAAAGAGGGGGTGGCTGCCCTTCTACCCCCAGCTGAACGCCAACCCCATCAAGCTCTACGAAGAGGCCGTGAGGGCGGGCGCCAAGAGCGACGAGGAGGTGGTTAAATATGTAAAGGAGAAGATAGCGAGAGGCGAGCTGAAGTTCGCCGTGGAGGACCCCGACGCTCCGGAGAACTTCCCGAGGATCTTGTTCATATGGCGCGCCAACTTCCTCGCCGCCAGCGGCAAAGGCCACGAGTACACGTTGAAGCACCTCCTCGGCGCCGACAGCTCGGTCATGGCTAAAGACGGCTTGATAAAGCCCAAGGAGCTCGTCTGGCGCGAGCCGGCGCCTACGGGCAAGCTGGATCTAGTGGTGACGCTGGAGTTCAGGATGAGCACCTCGGCGCTTTATTCAGATATAGTGCTCCCCGCGGCCACTTGGTACGAGAAGTACGATCTAAGCACCACCGACCTACATCCCTTCATACATCCCTTCACGCCGGCGATAGCCCCGCCGTGGGAGGCGAGGACCGACTGGGATATATTCAAGGCGTTGGCCAAGAGGTTCTCGGAGCTTGCCTGTAAACATCTGGGCAAGGTCAAGGACGTGGTCGTGACCCCCTTGCTCCACGACACGCCGGGCGAGATAGCCGGGGCCGCGTCGGAGCCTAGATTCTCGGTGGTCGAGAGGGACTACTGCGACGTGTACCACAAGTTCGTCACGGTGGGCCCGTTGCTCAGAGACTCGGTGGCCATCAAGGGCTTGACGTGGGATCTCAAGGAGCAATACGCCGAGCTCGCCAAGATCAACGGCGTCGACGAGCACGGCCATCCGCTCATAGAGGCCGACAAGCAAGCGGCCGAGGCGATACTGCATCTCTCCAGCGTCACCAACGGCGAGGTTTCCTACAAGGCCTACAAGGCCTTGAGCGAGAGGACCGGCTTAGACCTCGCGCATCTCGGCGAGGAGGAGAGAGGCGTCGTGATACACTTCGACGACATAGTGGCGCAGCCCAGAAGGGTCTTGAAGAGCCCCGTCTGGAGCGGGAAGGAGGGGGAGGGGAGGACCTACGTCCCGTTCATGCTGAACGTGGAGGACCTGGTGCCGTGGAGGACCTTGACCGGCAGGCAACACTTCTACCTAGACCACGAATGGTTCAGGGATTTCGGCGAGGAGCTGCCCACCTACAAGCCGCCCCTCAGCGTGTACATAAAGCCGTTCGTGTCGGGCGAGGAGCCGAAGGTCGAGGGCAAGGCCTTGGTCCTACGCTACCTGACCCCCCACGGCAAGTGGCAGATACACTCCACGTATATGGACAACCAGATCATGCTGACGCTGTTTAGAGGAGGGCCCGTCGTGTGGCTAAACTACAAGGACGCAGAGGAGGCCGGCATAAAGGACAACGATTGGATAGAGGTATTCAACAGAAACGGCGTGATAGTTGCGAGGGCCGTGGTGACCTCGAGGATACCTCGCGGCGTCGCCATAATGTACCACGCCCAGGAGAGGACCGTCAACGTAGGCGTCTCCAAGCTGACCGGGAAGCCCGGCGGCGTCCACAACAGCGCCACGAGGGTCAGGGTCAAGCCGACCTTGATGGTCGGAGGCTACGCGCAGCTCAGCTGGGCCATAAACTACTACGGCCCCACCGGCACGCAGAGGGACGAAGTAGTGATGGTCAGGAGGTTGGGGCCATGAGGGTCCTCGCCCACATCTCGATGGTGATGAACTTGGATAAATGCCTCGGCTGCCATGCGTGTAGCATAACGTGTAAGAACACGTGGACCAATAGGCCCGGCGCCGAGTACATGTGGTGGAACAACGTGGAGACGCGCCCCGGCGTGGGCTACCCGAGGAGGTGGGAGGATCAAGATAAGTACAGGGGAGGGTGGGAGCTAAAAGACGGCCAGCTGAGGCTGAGGATAGGCGGGAGGATCTCCAGGCTGTTGCGGATATTCTACAACCCGTACCTCCCCACGATAGACGACTACTACGAGCCCTGGACCTACGACTACGAGAAGCTCGTGGAGGCCGAGCAAGGCGAGGCGCAGCCGGTGGCCAAGCCGATATCGCTCATCACTAAACGCGAGCTGGAGCCCAAGTGGGGCCCCAACTGGGACGACGATCTGGCCGGGGCTCCCGACATAGCGTCGCAAGACCCCAACCTCAAGGGGCTTGAACGCGAAATACAATGGGAGCTGGAGCACACCTTCATGTTCTATCTGCCCAGGATATGCAACCACTGCCTCAACGCCCCGTGCGTCGCCGCGTGTCCCTCCGGCGCGATCTACAAGAGGGAGGAAGACGGCATAGTGCTCGTCGATCAGAGCAGATGCCGCGGCTGGAGGTTCTGCGTGTCGGCCTGCCCCTACAAGAAGGTCTACTTCAACTGGAGGACCCACAAGGCCGAGAAGTGCACCTTCTGCTACCCGAGGATCGAGAACGGCCTGCCCACGGTATGCTCCGAGACCTGCGTGGGGAGGATAAGGTACATAGGGATACTCCTCTACGACGCCAGCGCCGTCAAAAAGGCAGCCTCCGTGGAGGACCCCAAGAAGCTCGTCGAGGCCCAGCTCTCGATAATAATGGACCCTGAGGATCCCGAGGTGGTCAAAAACGCCGTGGAGAACGGCGTCTGGGAGGACTGGATAGAGGCGGCGAGGAGATCGCCGGCCTATAAGTTCGTTAAGAAATGGGGCGTCGCCTTCCCGTTGCACCCAGAGTACAGGACGCTCCCCATGGTGTTCTACATACCGCCGTTGAGCCCCGTGTTGCGCCTCTTCGAGGGCGAGGAGCTCGGCGAGGCCGCGCCGGAGGACGTCTTCCCCAAGGTGGACAAGTTGAGGATACCCATAAGGTATCTGGCCAACATGTTCACGGCGGGCAACGAGGAGCTTGTGAGGACCGCCTTGAAGAAGCTGCTGGCCGTCAGGATATACATGAGGAGCCTACGCCTAGGCTCGCCCAACGCCGACGCCCTCAAGGAGGTCGGGCTCACCGAGAAGGACGCCGTGGAGATGCACAGATTGCTTGCCGTCGCTAAATACGAGGAGAGGTACGTGATACCTAAATCGCATAAGGAGCATATGCTCAACCCCTACGTGGAGCAAGGCATGTGCGGCTACGAGCAGTTCAGAGAGGCCGTGCCCGAGTTGAGGCAACAGAACAACGGCAGGATCAAGATAAAGGTGAGCAAAGGCGGGATGTCATGGCCGCAATAGAGGCGCTCGCGGCGTTGTTGGAATACCCGGGCCCAGACGTGGGGGAGAGGCTGGCCGAAGCCGAGAGGACAGCCTCCGAGCTGCCGCCGAGGGCCGCCGAGGCGTTGAAGGAGTTCATAGACTCGGCCAGGCGGGCGGACTTATTGAAGCTCCAAGAGGCCTACGTGGAGGCCTTCGATTTCTCCAAGGACTCGAACCTATACGCTACCTACTATATTTACGGCGATAGCCGCAGGAGAGGGCCGGCGCTCGCGAAGCTCCTCTCGATATATTCCTCAAGGGGCTTCAAGCCGCCGCGAGGCGAGCTACCTGATCATCTAGCCGTCATGTTGAGGTTCCTGGCTAGGCACGGCCCGCACCCAGCCGTGGCGAGGCTAGCCGCCAAGGCCGCGGACAAGGCCGCGGCGGCTCTGAGGAGGAAGGGGAGCTTATACGCTCCGTTGCTCGAAGCGGTGGCCGAGGCGTTGAAAAACCCAGATTTTTCGCCTCCGCGAAGGTAGCGATCT
>CAYFGI010000062.1:0-7742 GCA_964342785.1 uncultured Thermoproteaceae archaeon
GCCACCTCCACCTTGTGGGCCCTCTTCCTATGGTGTCTATACATGGGCGGGATAGTTATGACGGCTACATCGAGGAGGAGCGGATCGTAGCCCAACGTCTTCGCTACTTTCTCGATATGTTCTCTGGTGGCGTACTTATGGATCGTGTATATCACGTCCGCAACCTCGGAGGCCCCCCTCAGGAACTCGACGTCTGCGTGAGGACGCCAGACGCCGAAGGGCGGGTTCATGACTATCTTAACGCCTTTCTTGACGCAAGGCAATCTGGCGTCGCAGAGAGCGGCGTCTAGGCCGAGCCCTCTCGCCACCTCGAGCGGGTCCGGATCTATATCGATACAAACAGCCCTCCCGCCGAGCGCCGAGACGGCGTACGCCAGCCTCCCCGTGCCGCATCCGAGATCCGCGGTCCACCCCGCGTCGAGTTCGCCGCGCATATACATAGTCCACGCTATGGTTGCCGCTATATCGCCCGGCGTCGTGTACTGCTCTAGGCGGAGTTTAGGCCTAGAGAATCCAGGCAAGGAGTCTATCATGGCGGCTAGCTTCCTCTTATCCACGCAATGAAATGTTTAAATGATATTAAATCGCGCCTTCCCATGGCCGAGGATAGAATGATTGCAGACGAGCTCAACCGCTACTGGGATAGGTTTTCGCAGACGCCTATAGCTCGAGCCTTCCAGAAGGAGCTGCCCGAGTTCAGGAGATGGCTGGAGGATATGGGGCCAAAACTGCTCCTAGCCCGCGCCAAAGACGCCGCGGCTAAGGGGAACCCGGTGGCCAAGGACTACGTTGTCGATTACGCCATGGGCATGTTGAAGAGAGGCGGCGAAAGAGTGCTTGTAAACATGTTCGCGGCGTGGCTCGTGGAGAGGAAGGTAGTCAGCCAATACTACTTGATCCGCAATAAGCTGGTGGCAGGCGGCGAATCCATAGCCACTTGGCTTAGAACACTTAGAGGCTTAAATAAGGCCTAGGGCTATCTCGGCCAAGGTGACGGCCCTGGCGACGACCTGCCAAGCGTCTAGAGGCCTATCCCCAATCCTATAGATGTCTACGGCCTCCTCAAGCACCCACTTGTTCTTGAAATCGCCGTGGGGAAACCCGCCGACGACAACGACGGAGTCGGCTAAAAGCCGGCCTAACGTCTGAGGATCCACGCGACGTCCACGTTCGTGCAGCACCACCCACCGCCCGCCCAGCTCCTCCAACAACCCCCGCAACGTCTTCCTCTCCGCGGTCATCAAGGGCTCGCCTTGCGGCGGCACGCGCCCCTCGGCGAGCAGTTGTTCCATCAAGCCGACGAAGTTGTTGTAGTTCTTAGGCGGCCTTACGTCGGGCCTCATCTTGATCACCACATCGCCTATCGTGTGGATCGCCATAAGGCCTCTCCCCACCGCGTTCAAGATCGAGTATTGGAAAGCCAATATACACATATGCGCTATGTCGGGCCTCCCCCGCCTCTCGGATCCGCGCAACGCCGCCATGGCCTCGTGGTGTCTAGCTCTGTCCAGCAAAATCCGCCCCGGCTCCTTACCGCGCCTTCTGGCGTCTCGCACCACGGCCGGATGCCGCCATATCTCCCGCGGCACGAGCTCTAAAGCTGCCTCGGCTAGAACTAAGATCACGGCTTTTTCATCAACGATATACTAAACCTCAACGGTGGACTTATCCCGGCCAAGCCGCGTTCCGGCTCCTCGCCGCCGGCTTCCACGTTATGGCGTACGGCTAACGCCAGATCTTCGAAAGCATATCGATGAGCCCATCTGCCACGGTCTGCTTGAGCGTCTGCGGCTGGACGACGCCGTTCTTGTAGTCCTCGGCGAGAGCCTTCGGGTCCTCATACCTCCTCCCGCCTATCTCGAGGGGGCCCCAGTAGGGCAAGAGCAGATACGCCGCGAGTTCATACACAGGGTTGAACTCCACCTCCCTCGGAGGGCAGTAGGCCGACCAGATCTTCTTGGCCACCTCCTCCGGCGGATCTGTCACATATATAGCGGAGCCCGGCCGCGATTTAGACATCTTATACAGCGCAAGCATCTCGTCGATCTCTCTGCTCGTGCCCTCCATCCTCCCGACGCCGCTGAGGGACGTGACGATAGGCGTGTGGATAGACGAGGGCTTCTTGAGGCCCAGCCTCTCGGCTACGTCGCGCGCAAGCATGTGGGCCCTCCGTTGATCGAGCCCTCCAAGCGCCACGTCGACATCTAGGTAGAAGATATCGGCGACTTGCATCGCCGGGTAGAGGAGCTTGGAGAAATCCAGCTCCACCTCCTCCTGCCTCCTCCCCATTATGGGTATAGCCCTCCTTATACGCGCCACAGACGTAGACTTAGCGACCCTCACGACGAGCTCCCAATACCTCGGATCTGCGGCGAGCTCCCTTCCGTCCTTGAACTTAAACTTCCCCGATATCCTCCCGGCGAGCTCCCGTATCTTAGCCGCGTGCCCCTCTAGGGTCTGCAGATCGCCTTTATCGTTGATCCAAGCGTGCCACAACGCCTCGAGGAGGATCACCTCGAACCCAGCCTCCACGAGATCCCGCGCCTTATACATCCATATGAGCCAGCCGACGTGTACCGGCCAAACGGGCTCGTAGCCGACGTAGGCTCTGCCGCCTATCCTCGCCCTCACCTCCTCCTCCGTGACGATCTCGACGGTGTTCTTAACGATTAGATCGAACCCCATGGCGTAAACTATTGGTTTATTAAGAAGTCCCGCCGAAGATTTATATAGATTCTTGGAACCCCGGATATGCTTTACGCCTTCAGAGACGCCGAAAGGGCCAAGATCTTGAAGGAACACCTCGATAAGGAGGGCGTCCCCTCATGGTATATAGAGGCCTGGGGTTACTATATAGTGACCACGCCGCCTAACGTCAAGATCAATCCGCCCGTTAAAGCCGACGTGGAGGTAGACCTAAAGGGCGAGTACCAGCTGGTATCCCGCGCGTGGAAGAAAGACCCCACGCCCGTTAGGATAGGCGATAGGGAGATAGTCGAGGGGAAGGTGTTCGTGATAGCCGGGCCCTGCGCCGTGGAGAGCAGAGACCAGATACTGGCGGCCGCCAAGGCCGTCAAGGAGATGGGCGCACATGCGTTGAGGGGAGGCGCCTTCAAGCCGAGAACCTCGCCATATACCTTCCAGGGCCTCGGCGAGGAGGGCCTCAAGTTGCTAGCCGAAGCCAGGGCGGCGACCGGGTTGCCCGTGGTCACCGAGGTGATGGACCCCCAGGACATACCGTTGGTGGCTAAATACGCCGACGCTCTACAGATCGGCGCTAGGAACATGCAGAACTTCTCGCTCTTGAAGAAGCTAGGCCGCGCCGGCAAGCCCGTCCTCCTCAAGCGCGGCTTCGGCAACACCGTAGATGAATGGCTGGCGGCTGCCGAGTATGTAGCGCTTCACGGAAACGGCGACGTGGTGTTGGTGGAGCGCGGGATAAGGACCTTCGACAAGACGCTTAGATTCACGTTAGACGTCGGCGCTATAGCCTACGCCAAGCAAGCGACCCATCTGCCGGTTATAGGCGACCCCAGCCATCCCGCTGGCGATCGCCGCTTCGTGATACCGCTCGCCTTGGCCATATTAGCCGCTGGAGCCGACGGGCTGATAGTGGAGGTCCATCCGCAGCCCGATAAGGCGTTGAGCGACGCGGCGCAACAGCTCACCTTCGCTCAATTCGGTGAACTTATGGAGAAAGCTAGGGCTTTAGCGAGAGCCCTTGGGAAAAATATAGAATAAAGACCTGAATAAAAAATTATAATATTCTATCTGCCATCAATCTATAGAAATCTATTATGGACTTCCCATCTTTCTCTACTGGCTGGAGCGCCGGCGGGATCTTGGCGTAGTTGGGGTCATACATCGAGGCGTATCTCTCCTCGAACGTCGGTATTAATTCGTTCTTATACAGTATGCCGAGAGCGAACCGATCGGGCTCCAGTATCTTCTCTATGGCGCGTTTCCTCTTCTCGTAATCTTCCTTCTCGTCGTGCACCACGGGATCCCACGTGGGATCGTTGTCGAGCTTGTAGACCCTCTTCTCGTACCACTCCCTCGTCATTATGTTGTTGTAGGTCACGCAGGGGCTGAAGATCTGGACTATCGCCGAGCCTTTATGTAGTATCGCCTCCTTGATTATTTTAGCTGTGTACTTTATGTCGTAGCTATACGCCCTCGCGATGAACGTGAAGCCGGACGCGAGCGCTACGAGCAGCGGGTTGAGATCGGCGTGTGGATTCGGCTTGGATAAAGCCTTGGGCTGCATGCCCAGCGGCAACGTCGGCCCGGCCTGGCCGCGCGTCAAGCCGTAGACGGCGTTGTCCATCAATATCACGGTGAAATCGACGTTTCTACGGCCTGCGCCCAAGATGTGGTTGCCTCCGATCGCGAAGAGATCGCCGTCGCCTCCCACGACGATGACCTCGAGGTTGGGGTTGGCGAGCTTAAGGCCTATCGCGAAGGGTATCGCTCTTCCGTGTATGGTGTGGGCCGACACAGTCCTCACGTAGTGCGGCAATCTGCTGCTACAACCTATCCCCGATACGAGGACCGTCCTAGTCGGGTCCATGTCCAGCTCGGCGAATACTTGTAACAAGGCTTGCAATATGCCGAAATGGCCGCAGCCGGGGCACCACTCGGGCGGCTTGGTCCACTTGTAGTCCTGCGGCGTTCTCTTCAGAGATACCTTAACTGTGGAGGCCGTCATAGGTCCCACTCAAGCACTATTCTTTTTTCGCCTTTCGTGAAGCGTTCATACGCCTCCAACACGTCGTCCGTAGTGATAGGTCTGCCGTTGTACTTGACCGCAACGGCGTCGGCCGATATGCCTGTATACATCCTGACCAACATGGAGCTCTGCGCCGTGTAGTTGCCCTCTATGAACAAAGTCCTCTTGCCCTCCAAGCGCCTCCTTACTAGATCCGCCGGGAACGGGTAGAGAAGCCTCAACTGGAGGAACCCCACGTTTCCAAGCTTCTCAAGCGCGGAGAGTATCTGCAGCTTGGTGGTGCCCCAGGAGACTATGACGGTATCGGCGTTAGGAGGCCCGTAGTACTTCACCTTATCCTCATCCGGTATCTCCCTCAACATGGTCTCTATCTTCCTCATGCGTTTATCGTACATCTTCTTGACCATCTCGGCGTCCTCGTCCGGATCTCCCTCCGGATCGTGCTCCAACGATACGACGTGGTACACCGCCTTGGATACGCCTGGGAGGTACCTCACGGGAAGCCCGTCCTCGGTTATCTCGTATCTATTGGCGTTTCTCTCCTCCGGGAAGACCACGGGCTGAGGCCTCTCTATCTTGACCGAGTAGGGATCGGGGACCGGCATTATGGCGAAGGTGTTGGAGAGGTCCTTGTCGACTAGATGTATCACGGGCACTTGGTACTTGTCGGCCCAATTCACGGCCTTTATGGCGTCGTAGAAAGCCTCCTCTAGATCGCCGCTGGCTATGACTATCTTGGGGAACTCGCCGTGGCCGATAAATATGGAGTAGAACAGATCGTGTTGACCCGTCCTGGTGGCCAGCCCGGTGCTCGGGCCGGCTCTAGACCAGAGCGTCAACACGACCCCCAGCTCGGCCATGCCCAACATGGATATAGTCTCGGCCATCAAGCTCATGCCGGGCCCCGAGGTCGCAGTGGCGGATCTAGCCCCCGCCATGGCCGCGCCGGCGGCTGCAGCTATGGCGGCCAGCTCGTCCTCAGTCTGGAGGACCACGGCGCCGACCCGCTCCATGGCCTTGAGCTCCTCCGTGACGGGGAGGACGGGGTAGGGCAGCTTCCTCTCGGCGAACATGGGGTCGTCGGTGGAGGGCGTGATGGGGTAGAACGATATGAACCTGACGCCGCCCATTATCTTGCCTACGCTCACAGCCTCGTTGCCGTTCCAGTAGATCCGCTTGACCTCGGGGGTCCTCGGCGTCAGCGTCTCGACGCGTTCCGTCACGAGCTTGGCCACCTCGGCCGCCACCATCTTGTTCTGCTCTATGACCTCCTTCTTCCTGCCCAGAGCGAACGCGACCCCCCTCTCCACGTAATCCACCGGGAGGCCCAGGAGGGACGCCCCCACCGCCACCACCAAGGTGTTCACGAAGCGGGACAACAAGACGGGCGACGTGACGCCTATCTTTCGCCCTATGTCCAACAGTATCTTATTGAAGGGCAGCCCCACTATCTTAACCCCCTGTGACTTCATGTACTCCACGGCGCTTTTGACGGTAGGCTCCATGCCTCGTTTCTTGAAGAAATCGCCCAGCCTCTCCTGCGCGGTTCTCGACATCATCGTGAAAGAATCGAGAGTTTTGCTGTCCTCCTCCGTGTTATAGACCGCCACGCCTCCCGGCTCGATATGGAATATGTGCTCGAACACCGAGTGGCCGTCCATGAGCAGAGCCAGCCTCACCTTGTTCTTAATACCTCCGGGCGGCCACCTCTCGCCGATCTTCCCCACGAAGTAGCTATGTCTACCGCCGGCAATATTGGACCAGAACTCCCTTCTGCCGTATACGTAATACCCGGCGGAGCCCACCGCATATATCAGCATAATGGACGCGGTCTCTACACCCTTGCCTTGCGGCCCGCCGACCAAAAAGCTGATTTCTACCATTACTATTTTTGCAAATGTGCATATTTATATTTTCCCATTAATCTAAGTCCACAGTTTCTTATACTTAAAAATAGGATATTAGCTAAATATAATAAGTAATAATTCATATAAATTAAATAATTTAATAATTATTGTGTTATGCGATTGATTCAAATTCATAGCAAACAACGCCGCCGCATTCGAGGCGCTTGGCGCGGATCGCGTCGAGCTCCTCGCGGCTTCCCTTAAATACGGCGAATACCTGCCCCAAGGAGCTCGGGCTCAGCCCCCTCAACAGCTCCAGCTCCTCCACGTCGAAAACCTCGACGATAGAGGCCTCGAAGCCCAGCAACTCCGGAGCGAACTGCAGGCCGAACTTCAAGGCGTCGACCAGCCCGTCGAGGCCGGGCGCCCGCCTCACGAACACCCAGCCCTGCCTCTGCCGAAACGCGGGGGTGTCGGCATAGACGTAGAGCACCCTGCCCAGAGCCGAGACCGCCGGCTCCAAGTCGGAGGGGCTGAGGTATACCCTAAGCGCGTAGCTCCGCGACATACTGCGACACGCCGGAGAGTATCAACTCCGTGCCCGTAGTGGCGATTATCAACGCCATGAACCTGCCGAGAGCCCTCGCCGGGATGGGGCCAAACGCCTTCACCAGCCGGGCGCCTGCATAGAGCGTGGCCACCGAAAGAGCAGAGGCCGTCAACGCGCCCAGTAGCGTGAGGAGAGGGCCGTACATAGAGGAGTAGAGTATCAACGTGGTCATGGTGCCGGGCCCCACTATGAGCGGAGTCGCGAGAGGCACCACGGCGGCTTCCTCCAGCCTTCCTCCCAACGTAGTCGTGCTTCCATGGACCAACGTGACTATAGACGTCGACAGTATGATGACGCCGCCCGCTATCTTGAAGCCCACGAGATCTACGTTCAACGCCGAGAGGAGGGGGCCTCCCACAAGCGAGAACACGGCAGATAGAACCATGACGGTTATCGCCATAGCCCTCAAGGCCCTCCTGAACTCTTGAGGTTTATCCATGGCCATCTCGCCCACAAGGCCGAGCTTCCCCAGCGGGTTCTCTATCGCGTATATCTGCGCGACGATCCCAGCGAACTCGAGAGGAGTCACGTCAATTATCCCATCTAAAAATATCGC
>CAYFGI010000063.1:0-7660 GCA_964342785.1 uncultured Thermoproteaceae archaeon
CACTTCGATCCTAAAGTGGCATGTATCTCGGCGAAGGGGCTCGTCAAGCGTTATGGCGACGTGATGGCGCTTGATGGAGTCTCCTTCGAGGTCGCGTGCGGTAGCGCGACCGCCCTTCTGGGCCCAAACGGGGCGGGCAAATCGACTACGCTTAAGATTCTGGCGGGTTTGCTCAAACCTGATAGAGGCAAGGCGTATCTAGGCGGCTTCGAGGCGGGGTCCGATGAGGCCAGGAGGATCTCCGGCTACCTTCCGGAGGATCCCGAGCCTTATCTAGCTCTTACCGTGAGGGAGAACTTGGAGTATGCGGCGGCTCTACGCGGCGTTTCCGACTGGAGTTGGGTAGATGAGCTGGTCGAGGTGCTTGAGCTAAGGCGTTTTCTGCGATATAGGGCTTCCTCCATATCTAGAGGCATTAGGCAGCGGCTAGCTATAGCCATGGCTCTCGTGCATAGACCCAAGGTCTTGCTGCTAGACGAGCCTCTCAACTACCTCGACATACCTGCCCAGGAGGCCGTCGTGTCGCTTCTGGATTCGCTCGACGCCACGATGTTGGTCTCGACCCATATATTGTCAGTAGCTGGGCGCCTCGCCGACGAGGTGTTGGTGATATCGGGCGGGAGGATCGTGTGGAGCGGTACTCTTGAGGAGGTGCCCGGCGCCCGCGAGAAAGGTCTCGAGCTCGCTGTAGCTGAGCTTATCAGAGGGGGGCCGTGAAGTTGTTGATTCTCATCGTCAAATCGCGTTTCACCACGCCTTATGTGATCCTGCTGGCGATCAGCACAATCTATATAGCTCTACAAGCGCTCTTCGCCCCGAAGCTGGGCCTTGCGCTTTTCGCTCAGCTGTCTATAGCCATAGTTGCGGTGGTCTCGGCGTTAGCCGTGCTGGGAGGAGGGCCCCTCATACTTAGAGCTGACGTGGATTTCTTGTTGCAGATGCCGGTGGACAGGCTGGCGTTGGCGTCGTCTCTTTACGTCGCTCAGTTGTTGCTCTATTGGCCTTTCTTCCTCTATGTGATCAGCATGACGCTTCTCGTGCCCTATTTAGGCCTAGTGGGCTCCCTCTTGTCGTCGATCTTATTGACGGCTTTCGCCGTCTCCACATCCGTTTTGTTCTATAGATTCCCCTTAAGGCTGAGGGGATTTGTCGCTATGCTTCTAGGGCTTTGGCTTATCTCTCCTATCTTCGGCTTCTCCTACTCGCCCGGCGCGGCTCTCCTCGGATCGAGGATGGGGTACATCGCGGCTACGATCTCCACGACCGTACTATCGGCTCTGGCCGTCCGGGAGCTGAGGCGTCCGGAGAACTATGCCTTGCTTACCGGAGGCGCTGAGGTAACAAGCGGCGAGCTTTCCTTCAGGGGCGTGGGGCCCGTCAAGGCCGTATATCTCCTGAGGTTGTACAACCTCAGCACCATAGGGCGCGGGGTCTGGGGAGGCATGCAGTTCAGAACGAGCAGATTCGGCATGGGGCGCGCTGTGTTGGCCGTAGCCGTGGCTTCGGCTCTATACCTACTGGCCGAGCTAACATACCGTAGCCCCATCCCTGCGATCATAGCAGTCTTCGCCGCCTCGGCCGCATCGGCATCTCTCATGGGCGCTAGCGCGGTCGCCAACGAGCGGCTGTGGATCTCGGCGGCTGCGCTCGGCCCCAGGTACTTTAGGCATATGCTCTTAGGAATCGCGGCGTCTACAAGCGTGTTCTTATCGCCTTTAGCCTCGGCCGGCGTAGTTGCGTGGCTCCTAGGCTCTAGGTATGGAGCCGGCGTGGCCATCGCCGCGTTGGGCCAGACGCCGGCTTTCGCCGCCATATACGCCTATCTCTTCGCCTTGATATCGCCCTACCAAATAGGAGGGGAGCACACGTGGCCCATGAGGATAGGGCTGAGGACCATGGCACTGAGCCTATCCGCGTTCACGTCCTTCGTCGCCGGCGTCGCGGCCGTGGGATCGCCGAGAGCCGGCCTCTATATCTCAGCTGTGTTTTACGCCGTCTTGTTGATCCTCACCTCGAGGAGACCTCTCGAGAAGGCGCTGGAAAGCTTAGTATCTAATGGATTCGTCTAATCGGCGCGTCGAGAACGCCTAAACTTTATTAATTCGTCACATCTAGGGCCGTATGAAATACAGGCTGATGGACGTCTTGGCTTGTCCCTACGACAAGACCTTCCCCCTCAAGCTTATAGTCATAAAGAGGACTGAGCACCCCGAGAGGCAATACACGTGGCCTAGGAAGCCTTTCTGCGAGGAATACTGCGCGTATAGAGATCTCAAGATAAAGGAGCACCCCAAGCCCGACACGCTTCCATGCGAGGAATGCCATAGGTGGGAGATAGAGACCGGCGTGATATACTGCCCCACCTGCGGCAGATGGTATCCCATAATAGAGGAGATACCGAGGATGCTCCCCGACGAGCTGAGGAACGAGAAGGACGACGTGGAGTTCCTTAAATCGATCAAAGACGACTTGGAGAAGATCGCGCCGGACCTGGCGAAGAAGATACTCTACGAGGGCAAGCCGTTTAGGCTTAAATAGATCATATCTGCCTCCATCTCGCCACTTTGGCTAGGAGCAGGAACGCCGCAACTGTATAGGTCGCCAGGGAGATCCACGCCGCTATTAATACGCCGGGGTCGTAGTGGACCATGCCGAGAGCCGATTGGCCTATGACGCCCGCCGCGCCTGTGGGGAGGATCACGCCGAGGTATTGACTGGGCAGAACCGTGGCGGGCCAATAGACGGGCGCCATCGCCGAGAGGACTGCGGTGAGTATGCTGGGCACGGCCCAAGCGTATCTCATCTGGCTTATCAACGTAGAGGCGGCGAAGCCGATCCCGGCCGTAGATATCCATAACATCACTAAGGCTGTTGTCAACGCCAACGCTCCCAACGCCGTGAATGCGCCCAACACGGCTAGATATACTGCGTAGAATATCACCGCGGGCGCCGCAAATATGAGCGAGCTCAAGGCGAGTCCTAGCGCGTACGCCACGGGGCTAACCGGCGCCGCCACTAACATCTGTTGGAATTTTATCTCTAGCCTGTAGAACGTCGCGTCGCCGATAAGCGATATCCCGTTGGAGGCGACGGTCCAGATGAGGCCGCCCAACAAGCCCCAGAGGAGGCCTCTTTGCCCAGCGTAGATCGCCAACACTATGAGGAAGCTTAACGGCGTGATTGAGTTCGCCACGAGCCAGATCCAGCTACGCAACAAGGGGACCCAGCCGTTGAGCCAACCGATGACCAATATATCTCTCAGCGACTTCCTCATGTCTCCTCCGATATAGCCCCTATTCTGAACAACACGTAGTCCTCGAGGGATCTCTGCCTTATGCTAACCTTAGCGCCTGCTCTCACAAGAGAGCCGGCGAGCTCGTCGGGCTTGTCCACGAAATATATGGCCCTCTCGCCTATCGTCATATGTGGCTTTACCGCGTCGGTAGCGCCGTACGCCTCGACCACGTATTTGCCGGGCACTTTCTCCACCAAGGCCTCGGGGGAGCCCATGTCCACTACCCTGCCTTTATTCATCAAGATCACATAATCGCTTAGCGTTTGCGCCTCCTCGACGTAGTGCGTCGTGAGGAGTATCGTGGTGCCTCTCTCCCTCATGGACGTTATGGCGTTCCACACCATCCTCCTGGAGATCACGTCGAGACCCGTCGTGGGCTCGTCTAAAAACACCACATCTACGTCGGCCGCCAACACGGCTGCCAGCAGGACCCGCCTCTTGGTGCCGCCCGACAGGGTCTGTATCTCTCTATTCCTCGCCTCTATGAGCTGGAGTTCTTTGAGCGCTTCCTCTGTCTTTCGCCGCGCTTCTCGCCGCGGGTAGCCCCTTAGAAGTAGATAGGAGTAGACGAACTCGTAGGGGGTTAAGAACCCTATAGGGGACCCCTCTTGGGGGACCGCCGCTATCCTCCTCCTTATCTTCTCCGGCTCCCTCACGACATCGTATCCAGCCACGTAGGCTCTACCCTTGGTAGGCAACAGCTCCGTTATCAATATCCGCACCAACGTGGTCTTGCCCGCGCCGTTAGGGCCCAACACGGAGACCACGCGCCCGGGCTCCACCGAGAACGTGACGTCGTTTAGAGCCCAAAGGTCTCCGAACCTCTTGCCGAGATCCTCTACGGTGATCATACGCGTGATCTCGACACAGCTCTAAATGTATATCGCCGGCTGGCCTCCTAGCTCCGCCGTGATCTCCACCTCCACCCCCCTATATGTCGATCTGGCCACGACCTTGACGTATATAGGCGACACGATCTTCCTAATCCTTTCGGCTATGTCGACCGCCAACTCCTCGTGGAGTATCTCAACGCCCTTATAGCTAGCCAAGATCTTCTCGAACTCCTCTATGAGCAACGCTTGATCTCTAGGGACGTACTCGACCTCCACGATGTATTCATCCACGGTCTTGCTTATAGGGCAGACGGCCTCGGCCCTGCCTCTAAGCTTGATCCTAGTTGGTCTTTTCGAGAGCTTGATCGACACGGAGCAGATTTAGGGCTTCTACATAAAGCTTCCTGAACGCTTGGGAGCGAGGCGGCGTACGGCTCTTAGCGACAACCCAAGCGTTCACTAGGGCGCGGTATTCGAAGCTGGCTTTCAAACGGCCTAGGAAGTCGAGGAAGCCGTCTAGAGGAGGGAAGCCGGTGCTCCGTAGGAATTCGTAGAGCTCCGCCAGCTCCTCCTCTTTTGCCTTCCTTCTGCCGAAGGCGACCTCGCGGTCGGTCACGTGGCGCTCGCCCCCGCCTGGCAACAAGACCTTTCCGTAGGCGGCCTTGAGCCTCCACGTGGCGCTGTCGGTCGAATCCACGCCGAGGATCTCCAAGGTGGCGGACACGGAGGGGCTGCCGAGACCTAACGCATGTAATCTGCCGTTGAATTCACGTCTGGCGAGCGCTATCAGCCGCAACGCTATTAGGCGAGATCCTCTAGGCACTCCTCTTGTTATCAAGATATATGGCACGGCGCCGCCTATAGCGAGCTCCTCGGCCCCGTCGTACCGCCTCAACCATTTCAGGAAGAGCTCCTCGTCGGGGTACACGTGGACGACCGGCACCACGCGGAGGCCCCGTAGCTCGGATCTGAGGCGGAGCCAGTTTCTATACGTGGCCTCGGCCTTCTTGTCGGCCACGTCGGGCGGATCCGAGGGGTTCGGCGGCACGTCCAGCGAGAGGCAGACGTCGCATCCTATTTCCCTGTAACGCTTGGCCAACGCGTCGAGCGATATGGAGATCCCCCGCTTCAGTATCTGGTAGCCGCCCGAGTCGACCCACAGCTCGCCCTCGAACCCGAGGAGCTCCCTGGCCCTACCATCGGCATCCAGCGCGTTCACCATGACGGCCTCCACCGGGAAGTAGAGCCAAGGCCTCGGCTCCGTCCTAACAGGCGTGCCAAGGATTATCTTCACGGCTAAATTAACTGTAGGGTTTTTATAGTACAGTTCACTAAAAGTTTTAGTCAGCTGTCGGTTGCTGATCGCTGGATCGTCCGCGCGCCGCCCCCCGACACAACGCCGCCTTGAAATCGCCCGGAGCTTTTATATTACATGTAATCTCGATCATGGCCATACCCGAGGCTCTGCTCAAAGCGCTTAGGAGCAGGGGGCTGGACATCGGCGATGTGGTGGACCTCCTGGCGAGGAGCTCCGAGATAGATCCTCCAGACGCCGCGGCGGCTCACGCAGAGCTGGCCGTGAGGGCGTTTAGGGAGGGGCTATCGCTGGCCGAGAAGGGCGACGTGGTGCAGGCCAGCGAGAAGCTCTACAAGGCGGCCGAGGAGGCCGTCAAGGCGTTGGCCTTTGCGAAGGGGCTGGACGAGGCCAAGGAGGCGTTGAGCAAGGGGAGGTGGACCGTCAGCCTCCTCGACAAGGCCGCACAAAAGCTCGGCGATAAGGCGTGGCGAGCGTGGACGGAGGGCTACTTCCTACACGTTAACGGCTTCCACGAGGTTAGGATCGATATATCCCAAGTAAAGGCAAGGATCCCCCTAATAGAGCCGTTGATCCGGGAGGCGGAGGGCCTCCTCAACCAATAGGGCCGAGGCGCTAGGCGGCGTATACCGCCTCCTCTATGATGTACTTCCTCTGGGCTAAGCCCATGAGCCTCGTCGTGAAGAACACGGCGAATAGGACCACGACTATGCCGAATAAAAACGAGGCCCATGCGGCGAGAGCTATATCGCCTTGGCTGGTCGCCATGGTTATCAGCTTCATTAAGCCCGTGTTGATCTCTAGATCGTGGCCGTCGAATATGCCGGGCCAATACTCGCCGATCGCCAGACCTCCCCATGCGCTGTTTATCGTGGAGGATATTCCAGCGACTAGATAGGGCAGAGTGCCGGGGAGCAGTATCAGCCTTAACTTCTTCCAATATGATAGCTTTAAGTTGTCCATAAGTTCCCATACCTCGTGCGGCATCGCCTTTAAGCCCAGCCAAAAGCTGTAGAAAACATAGTAGAACGTCGATATGAAGCCGAGCGTTATCGCATAGACCTCGTTGGCGTAGTAGCCCAAGGCGCCGTATAACACCGCGTACGTAGCGGCGAATATAAGCGGGAAATAAACCGGGGCGGGATAGGCCGAGTAGACTTGTATGATCGGGATAACCACGCGTTCAGCTCTTCTATGCGTAGCGAGGTAGTAGCCCAGCGTCACGGCAAGGAGGAGAGAAAGCAGTGTTATCAAGAAGACCCTCACGTAATCTATAGCAAGCCCGATCAACACAGACGGCGTCTTGGAGAACAGATAGTTCCATGTCGTCGTCGGCGTGGATACGATCACCTTGACAATGCCGTAGGTCAAGGCCCCCAACACGGCAAGGCCCACGGCTACGCCTAGTGCTCTCAGCAACCTATCGTGTCTCCTCTCCTCCTCGTACCAAACCACTTGTTGCGTCGTTCTTCTCTGCACTACGGCGACAGCTCTGGCTATCCTAGCCAGAGGGCCTCCCACGCCCCTGGAGAGCCACGGAGGAACGAACCTAACCCGCTTAGCCGGGAGGGGGCTGTCTATCGCGTATTTACCCGCGACGTAATCGGCGAATTCCCTAAAGCCGTAAATAACTGCGCCTACCGCCAGGGCGAGCATGGCTAAGGCGAAGATGTACCTATGGATGAAGGCTGGATTGCTCCACTGAGCCTCTTCGGTGAGTTCCGCTATGGTCGAGCCTATGCCGAAGACTTGATACTGGGAGGATCCTACGGAAAAGACCTCGCTCACGGTGATGTAGAAAAAGCCGTCGGAGAAGCTAGGCAGAAGGTTGGCGGCAACCCGGGGCAACGAGTAGGGGATATAGAGGTGCCGCATCCTCCCGAGGAAGCCTAGCCTGACGTTCTCGGCTACTTCGAGCATCTCCCTGGGGACCGTCCTGAAGGCTTGGTATATACCTATCCAGATGTTCCACACAACCGCTGTGAATACCAAGAAGTCGGCGGCCAGCTCGGCGCCGAGATAGCCCCCCACGCCCGAGACGAAGAGCGCTAATACCACCGGGAAGAAGCTGAAGACAGGCACCGATTCGAATACGCCTATGAACGACGTGTAGATGCTCTCGAAGACCTTGTTCTTAACGGCTAGATAGCCTAGAAACCAGCCCGAGATTATTGAGAGGCCTATGAGGCCGAGGACTCTGGCGGTCGAGACCAAGGC
>CAYFGI010000064.1:0-4119 GCA_964342785.1 uncultured Thermoproteaceae archaeon
CGCGACGCCGCGGCGCGCCTCGCATCGAAATTAAGGCCCCTCCTGGATACGCCAAGTTAGAGCGTTAAATTTTCGGATTATTTCAACCCATGGACGCTCCGTTGGGCGGCTTGATGGTAGTCGACCTCACGTCGGCTATGTCGGGCCCCTTCGCCTCCATGTTGCTTGCGGATCTAGGCGCCGAGGTGATAAAGGTGGAGCCTCCTGAGGGGGATCAAGCCAGGGATTGGGGGCCTCCGTTCTACGCGGAGAAATATAGCGCATATTTCACAAGTATAAATAGAGGTAAAAAATCAATTGTAGTAGATCTAAAACAAGAAGAGGGGAAGAAGATTTTATATAAGTTGGTCGAGAGAGCTGATGTATTCATGGAAAGCTTTAGGCCGGGCACCGCCGCGAAGCTCGGCGCCGACTACGCGACTTTAAGCAAGTTGAACCCCAGGCTTATCTACTGCTCTATATCCGGCTTCGGGCAGACCGGCAAGTACAGGGACTATCCCGGCTACGACCTAATAGCGTTGGCCATGTCGGGGCTGATGGACCTCACGGGCGAGCCGGATGGGCCGCCTGTGAAGTTCGCGGTGCCTATAGTCGACATCGTTAACGGCATGTACTGCGCCATGGCGATCATGGCCGCGTTGATGATCAGAGGGAGGACGGGCAGGGGCATGTACATAGACATGGCCCTCTTGGACTCGGCGCTCTCTTTGTTAACGCACCAAGCCGCGTCGTATTTCGCCAGCGGCGAGATACCCAAGAGGCTGGGGAGCGCCCACTCCAGCATCGCCCCCTACCAAGCCTTCAGGGCGGGCGACGGGAGGTACTTCGTGGTGGCTGTCGGCACCGAGAGGTTGTGGCGAGATTTCTGTAGGGCTATAGGTAGGGAGGATCTCCTCGACGACCCGTCCTTTAAGACCAATAGGGATAGGGCCGTCAACAGGGCGAGGTTGGAAGAGGAGCTCGAGAGGACCTTCTCGCGGATGCCCGCGTCCTATTGGGTCGAGGCGTTGCAGAAGGCGGGCGTGCCCGCTGCGCCTGTCCTCAACGTGGCGGAGGCGCTGGAGGACGAGAACACCAAGGATAGGGGCATGGTCTTGGAGTTCTCGACGCCGGTGGGGGTCGTCAAGGCTGTGAACAACCCGTTTAAGATAGACGGCGAGACGCTCCACGCGGCGGAGCCGCCTCCGTTGTTGGGGCAACACACCGTCGAGATCTTGAGGCGGTTGGGCTACTCAGACGAAGAGATAAGCAGATTAATAGAGCGGGGGGTCGTGAGGGCATGGCGTTAGCTGTTAGGGAGGTCAGGGAGGGCGTGGCGATCGTCAAGCTCAACAGGCCGGAGAAGAGAAACGCGATAAACTTGGAGATGGCGCGCCGGATCCTGTCAGAGTTGAGCCGAGGCTGCGAGGAGAACATGGGGGTCGTGCTCACGGGTGAGGGCGACGTCTTCTCGGCGGGCTTGGATCTGGCTGAGGTATATAGCTTCAAGTCCGTGGAGGAGTCCTCCACGTATTTCAAGACCATCAACAACATCTCGAGGGCCGCGATGGAGTGCCCCAAGCCCGTGGTCGCCTTCGTGAATGGACACGCGATAGGATACGGCATGGAGCTCCTCTACTTCGTGGACTACGTCGTGGCCGTGAGGAGGGCTACCTTCTCCGTGCCCGGGATAAGATACGGCTTGATGACCGCCACGCCGGTGGTCGCGCCCGCTCTGCTGGGCCTCCGCGCCCGCAACCTCCTGGATTGGGAGTTCAAGCTCACGAGCGAGGAGGCGGCGAGCTGGGGCCTCGTGCAGAAGCTCGTCGATAATGTGGAGGAGGGCCTCTCGGCGTCTATCGCAGTGGTCAAGAAGCTAGCCGATATACCTAACTTCGCCTCCATAAAGCGCTATATGAAGAGCGGCGTGAAGGACCTAGAGAAGCTCTGGCTCAACTTCGAGGAGTTCATGGCCGAGGCGGCTTTGGGGAAAGAGACGAAGTCCAGGATAGAGCTTTTCCTAAAGAGGCGGTGATCGCCTCCATGGATGTCGCATGAAGTCGTCGAGCTCTCGAAGATCTCTCTATTTTAAAGTATTATTATTTTCTGCAATAATTTAAAATATTGAAGTATTATTAAATTTTTAATAAAAATTCAATTAATATAATATATTTTAAATTTAGTATACTCTAGAATAATTTATAATATACATTTAATTCTAATAATTAAGAAAATATTTTTAAACACCAAAGATAGTAAAAGTATGGATATATGGACGCCGGAGAGGGACCACCTCGAGGAGTCCAACGTGGCCCGGTACATAGCCGCCCACGGCCTCAAGGGGCTCGACGACTTCCTCTCGCTCACTTTCGATAGACCCGAGGAGTTCTGGCGCTCTTTCGAGAGGGAGGTGCTGAGGCTCAGATGGTACGAGGAGTACGGGAAGGTGCTGGACCTCTCGCGAGGGATCCAGTGGCCCAAGTGGTTCGTCGGCGGTAAGATCAACATAGCGGATCAGCTCGAGGACTCGCCGCGCCCCCTTGTTAAATGGGAGGGAGAGGACGGGTCGGCCGTCGTCTGGAGCTACTCGGAGGTGCTCTACAAAGCCAAGGCGGTCGCCAGCTGGCTGAAGAGAAACGGGCTCGAGAAGGGAGACCGCGTGGCTATCTTCATGCCGATGGTGCCCGAGATAATCCCCGTCATGCTTGGAGCAATCAGAGCCGGCGGCATCATCGTCCCGCTTTTCAGCGGCTTCGGCAAGGAGGCCATAAGGGTTAGGCTCGAAGACAGCGAGGCTAAGTTCGTCTTCGCCTCCGATATCTCCTACAGGAGGGGCAAGGAGATCGATATGCTCTCGGAGCTGAGAGCCGGCTTGACGCCTTCGGTGAGGCACGTGGTGGTGCAGGAACGCTCCGGGCGTAGCAGCGGCTATACGCCGCTCTCCGAGGTCCTCAAGACCGGCGGCGACCACGTGGAGAGGGCAGACGCGGAGGATCCAATCATGATCATATACACCTCCGGCACCACGGGGAAGCCTAAAGGCACCGTCCATACGCACGACGGCTTCCCCATAAAGGCCGCCGCAGATGTCTACTTCCACTTCGACGTGAGCGAAGGCGAGACCTTGAGCTGGGTGACCGACATGGGGTGGATGATGGGGCCTTGGATGGTCTTCGCCGCATATCTGCTCAGAGGCTCCATGGCCTTCTTCGAGGGCGCCCCCGACTACCCCAAGGATAGGCTCTGGCGTTTCGTGGAGCGCTTCAAGGTCAACGCCTTGGGTCTGGCGGCGACGTTGACGAGATACCTCCGCTCTATCGGCGCCACGGCGGAGCCCGGCCAGCTGGATTCCCTCAAGGCCTTCGGCAATACGGGGGAGCCCATAGACGTAGAGAGCTGGCTGTGGCTCTATCGTGCGGGCAAGGGACGTATACCGATCATAAACTATTCAGGCGGGACCGAGATATCTGGAGGCATATTGGGCTGCTACGTGGTGAAGCCCATAAAGCCCAGCTCCTTCAACGGGCCCAGCGTAGGCACCAAGGCCGCGGTGTTCGCCGAGGACGGGAGGCCGGCCCCGCCCGGCGTCGAGGGGGAGCTCGTCGTGCTATCGGTGTGGCCCGGCATGACGAGAGGCTTCTGGAGGGATCCCCAACGCTATTTGGAGACGTATTGGAGCAAGTGGCCGGGCGTGTGGGCCCACGGCGATGCCGCCACTATGGATCAAGACGGCTTCTTCTACATACTGGGGAGGGCCGACGACACCATAAAGGTGGCCGGGAAGAGGCTGGGCCCCGCCGAGATCGAGACGGTCCTCAACGCCCACCCCGCCGTGGCTGAGTCCGCCTGTATAGGCGTCCCCCACGAGGTGAAGGGCGAGGTGCCCATATGCTTCGTTGTGTTGAAACCAGGCTACGAGCCCAGCGAGGCCTTAAGGCGCGAGTTGATCAAGCTAACGGAGGAGGCCTTGGGCAAAGCCTTCGGCGCTGTGGAGGATATAAAGTTCGTCAAGATGCTCCCGAAGACCCGTAACGCCAAGATAATGAGGAGGGTGATAAGGGCGGTTTACTTAGGGCGCAACCCCGGCGACCTATCCGCGCTCGAAAATCCGGAGGCCATAGAGGAGATAAAAAGAGCTCT
>CAYFGI010000064.1:4219-7621 GCA_964342785.1 uncultured Thermoproteaceae archaeon
GTGGAGAACATGTGTAACTTACTTATTTAGAGTATACTTTCAATTGTTAAAAATACCTACTTTCTTTATATTTAATGAGGGTAGGAATAGCGGGCGTGGGCTGGTTCGGGTTCCAGCCCGAGGTCGTCGATTATTCCTTCCGCGAGATGATGTTCAAGGCCGCACAGAGGGCCTACGAGGACGCCGGCGGGCTCGACCCGCGTAAAGACGTCGACGCCTTTGTGTCATGCCAAGAGGACTTCTGGGAGGGCATAGCCATCTCGGACGAGTTCGCCCCGGATCCTGTCGGCGGCGCGATGAAGTCGGTTTACACAGTGACCGGGGATGGGCTTCAATGCGTGGGGCAAGCCTATATGATGATTAAATCGGGCCTCTTCGACGTAGTGGTGGTCGAATCGCACGGGAAGCCGTCGGATTTGCTCACGCTCGGCGATGTGATGTTCATGGCGACGGACCCCATATCGATTAGGCCCTTGGGCCTCGAGAACGTCCACGCGCTGGCCGCGCTGGAGGCGAGGGCCTACATGCACAAATACGGCGTGACCGAGGAACACCTCGAGGCGGTCGTGGAGAAGGCCCATAAGGCGGGCGCAAAGAACCCAAGGGCCGTCTACGCGTCTCCGGGGAGGTCGAGGTCCTCGTCCCCAGTGGTGGCCGATCCTCTGCGCGACGCGGATATCGCCAAGTTCGTGGACGCGGCGGTCGTCGTCGTTCTGGCCTCGGATAGGGTAATACGCGACTACACCGACACGCCCGTGTGGGTCGACGGCGCGTGGTGGTCCACGGAGATCTCGTCCCTGGAGCTCCACGACTGGTCGTTCCCGGTCCACGCCAGGGAGGCGGCCGACGGCGCATATACGCAGGCCAAGATAGCGGATCCCGCCAAGGAGATCGGGTTCGCCGAGGTGGACAACCGCTACAGCTTCAAGGAGCTTCAACACATAGAAGCCCTTAGGCTGGCCCCCGTGGGCGCCGCCAAGGACTTGATGGCCGACGGCGCCTTCTGTCCGGGCGGGAGGCTCCCCGTGAACTTAAGCGGAGGGGCCCTCGCGGAGGGGGTCCCCTTCGAGGTCCACGGGCTGGCGCGTTTGAGCTACGCCGTGGCCGTCATGAGGGGCGAGGTAAAGGCCCAGGTGGACAAGCGCGAGACGGCCGTGGTCCACAGCTGGAGGGGCGTGCCGACTACTACAAGCGTCGTGGTCGTGTTGAGGACATGACGGGCCGCAACCTCAACTTCAAACACCGCGTCGCGGTCGTCGGGGCCGGGCTGACCTTGTTTAGGAGCAAGCTACAGGAGACGCCGCAGGAGCTCGCTTGGCTGGCCGCGAAGCAGGCACTGGACGAGGCGGGCCTCACGCTCAAGGACATCGACTGCGTCGTGATAGGCAGCGCCCCGGACGCCTTCGACGGAGTCCACATGAAGGGCGAGTACCTGGCTGAGGGCGCGGGCGGCATCCACAAGCCTACGGTCAGGGTTTACGTCGGCGGGGGGACCGGCGTGTTCGTGCCTGTAGCTGGCTGGTGGCACGTAGCGTCGGGCTTATGCAAGAAGGCGTTGGTTGTTGCCGAGGAGAAGATGAGCCACTCCGCCAAGCCGCATCCGCAATACGTCTTCCGCTACATCTGGGACCCCATAGTGGAGAAGCCGCTGAACCCCAACCTCATATGGATATTCGCCATGGAGATGCACCGCTATATGCACAAATGCGGCGTCAAGAAGGAGGACATCGCCCTGGTCTCGGTCAAGAACAAGAGGAACGCTTGCGGGCACCCCTCGGCACAGCTCTGCATGCCCAACATAACCGTAGACGACGTGCTCAAGAGCGAGGTGCTTGTGTGGCCGGTCCAGCTCTACGACATATCGCCCACCAGCGACGGGGCGGCGGCGGTGGTGCTCGCGAGCGAGGAGGAGGCGAGGAGGATAACGGACACCCCCGTGTGGATCAAGGGCATAGGCTGGACCTTGGACACGACGCATTGGACCAACCGCGATCTGGCGTATCCCGAGTACGTGCGGCGCGCGGCGGAGATGGCGTACCGCATGGCCGGCATAGACAACCCGCGGAAGCAGATAGACGTGGCGGAGCCCTACGACCCCTTCGACTACAAGGAGCTGCACCACATGGAGGGGCTCGGCCTCGCCAAGAAGTGCGAAGCGCCCGTGTTGACTAGGGAGGGCGTGACGCAGAGAGACGGCGATCTCCCCATCAACCCGTCCGGAGGCCTACTCGGCGTCGGCAACCCCATCGCCGCGGCGGGGCTGATGAAGGTGGCCGAGATATTCTGGCAGGTGAGGGGAGAGGCCGGGGCTAGGCAAGTGAAGAAGCCGGTGTACACGGGATTGGCGCAAGCGTGGGGCGACCTCATGCAGGCAGGAACAGTGATAGTGATGGGGATATGACCGGCGCCACTAAACCCCTAAACCCGAGAGGCACCAAGTACGAACGCGCCGACTTCCCGGTGTTCGAGTTCCCCGTGGTGGGCAAGGCCCGTTACAACTACACGACGGGGGAGGCGCTGGGCCGCTTCCTGGCGGGGCTGAAGGAGGGGAAGATACTAGGCACCTACTGCAGCAAGTGCGGGAGGGTCTTCGTGCCGCCGCGTATGTACTGCTCCTATTGCTTCAGGGAGGTCGACGGGTGGGTAGAGGTAAAGGACGAGGGCGTGGTGGTGACGGCGGTGATGAGCTACATATCGGCCACGAGGGCGAGGCTCGAGAAGCCCGTGGCGGTCGGCGTCATAAAGCTGGACGTGCCCGGCCGCCAGTTCGACGACCACTTCTTCCCGGGCCTCATGCACTACATATGTGGCGCCACCGAGGAGGACGTGAAGTCCATGAGGATATTCGGCGCTAAGGTGAAGGCCAGGTGGAAGCCGCCTGAGCAAAGAACGGGCTCGATTACAGATATAGAATGCTTCGAGGTGGTGAGGCCATGAGGCGCATCAAGTACTTCCCCGAGGTAATGGAGATAGAGGCGTATGTGTATACAGCGGGCCCCGTGGGGACCAAGTGGCTGGAGGCCCTCAAGGCCGGGAAGCTGACCGCGGCCTATTGCCCCAAGTGCGGCCGGCTCTTCCTACCGCCGAAGATGTACTGCCCCTACGACTTCGAGGAGGTGAAGGAGCTGAGGGAGATAGCGCCAATCGGCGTCGTGGAGAGCTATACGGTCGTAGAGAGGGATTTCAACGGCGAACCGCTGAAGGAGAAGAAGGTGCTCGCCTTCATAAAGTTCCCCGGCGTTGAGGGCGGGCTCATCCACTACGTCAAGACGGATAGGCCGAGGGTGGGGATGAAGGTAAGGCCCAAGTGGCGCGACGATAGGAAGGGGCTGGTGACAGACATCGAGTACTTCGAGGAGGCGTAGATAGGCGGCGTAATAGGCAGGCGTTTTTTACGGTCTC
>CAYFGI010000065.1:0-7557 GCA_964342785.1 uncultured Thermoproteaceae archaeon
TCGGCTCCAACTCCCTAAGCGAATGCTCAGTATGGGGGAGACTCACAGGAGAGGCCGCCGCCGAATACGCGGCGTCGGCCGAGGACCCGCCGGCCAGCGACTTGGAGCTTAAAACTCTATACGTCGAGGAGGAGAGGAGGATCTTCGACAAGATCCTACATAGGGAGAGCGGAGGGGTGTCCTTGGGGCAGGTGAGATCCGCCATACAGAACGCGCTCCACATGGGGGCGGGCGTGTTTAGACACGGCTCCACCATGGAGAAGGCCATATCGGAGTTGACGCGCGCTATACCGCTTATAAATAAGATAAACGTGCACGACACCGGGAGGATCTACAACGCCGAGCTCAAGGAGCTCGTGGAGCTCGAGGGGGCCGCCCAAGCCGCATACGTCATACTCCTAGGGGCTTACTTCAGGCGGGAGTCCAGAGGGGCCCACTACAGGCTGGACTACCCGAGCCGCGACGACTCCAGGTGGCTGGTCCACACCATCGCCTATAGGTACGGGGAGGGCATAGTGGTGAAATGGGAGCCCGTGAGGATCACGAGATGGCCGCCGGAGGCCAGGGCCTACTGAGGGGCGTTGTCAACCACTAGATCTTTGAGCACCTTCTCAGCTATGGGCTCGACCGTCACCACTCCATCGCCTAGATCCATCAGCTTGGTCGTGCAAGCGAGCCGCGGCCTACCGTTTATCTTCACCGCGCACGCCCCGCAGAGGCCCATCCTACAGGCGTAGCGGAAGGCCAGGGAGCCGTCTAGATCCTCCCTGACCCTTATTAATAGGTCCAACACCGTGACCCTGAGGTCTTGCACCTCCAGTTTGTACTCCTGCACGTAGGACTCGCCGCCTCGAAAACGTTTAACCCTCAACGTGACGATCATGGCAACAAGATGGGCCTCACCGAACGCCCGCTCCTCAAGGCCTCCACGGCCTCGTTGACCTCCTCCAGCTTGAAGAAATCCCTGGCCAACAGATCCGGCCTCAAGAGCCCCCGCTCGACGAGGGACACCACCTTCGGCAGATCCACCCTCGGCCTAGCGCCGTAGCTCCCCAACAACGCTATTCCTCCCCTCACGACCCTCGCCACGTGCACCGGCGCCTTGTGGCCTACGGGCATAAGGCCTACCAACACAACCCTCCCCCCAGGCGCCGCTATCTCGACCGAGAGGTCCACGGTGGAATCGGTCCCGACGGCCTCGATGACCACATCGGCGCCTCTGCCGTCTGTGAGCTTCTTGACGGCCTCCACCGCGCCGTCCCTAACGTCGACTATCTCGGCGCCCATCTCCCTCGCTAGTTTCAACTTCTCCGGGTTCCTCCCAACGGCGATCACCCTCGCCCCCATGGCCTTGGCCATCTGCACGGCGGCCAGCCCGACGCCGCCGGTGCCCACCACAGCGACCACATCGCCGGGCTGGACCGAGCCGGTGTTGACCACGGCGCCATACGCGGTGAGGTACGCGCATCCCAACATGGCCATCTCGGGCCTGTCGTGTAGAGATCTAGGCAACTTAGCCAAGGCGCTTGCAGGCACCACGGCCTCCTCGGCCCAGAGCCCCCCTAGGAACACCCTCAACGGAGTCCCGTCCCCCAGCTTGAGCCTAGTGGTTCCGTCGAGGAGGACGCCCTTGAGCCTAACCTCGGCGAACCTCTCGCAGAGGTTCTCCCTGCCCGAAGCGCAGTTTCTACATCTACCGCAGGGCCATATGAAGCTCGTCACGACGACATCTCCAGGCGCGAAACGATCGACGCCGGGCCCCACCTCCTCCACCACGGCCACAGCCTCGTGGCCTGGGACAAGCGGCGTGGGCACCGGCGTAGCTCCTTCAAGCACGTAGAGATCGCTGTGGCAGACCCCGGCGGATCTCACTCTGAGCAAGACCTCGCCCTCCCTCGGCTTATCTATATCCACCTCCTCTACGGCGAGGGGCTCTTTGTATCTATACAAGACGGCCGCCTTCATGCGGCGGCGTTGAGGTCCTTTATTTAAACTTTTTTCAATAAGCTTTTCTTAATATATATTTATAATTATATTTTATGAAGATAGTAAGTAAAGATATAAAGTTTAAATCCTAGATCTATCTCGGCTACGTGATCCCCCGTTTGATGTGTACACAACATCCCGACACGACGGTTAAGATAACCGCGGGCGAGGAGGTGGACGAGGCGCTCGTAGCCTACACCGCGTACGGCTGCGAGGAGGTCATGGTGGACTACGAGGGGAAGACCACGCCCTACAGCCAGCCCAAGGAGATAGTGATGAAGGCGTACGCGGCCGGGGTGAAGCTGGGGGAGAAGTTCTTCGTGACCCCCCGCCTCCCCAACCCCAAGCTGGAGGATTTCGACCGCGCCATGTTGGCTCTGGAGGCCGCCGTCGTGGCTAACTACTTCTCGTTGAAATACATGGGGACCCAGGCGGTGCGCTGGGTCGTCCTGCCCATGGTGGAGGATCTGGACACGGTGTTGTTAGTTCGGCGTATGCTCAGGAAGAAGGTGCAGGCATACCGCGAGGAGACCGGGCTCGATATATCGGACATAGAGGTGATTCCTCTAATAGAGGACGCGTACGCCCAGCTCAAGTTCGAGCCGTTGTTGGCCGAGATAGAGAAGGAGAAACGCGAGGACTCCATAAGGCTTTTCCTAGGAAAATCGGACTCAGCTGTTAAGTACGGCCACGTGGCGTCGGCCCTGGCCATAACTGCCGTCCTCTCCCGCGTCAAGAAGTTCGAGGAGGAGACGGGGATCAAGGTGTACCCCATTCTGGGCATGGGCTCGCCGCCCTTCAGAGGCGCCCTCAACAACTACGCCCTCGCGCACCTCGAGGTGTTCCAATACGCCGGTTACCACACAGCCACGATACAATCGGCGGTTAGATACGACGTGTCTTACGACGATTATATCAAGGTCAAGGACTCTATAATCAACGCTTGTTGCACCTCGCCCCGGAGGGTAGAAGGAGCCGAGGAGCTCATGGGCGAGGCCGCCACGAGCTACAAGGCGATAGTCGCTAAATATATAGACAAGCTCCTCGAGATGGCGAGGCTAGTCCCCTCCACGAGGGATAGAGTCAGCTGGAAGGTCTACGGGCGTCAGTTCTTGACCGAAGGCGGCGCCGTCAATATGCCGAGGGCTATCGTCTACACGGCCGCGTGGTACGCCTTGGGCCTCCCGCCGATATATCTAGACGCGCCTCTCGTCGTGAAGCTAGCCAAGGAGGACAAGCTGGATCATCTGCTGAAGATCCTCCCCACGTTGAGAAAGGAATGGGAGTACGACTCTGAATATTTCGACGAGGATACCGCGTCTAAGCACCTAGGCGAGGAGCTCGTTAAAACAGTCAAGGAGGCTTTCGACTACATGGGGATCGTCCCGAGGCAGAGCGCCGCGTACGCCGCCTTGTTGAGGATGCCGAGAAGCGAGTCCAACATAATCGCCTTGGGCAAATACAGGAAGTTCCTGGGCTGAACATGAAGGTCGCGGATCTGATCAAGAAAGCGCCCGTCACGGCCAAGCCGAGCGATAAGATAATCGACGTGGTGAAGCTCATGGCTCAAAACAACGTGGGCTCCGTCGTGCTCGTAGACGACGTCGGGAGGCCCATGGGGATAGTCACCGAAAGAGATCTAGTGAGGGGGCTTGCCCGCGGGGTGAAGCTCGACGACCCCGTACACGCCATAGCCACCATGGACGGCTTGGTCATGGCCGCCCCGGGCGAGGATCTCTACGAGGCGCTCAAGAAGATGAGGTCGAGGGGGATCCGCCACCTCATCGTCGTGGACGATAGAGGCGTCTTGAGGGGCGTCGTCTCCATGCGGGACCTCATGGAGGACTACGCCTTGAAGCGCCTGGGGGAGAGGGCATGGTGGCCTCCGCCGGAAGACTAAAGGCCGGCGACCTCGTAAAAAGGCCTCCGTTGACCATAAGCCCCAAGGCCACTCTGCTGGAGGCTGTGGACACGATGACGCGCTACAACGTAGGCGCTTTGGTAGTCGTAAGGCCGGAGGACCCCGAGAGGGCCGTGGCCGTGATATCCGAGAGGGATATAGTCAAGGCGCTGAGCATGAGGATGGCTCTCTCCACGCCTGTCGAGGCCTTTATGTCCACGGGCGTGATCTCGGTAGACGCCGAGGAGCCGGCCTCGAGGGTGGCGGAGCTCATGTGGAGATACAACATCAGACATGTAGTCGTGACGAGAGGCGGCAAGCTACACGGCGTGGTGTCCATAAGGGACCTCGTGAAGCCCGACGTCTTGAGGAGCCTCTGCAATATTTAATACATAGATTATTTTGTGGTCTTGGCCTACCTCGTGGCGGCCGGGATGTCGAGGATAGGGCGTAGGGAGGAGTCCTCCCGCGAGCTGGTCGTCGAGGCCTTCAAGGAGGTGCTCGACGTCGTCGACCCCGACTCCATAGAGGCCGTCTACGTGGGGGTCCAGTCCGAGACGTATGAACACCAGATAATGTACGGCACGCTCGTGGCGGAGGCCCTGGGGCTCCTCCCCAAGGAGGCCTATAGGGTGGAGGCGTGCGCGGCCGCGGGGGCGCTGGCTCTCCACAACGCGGTGATGGCCGTCAAGTCGGGGCTCGTCGACGTGGCTCTGGCGGTGGGCGTGGAGAAGATGACGGCGAAGTCCACGGAGGAGGTGACCGACGCCTTAATGGCCGCCAGCGATATCGTGGATCAGCTCAGCGGGATCACCATCCCGGCGCATTATGCGTTGGTGGCCAGGGCCTATATGCGCAGATATGGAGCCACTGAGGAGGATCTCTGCGCTGTGGCGGTTAAGAACCATAGACACGCCTTGGATAACCCCAAGGCCCACTTCAGGAGGGCCATAACGGTCGAGGAGTGCCTTAAGAGCAAGCCCGTGGCGACGCCCTTGAAGCTCTACGACTCGGCCCCCATAAGCGACGGAGCCGCGGTCGCCGTTGTCGCGTCCGAGAGGGCGGCCAGGAGGTTCACGGACTCGCCAGTGAAGATCTTGGCCTCGACCGTCGCCACGGATACCCTCAGCGCCTCGCAGAGAGACGACATCACGTGGCCCTCGGCCGTGTGGGAGGCGGCGAGGAGGGCCTACAGGCAGGCGGGCGTCGAGCCCTCGCGGATACAAGTGGCCGAGGTCCACGACGCCTTCACCATAAACGAGATCCTCATGTACGAGGCGTTGGGCTTCGCCGAGAGGGGCAAGGGCTACCTCTTGATAAGAGAGGGGCAGACCTATATAGGCGGGAGGATCCCGGTGAACCCAGACGGCGGCCTCAAGGCGAGGGGCCACCCTATAGGCGCCACCGGCCTCGCCCAGATATACGAGCTCTATCTACAGCTCACCGGGAGAGCCGGCAGGAGGAACACCAACGCGGAGTTGGGCGTGGCGGTGAACGAAGGAGGGGTCAACTCGACGGCGGTGGTCCACGTGCTGGGGGTATGACGAGCCTTTTATTCAAGGCGTTGGCCGAGGGGAGGCTCGTGGGGTCCTACTGCCCTCGCTGCAAGGCCTACTACTTCCCGCCCCTCGCCATGTGCCCCCGTTGTAGAGGCGGCCTCGAGGCGGTCGAGGTGCCGAGGAGAGGCGTCGTCTTGACCTACAGCGAGGTCTATGTATCCAACGGCCTCTACGACCCGCCCTACTACGTGGCCGTGGCCCAGTTCGGCGGCTTCAAGGTACCGGGGCGCGTCGAGGGGAAGGTCGATATAGGCGACGAGGTGGAGTGGACGATCGTCGAGATAAGAAGGCCGCCCGGGAGGTGGTACGCCTTTAGGAAGATCTAGCCCCGGGCCCCTCCGGCGCTTGTCGGATCTCGATCGGGCGGCCGGGGTATCGGCGTCGGCGGCCGGCGGCGGGCGGCCCCTTCATGTATGCACTCCATCTTTATTAACGCACCACATCTATAGCCTATGGAGTTCTCAATATCTGGAGAGGATAAGATATTCTTGGAGTCGGTGAGGGCGTTCGCCGAGAAGGAAATCGCGCCTAGGTGGGTCGATATAGACGAGAGGAGGTGGCCCATGGAGGAGGTCGCCGCGAGGCTGGGCGAGGCCGGCCTGCTGGGGATACCTCTAAGCTCTAAATATGGGGGGCAAGACGGGACCTTCCTACAGGCGGCGCTGGCCGTGGAGGAGCTGGCCTACGCCGATCCGTCCCTCGCCACCCCCGTCTACGTACTGCTGGAGACCGCCTGGCCCTTCGTGGTGCAGAGATACGCCAGGGATGAGGTCAAGGAGGAGGTGCTCCCCGAGGTGGCCAAGGGGAGGGCCTTCATCGGGATAGGCTCCACGGAGCCGCAGGGCGGGAGCGACGTGGCGTCGTTCCAGACGAAGGCCGTCAAGGAGGGGGGCGTCTGGAGGCTCTACGGCGAGAAGAACATGGTGACCGGCGTCACCACGATCCTCAACCTCCCCTATGGGGGAGGCGTCGTGGCGATAACGAGGACCGGCCGCCTCGAGGATAAACATAGAGGCATAACCACCTTCTTGGCTCTCCTCAAGAGGAGGGGGCAACGCGCCGATGGGTTCGAGCATAGAGATTGGGAGGAGATCGGCAGACACGGCCTGCCCACGGGGTACTTGAGGCTGGAGGGCCTCCCCGTCGAGGACAAATTCATGCTGGGGGAGTTGAACGGGGGATTCAAGATAGCCATGGAGGGCTTCGACCTGGCCCGCACCGTGATAGGCGCGGCCTCGGTGGGGGCGGCCAGGTGGCTCCTCGATAGAGGGCTCGAGTGGATAAGGCAGAGGTCGGTCTTCGGCAAGCCCATAGCCTCGTACCAAGCCGTGTCGTTTAAATTCGCGGAGCTCTACGCGAGGCTGGAGGCCGCCAGGCTCGCCGTATATAAAGCGGCTTGGATCGCCGATAGGTTCTACAAAGGCGACTCTGCCTTCACCATACGCGACGTAGCGACGGCTGGAGCCACGGCGAAGTACCTAGCCGTGACTCTCGCCGTGGAGACGGCGCTGGAGGTCATGAAGTGGTTCGGAGGGGCTTCCTACTTCAAGGAGACCAACGTCGCCAGGGTGTTGCTGGGGGCTCTCTCCTACTACGTGGGGGCCGAGGGGGCCGAGAACATAATGAAGCTAATAATAGCGAGGAACGTGGTGGGGAAGGACTATGTCTAGCTACCCCCAGCTCTCGGAGGAGCACGCGCTGGTTAGGAAGACGGCGAGGGAGTTCGCCGAGAGGAGGGTGGCGCCCGCGGCCAGGAAGATAGACGAGGGGGAGTACCCCCGCGAGCTGTTGAGAGAGATGGGGGAGCTGGGGCTGCTGGCCCCCCACATACCGCAGGAATACGGAGGGGCGGGCCTGGACTTCAGGAGCTTAGTCGTATCGATCGAGGAGATAGCTAAGGCGAGCCCCGCGTTGGCCACGATAGCCGAGGTGCAGGGATCTATGATCGCTTGGAACCTCTACCACTACGCGACGGAGCAGATCAGGGAGAGGTGGCTGGAGGACGTGGCCAAGGGGAGGAGGATAGTGGCCTTCGCCCTCTCGGAGCCCTGCTGCGGGTCGGACGCCGCGGCTATACAGACGAGGGCCGAGAGGAGGGGAGGCGAGTGGGTC
>CAYFGI010000066.1:0-7464 GCA_964342785.1 uncultured Thermoproteaceae archaeon
TGTAGGCATTGTATATGCCGGGGACTGCCATGAGCATCTGCACCATCCCCTCGTCCGCATAGGACCTCGAGGCGAGCCTCAACGCGAGGGTCCTCATGCACTGGTCGATTCCCTGATTAAAGTTAATCACGTTCTATATCTCGAGAGGCACCTCAATCTAGCGCCTTTCACGGCCTTTATCAACTCGTCGCGCTTGCCTTGGTCGAGCAACGCGGAAGACACGGCGTCCAGATACAACGAGTCTATGGCGTCGACGACGCCCCTAATCCATTGGCTCAGTTGGCGTCTCACCATAGGCGATATCCTCAAGCCCTTAATCAGCGACTTGGCTTCGCCGAAAAGATTCTCCCTGTTGACCGTGTGCAGAATCCCATAGTTGGCCGCCTCGCTCGCCGCTAGAGGCGAGCCCGTGAGCACGCCGATGGCCCTAAATCTCGGCAGCCTATCTACGACGATTTTTGACCCGAGCGGCATCGGTATGCCCACCGAGCCCTCGGGATAGCACATGTACACGTCCGGCGACGCTATGACGAGGTCGCTGATCAAAGCCAATTCCATCCCTAGACCTATCGCGGAACCGTTGAGTATAACTATTATCGGCTTGTCGAGCACTGACATCACGGACACAAGGGCCTTGATGCCCTTGATCAACTCCTTGACGGCCGCGTAGCTAGGCGCCACGGCATCCCAAGGTATGCCCGCGGTGAAGAAACGCGTGCCGGTGCCGGTAATAACTATCCAATTGACGTCGTTGTCGTTGTTGGCTATGGTCAAAGCCGTCGTCATCTGCGTCAACACATCGGCGTCGAGCAAGTTCTCATCCTTGTTATTAATCGCGATAACTCCTATCCCCTCCTCATTCCATATCATGACTTTATCGAACCTAATGGACACAAGCCCCGTGGTTGAGATGCTTATAACAATTCGAGGCGCTCCACAAGCGACCTAATCGAGGCTGGGCGTCCGTATTGATGAGATCGGACATGCCGTGATCAGAATGCTATGCTGCATCTAAAAAATTCGCTTTTGCGACGTTAGGCTATTGTTCTAAAATATATCTAGAGTAGAAGTAGCTAAATACAGTTGCAGATAACGACAGCAATGCGGCTCCCCATAAGACGCCTATATATGGACCTTCGCTTATCGGATCCAGGACAACCGACAGAGCTATGTTTATTATCGCGAGAACGGCCGTCACATAGCCTATCGCCACCGCCGCAGATTTGCCCAGCGCCCAAGAACTCGATTTGCCGCTCGCCGGGCTCCTGGCCAATACATCGCTCCTTACTCTCAACCAGAGCCTATGTAATGCATATACGCCGGCGATTATTATCGCTAATGGCGGCAACATGACGATCGCGGCCCACGCCGGTTCGACGGGTATACCAGGTTGTATAGCGCTCCAGACACTTAGTTCTATCAACCAAGTCAGGCCAACTAACATCAACGCAAGCAAGCCAGGCCTATCGAGCGGATGCAGCCTATCGCTCCTATCTAAGACGGGCACCAGCAATAAGATGACCGCGGGCACCGCGATCGATAGGATTTCGTCTACGGCAAGGCCAAAGGGCA
The DNA here is from genome assembly GCA_964342785.1 of uncultured Thermoproteaceae archaeon. Classification (GTDB taxonomy): domain Archaea; phylum Thermoproteota; class Thermoprotei; order Thermoproteales; family Thermoproteaceae; genus Thermoproteus. Next base: position 1,573 of record CAYFGI010000066.1, read on the forward strand.
TGTCGGCCATCTTGTAGATGACTAGGAAGAACCAAGGCGGATAAGCCGGCACGGCGGCGGCCTGCGGACTTGTCGGCGATGGGCCCGGGTAGGGCGAGAACAATATGGGCACATTTGGATACACGTTGGGTAGCGCCAGTATGGACGGGATAAGAATTATTATGCCCCACGTCATCAGGGCTATGGCCACCATGTACACGAAGTTCCTGGGCCACCAAGGCGGTAGACCGCGCTTGTCGATCACAGCAGGCGCCTTATATCCAACATCCCTAAGCCTCGGCATCAGTCCATTCTCCTCGGCCAGATAGAAGTGCAGCAAGAACAGCAGTATCACCGCCGCCGCGATAGTTATATGCCACGCGATAAGCCTTGTGAATAGGTCGAGCTGAGTGCCGTTGCCGAACAAGATCGGCGCCAAAGACTGCAGACCTATTTCGCTCAGTATCCCCTTGCCTACGTCCACCGCGTCGGTGGCCAACACGTCGCCGGTCAGCGAGTAGCCAATAAACGCGACGCCGAGCGTCAAGATGAACATCAACACGCCGAGAACCCACTGGAACCCTCTAGGCTTCTTATAGCCGCCCTTGACCATCATATAAAGTCCGTGTAGATATACGGCGAAGATCATGATATAGGCTCCATATAGATGCGAAGAAAGTAATATTGAGCCGAAGGGAACGTTGTGTATCACGAACATAGTAGAGCTATACGCATTGCTCGGCTCGTAGTAGAACAACAACAACAGCCCCGTCAGCACCTGCCAAGCAAGAGCGCTCGCGGCGATGCCGCCGAGCCAATACTCTATGCTGAACATATAGTCGGGGACTCCCATAAATGGCACATCCTTGAGGTGGAAGAGCTCCGCGAACCAATCCGAGAGATCCCTCCTCTTGCTCATATCACTACCCCGTTACCGCCGGGTTTTTGTGCATGGTGACGGTGGCCTTGGTTCCGCTTATCGGAGTCCCGCCTTGTAAATCGCCCAGCGGGTTCTTGACAAGCTCCGGCGTCGGATTGTCATAGCCTGGGTGGCCGTAGATCACCGGGCCCACCATCTTGACGGCGTATAGGTAATCCGTGTTCGGATCCCACTCCAAGACGACGGCCGGCAAAGGCCTATTGGTCGGTCCGGTGACCACGGCGCCGCCGAGGTACGGATCGTACGTGGAGCCGTGGCACGAACACTTGAGCACCTTGTCCTTGGGCCCTTGCGCTGTGAGCGTCTTATACCCCGGCGGGTAGAAGGTGAGCTCCGGGAACGTGCAGCCTAGGTGTTGACAGAGGGCGCTGAAAGCGACAATGGACTTATTCGGGCCCACGCCGCCCGGGAACTCGTACTTGACATTATTCTGAGGTATAACCACCGTCGTCGGCGGCACCTCTACCGGCTTGTTGTTATTATCGCCGAGGTTCAGCAGGAAGTTCGGCTCGTTGTTGAGCGGATATGGAAATAGGGCAATGGTCGGTTGGGCGTTGACCGGCAACTCGCTAGCCTTTATCGGCCTCCCGCTCTCGTCGACGAGCAACAACCTCGGGAATGCGCTCACGCCTATCGACGGCGGTATCAAGTAATCGAGCCCTCTGAGCATGCCGAGCACGACCGCGGCGCTCGACACGAAGAGTAGCGCCCTGAGGAAGTCCCTTCTGCCTATTGACAAGTCGCCGCCTCGCTGGTTACCCCCTTCGCTCATGTCCACCCGGTTGCATTTTCCTTATAAGTCTTATTTTCCAAGTTAATTCCAATTTATATCCAATTTAATGGAACTTTAATTCCTATATTAAGATGCAACAAGACTTAAATACCAATATTAATCATTAAACCATGAAGGTTGGGCTAAGGCCATCTACGGTGCTCGCGATAGCGCTGGTGGTGATAATAGGCGCGCTGTCTCTTTTCCTTCCGATACCTCTAGCCCAAGCACCCTCCGGCATCGTGGCCTATAAGGTTGTCGGCAGCGCCAACCTCGCGGCGCCGGGCACGGAGCCCTTCTGGAGTGAGATACCGGCGTACAACGTATCCCTTGTGCCGAACCTATCGCCGCAGATGTTGCCGATCAGCTACAGCGTGCCGACCTCCGGCCTCGTGCCGTATATATCGGTCAAGGCGGCGTGGAACGGCACCGATATATTCATATTAATGGAGTGGCCGGATCCATACGGGCCGAGCTACGTAGGGCCGGCGGCGATCGCAGGCCCCGGGCATTGGCCCCTCGTCTATAACCCCAACGGGCCGCTGAATATGACGTTCCTACAGCTATTGACCAGTACGTTCCACAAGAAGTACTTCGTTATCAACGCGAGCTACGCCGTAATAAAGGGGTCGCCGAGGCCCATGGAGTACATCTTGGCCTACATGGCGCCGCACTACGGCGTCTACTTCTACGGCTACTACGTGAACTTAACAAGCGGCCACTACTACCCCGATAGGGTCGCGATAATGTGGTACATGGGCTCCCAGCAGAACCCCAGCGATTGCATGAACATCGGAGGCCCCCATCCCGGCTACAAGATACCCGGCCAATTGGGTCAACTAGCCCAGGCCTACCTGGGCTCAAACGTCGAGCAGAACACGGGCGGGTCGTTGAGCTCCGGCGCTGCCAACATTTGGGAGTGGATAGCAGGCGCTACCGACCCGAACGGCGCTAACTTCAACTACTTCACGAACGCGACGTGGGATGTTGAAAACGGTATCGACATGGCGGCTGCCGAGCAGTTCGCCTCCCACCCGCACGGCTTCTTCATAAATCTCTTCGACAACCAGACCGGCCTCTACGACGTCGGCGACGGCGGCATCTGGTACCCGAACGCCACAGGCCCCGAGCCCGGCTACTTCAGCGGATATACCGGCGCCGTGTACAAGAATGGCTATTGGATCGTCGAGTTCGTGAGGCCGCTGTCGGCCCCGATGCCCTACACGGTTAACCTAACGCCGGGCCAGACATACGACGTGGCCTTCGCCGTGTGGATCGGCAAGGCCGGCGAAACCTCTTGGGATAAATCCATATCGCCGAGCTTCATACCGTTGACTATATCCACATCGCCGCCTATGACGACCACCACGACGCCCACAACCACCACGAGCACCACCGCCTCCACGTCCACCACGTCGCCATCCGCAATACCCACGGCTGTGCTGACCGTGGCCGCTATAGGCGTTGTGATCGCCGTGATAGCCATAGGCCTTATCTACTACTCTATAAGGAGGAGGTAGGATGAAGTTGCGGCTCGATAAAAATAACTCCATTTTTTTCCGCACATACCCAGATAGAGATCAAATAGTATTGATAATATTATTCTCAGTATTATTTCTTCTTTATTTTATATTCAGGGAATTCTTGTTCTATGTTGCTCCATTTATGCCGGGCTCTGGAGCCAGCACCGCCGGCCTGGAGCTCATCGGCACGTTCTCGGTGTTCGGCCTCGAGATCGCGATTCCGTTCTTGCTCTACATGGCCAAGGTGCCGCTCGGCAGGATCTATTTCGCCGCGACCTTGGTGATGTTGTGGGGAGGATCGGCGCTTAGCATTGTATTCCCGACGTATTATATGACCGCGCCATGGGTGATGGGGAGCTTGGCATATGCGGCGTTGACCATGTTGTCCCTGCTAACGTTGCTGTACGAGCTGAGGATCAAGTCGGCGCCGCTCATACCGTTGATATTGCTCCAGCTGGTGTCGCTTGTTCTCTATATAGCCAACGTGTTGACGGAGTACTTCGCGGCTCCCCTAGGAGGGCTAGGCCCCTATTTAGTGTATCCGATGCTCTACTTGGCCGGCGCCGGAGGCGTATCGATCTTGGCGTACAGCATATATTCGTTATATAGCGGCAAGAGGGTCAATATAAAGCTCATCTTAGGCCATATATTCGCGGCGCTAATGGGCGTGGCTACGGCATATCCGCTCTACGAGCTCACGGCATATAACGGCTTCATGTCGGGCATCATGTCCATGGTCTTCGCGATGGGGCTCGGAGTGCTCGCTCCGCCCGCCTGGATGCCGCTGGTAGCGGCGTTTATGGGCATCTACGTGTACTCGATAATCGCGCTGGCAATTAGCGGCGTTTTGAACCGCTCGCCGATGCAGTACCTGACGGCGATAGCCGCGTTGGTCTACGTGACCACCGCCTTCATAGAACACGCGATAGTTGTGGTGTTCGCCGCGGTGCTCACCGCGACGGCCTTGATGATATACTTGGGCGCAGACGTCAAGCAGCGGGCCGCGGGAGGCCCCAATGCGGGTGTTTCATAGGTACTTGATCTACGTGACTAAGGACGTGGGCGGTAGCGCTAGGTATCCGGGATCCATAAAGCTGTGCAACGACGAGGGGAGGCCGTTAAGCTTGAGGTTAAAATACGCCGGCCCCTTCACCAAAACCGGGCTTGAGAACTACGTGACCTACATAGCTTTGATAAACGGCGACATAGCGGCGAGCAATAAATCCGCTGAGAGCAGATCGTTTCGGCTGGGGCCCGGGGAGTGCATCAACCTAGATATAGAGTATGAGGTGAGCAGCGAACTCGCCAACGTGTTGGATTTCGCCAGGCTTAAGATGATCAGCGAAGGCCTACTTAGTATCGGCGGCTTTCAGTTCGAGGTTATCCTTGAGGGCTGAAATCCCTATCTAGTTTTAGACTTTCTTTTATCAATGAATATAGTTCATCCCAGTGTCTATAGGCGTTATCATCGATAAAGTACACATCGCCGTACTTAATGCCGAGCCTCCTAACAAGGCCGTTCTTCTCGAGCAAATCCAAGTGGCGCTTAACGGCCTTGTAGTCCATGTCCAGCTCCTTCGCTAACCTGTTGATATTGGTAGGCCTTTGCTTAAGCATAAGGAGGATTTTAGACCTGACGGGGCCGCCCCTCGACTCCACGAGCAACCACCTAATCCTTGCGTACATGGGGCATGTGTTCAAGATCTTGCCATCGCTAGCGCCATCCGTCGCGCCGCCGCGGCTCCCCGAGCTATCGCCGCCGACCTCGTTCATCGTCAGCATCGCAATCGCCATAGCAAATTCTCTAAGATACTCGCCAATGACGAAACTCGGCATACCACACATATTTAGCCGACTTAAAAACATTATCGCAATACATAGTTATTATACATACATATATATATCTAGGCTTATTTATGTAAGCTCATAAAAAACTCTATTAATTATTAACTAAAATATAATTACTACTAGAGGTTCCAGCCTCTTAACCTTATAATGCGATAAGGAGGACTGCTGTCGACGTTAAGACATAGTTTTTATAGCGACCCGCCGGCTTGGCCGCCAGCGCAAGCCCGCGTCGTGTTGAGCTACGCGGCTTTAACTAAACGCTTGAAGCCTCCCGCCTTGCCCTCAACAAGACTGTTACGAGCTCCTCGATTTTGTACCTATGCAGAGGCGCTCTAGGCCTATGTCGTCCTGCATACATGCGGGAGAGTCGAGACCTACCTCTACGACGCGTCGGACGACGTAGTGCAACGAGGTACGAGAAATACGCCAACCTCGTATGAGGTGCTCAGCTGCCGCGAAGCTACGCTTCATCTGTTCTCGGCCGCCGCCGGCCTCGACTCCCTGCTCATAGATACTGAGGTGTTGGGCCAGCTGGTGGAGGCCTTCGACTCGCATGCATGCCGTAGCGCGGCCAGGGGGCTTGCTCAAGACGATAGTCGAGAGGGTCGTGTGCGCCGGGGAGCGCGTCAAGTCGGAGCGGGCATATCGAGGGCCCCAGGGGCTGGGCTCTTTGTCCATAATCTACGTCTCTATGTTCATCGATTTGTCTAGACGTCAGTGGCGGTGCTGGACGAGATCTGGAGCGAAGGCAGAAGGGGTAAGGCCGGCATAGCGTCGGGGGCAACGCGCGGTTGAGGGGCCGGGGGCCTAGCGGCCGAAGCGCCCCATGA
>CAYFGI010000067.1:0-7380 GCA_964342785.1 uncultured Thermoproteaceae archaeon
GAGATGTATAAGAATCAGAAGAAGATCAAGGTGGAGCAGAGCCCCGAGGCGGCCGTCTAGGCCTTTAAGGCCCTCTCCAAGGTCCAACGGAACGCCCTTATGATGTCCCTCCGCCTGTTCTCGTCGCCGTAGTTCTTCACCACTATCGCCTTGACGGCGCCGTCCTCCTCCTGTACCTCGTAGTCTAGCGCCGCGTTCTTCTTGCCTTGCCTCACGGCGTCTTCGTCCTCCTCCTTGTATCTCTCCAGGAGCTTCTCTATGAAGAACCTCTTCAGAAGCCCCTCCAGCTTGACCGGGCTCTTCGGCTTCAAGACGATCTCGTCCTCGTATATCTCGGCCGTGCCGAGCTCCTCCCCCTCCTTGGACTTAAGGATCTGCACCTCCAGGGGCTTCCTGCCGGCCTCGCGCCGTTCTTTCTCCTCGGCCGCCGTCGTGAAGGACTTCTTGCCTATTACCTCGTCCAACGCGGCCAAGATCTTCCTATATAGCTCAAGCTCCTTCTCGAGCTCCGCTATCTTCTCCTCTATGGATTTCCTCAACTGCAGGAGGTCCTCGACCACAATAATTATTACGGGGTAAAATAAATTGTGGCCTTGGTGGCGTCCATAGGGAATTTGAACTACGATATATACATAAAAACGCCGGAGTTGCCCGGGTTGGACCAATCCGTTGAGGCAGTGGATATATACACTGGAGGCGGCGGGTCGGCCGCCAACTTCGCGGTGGCTATAACCAGGATGGGGCATAGGGCTAGGTTCCTGGGGTCTGTCGGCGATGACGTCATGGGCGATATAATACTGAAGGAGCTGGCCGGCGAGGGCGTCGACGTGTCTTTCGTCAAGAGGATAAAGGGGGTTAGGTCCGGGGTCGTCGTAGTCATAGTGCAGCCCGACGGGGGGAAGCGCATGATAGCCTATAGGGGCGCCAACATGGGCCTATCCCCCGATGATATAAACGAGCTCTCCCTCGGCGGCGTCGACCACGTGCATGTGGCGAGCGGCCGCGTGGAGCTTATACTCAAGGCGAAGGAGGTGGCCAAGAAGCTCGGCAAGACTATCTCGGTCGATGGAGGCACCGCCTTGGCTAGGAAGGGGCTCGAGGTTGTGTCTAAAGCGCTTTCCGGCGTCGACGTGATCTTCATGAACCAAGCCGAGGCGAAGCTGTTGGCCAGCTCCGCGGATCATAGGGCCGCCGTGGACGTCATAGCCAGGAACATCTCTGCCAAGGAGGTGGTCGTGACGCTGGGGGATAAAGGCGCCATGGCCGTGAGCGACGGCGAGTTTATATACGTCGATGCCTTCCGCCTACAGCCCGTGGATACGACCGGCGCCGGCGATACCTTCGCCGCGGCTTATGTGGCCGCCAGGCTGGCCGGGTTCTCCCTCTACGAAAGGCTTCTCTTCGCCAACGCCGCTGCGTCTATCAAGGTCACGAGGCCGGGGGCGCGCTCCTCGCCGAGGTTCGCGGAGGTCGCCGAGTTCTTGAGGTCGTTGGGGTACAGAATTGCGGATTAAATTTTAATAGAAACGAAAGCTTTATACTGTGTCTGCCGGCAGAGAGCCGTGTCTAGGACCTAGATGCGTCTACGGCCCCAACGGCTCCTCTTTGTTTAGATGCGGCAAGAAGGCCTTGAAGCCTATGATCAGAGGCAACAAGATCGTGTTTTGGTGCACGTGGCTTAACGATGAATGTATAGGCGCGAAGTGCCAATACGCCTACTGCGAGGCCCGCGCGTTGACCCCCGACGGCTTCTGCACCATAAAGGCCAAGGGGTCCGAGGAGAAACGCGCCGATATAGTGGTCGAGGCCAAGAAGATGGAGAAGGAGGTCAAGAAAATAGAACATCACCTCAAGAAATACGGGCTGAAGGACTACCTTTGAAGGCGTTTCTACTCGCGGCGGGGTTGGGGACGAGGCTGAGGCCGTTGACGTACTTCGCGCCGAAGCCCCTGGTGGCGGTCGCCGGCAAGGCCATAATAGATCACTCCATAGCTTGGCTCAGAGGGAACGGGATCCGCGATATATACGTGGTGGGCTACTACATGCAAGACGTCCTGCGGTCTTATCTCAAGGAGCGGCATCCCGACGTCGTCTTCGTGTCCTCGAGGAAGCTCTTAGGGACGGCGGGGCAGCTATACTACGCCAAGGAGCATCTAGACGACGGGCCGGCGCTGGTGGCGCCCGGCGACGTCTTGACCGATCTTCGCATCGGCGAGGTCGCCGAGTTCCACAAGGCGGAGTCGGCTCTCCTCACCATAGTGGGGCATGAGGTCGAGACGTCGTTGAGGTTCGGCGTGTTGGACGTGGAGGGAGGGAGGCTGGCGGGGTGGAGGGAAAAGCCAAGGTTTAAACACGTGGTGTCCACCGGCATCTATGTAGTCGAGAGCATCGCCTTGAGGAGCTTGGAGGAGAGGTATCTAGATTTCAACGACTTCGCCCAGTCCCTCATGCCCCGCGTAGCCGTCTATGTATCCAACGCGAGGTTCTACGACGTGGGGACCCTGGAGGATCTAGCGAAAGTGCGTACGTTGGGCGTAATAAATATATAACTCTACACAGTAGGCGCCATGAGCGTTTGCCCTGCTCTGAGGAGAGTCGAGGGCGGCTTCGTGTGCGGCTATACTGGGAAGCCCGTCAATCCCTTCGATTGGTACTGCATAGGGAATTACGCCGAGTGCCCCGTCTACGTGAGGTATAAGGCCCAACAACCGCCGGAGCAAGCCCAGACGGCACGCCAAGAGCAGCCGCAGGTCGTGCAGCTCGCGCAAGTCGCCGCGGTGGAGAAGGCCGAGGCCGATTTCGATAAGGCCATAAAGCCGGTCGTGGACAACGTGGTCATGAAATACGACGAGGTTCTGAGGAAGCTCGACGAGGCTTGGCAAGGCTACGAGTCGTCCGTGCTCAGCTACAAGAAGCAGTGGGAGGTAGAGAAGCTGGTGTTGAGGAGATCCATAGATCTCCTCGCCTCGACGATAGCCAACTACGAGAGGGCCTTGAAGGAGCTGGAGCTCAAGAGGGAGCTCATACCCGAGGAGCAGTACAACAAGACGAGGCAAGAGATAGAGGAGAAACTAAACGGGCTCAAGGCCCTTCTAGACGACGTAGAGAAGAGATACAGCTCCATAGAGGAGGTCCTAGATAGGCATTTCAAGAGGGTTCTCACGACGTCGACCAACGCCGAGGTTATAAACCTGAGGGTATCTCTGAGCAAGCTAGAGGAGTTGTTGAAGGAGGGCAAGATATCAAGGGAGGCTTACGAGAGGCTTAAGAAAGAGTTGGAGGGGGTGTTGCCATGAGCGTCGACGTAGCCTACGTGGCGGTCGGGGAGCTGGACAAGTTGTTATCGCAATACGAGGAGAAGCTCAAAGGCGTTGAGGACACCTGGAAGGCGTTCGTCGAGGCGTCTCAAGCGCTTAAAGGCTCTTGGGACAGCGATCTGGCTCGGGTCAAGATAAGGCTGGAGCAGATACAAGGAGTCATATCTGAGTTGACGCGGGAGCTGGAGGTGTTGTCGGCCAAGCGAGAGCTCGGCTTGATATCTGAGGAGGACTTCGCGAAGCTATCGGAGGAATCGAGGAAGAAGATAGCGGAGCTCGAGGAGAAGGCCAGAGCGTTGAGGGATAGGATGGCCCAGATAGACGCGAGGGTGAGATACGCCTGGGCCCGTTCCTTGACCAAGGAGAGGTTGTCCAAGCTGGACCTGGTCGCGTTGGAGAAAAGAGTGGAGGACGCCTACTCGGCGGGCGCGATAGACCAAGAGACGTACGCCAAGTTCAAGCTCGAGATAGCCGTGATGAAGGCGGTCTGGGAGATGTTAAACGTATTAGAACCAACTCAATAAACGCCTCGATTAGGCTCGCGTCGCCAGAGAGGACAGCTCCCTTATCGTCCTCACTACCGAGTTCCATGATCACGTGTACTCATCCGGTTTGGGCAGATTTATCACTCTGAGGAGCGCCGCACGCCCCTTCACCCTTGTTATATACTCCGTTGCTGCTCTGTGCGCTATGTCTATATGAAACTCGGCGTAGCCCGCGAGGTCGAGACGATGGATCCCGAGAAGGTGGTCGAGGATCCCGAGGGGCTTTAGAGCTGTTGTGAGGAGGCATCAAGGCGGAGCGAGTAAGCGGTGAGCATCTAATAGCGTTCACGAAGTCCAAGGGCATCGGCTGGGAGCTATTGCGCTGGTACGTCGAAGTAATGAGATAAGAGCTCTGGTTATTACTGGATTACTCAATAACTACCGGCGAGCCCGAATATCTGGCTTCTCTTATCTTCTGCATCCTCCTGGCCATTTTGATTGCCGCCTCCACGGCCCTACGGGCATATTCCTCGACTCTTTCTAGTGCCTGCATTCTGTTGGCGCCCGGCCCTATGACGCCTAACGCGACGGGCTTACCGCTCTCGACCGATATGTCGAGGATCTTGCGGGCGGCTTGGTTCGCCACAAGTTCGTCGTGTTTCGTGGCTCCCTGGATGACGGCGCCGAGAACCGCCACGGCATCTACGTCGTTTTTCTTCACCACTTCGGCCAGAAGCGTAGGCATGTCAAACACGCCCGGCGCCTTGACGATATAGGTCACCTCGGCGCCTAGAAATCTGGCGTGGTCGAGTGCCTTCTGCAACATAAGCTGGGTCACGTCGTAGTTGAACTCGGCCACCACTAACGCCAGCTTCACCATGCCGCGTGGAGGGATCCACGTATTTATGTATTGACTCCCTGCCGATTGGGCGAAGATATAAACCAAAAGGAGTGGGGTTAAAATCTGCCGCAGAAAAATATAAAAACCAGAGGTAGTATATGAATATGCCGGAGGGCGTGAAGAATAAGATATATCAATTCCTGGCGCAGAACCCCGGGAAGGAGTTCTCGGCGGAGGAGATAGCCAAGGCCATAGGGGTCGACAGGGTCGCGGTCGTGAAGGCCCAGCTCACCAGGTTGAAGAAAGAGGGCAAGGTGGAAGAGACCGTCGATCACAGATATAAAGCGAAATAATAAAAAGGTAAATCTTTTTCTCCTCGTGGAGCTACCCCCTGAGGTTTTGGAGGCTTTGGGCAAAGTCAGGGACGACATAAGCCGCGTCGGCAACTCTGTGGAGAACCCTCAGCTGAGGGCCGCCATAAGGTACTACATAGAGACGCCGGGCAAGATGATCAGACCTCTTATGTTGCTTTTATTTACGTACGTATTAGATCCGGAGAGGGTTAAGGACGAGAGGATAATCAACGCGGCCTCCATACTCGAGATACTCCATATAGTCTCCTTGCTTCAAGACGACGTGGCTGATCGACACGACGAGAGAAGAGGGGTAAAAACGCCGCGCGCTATATATGGCGACGGCATGTCCGTGGTGGCGAGCGATTGGCTGATAGCGGAGGCCGTTGAGAGGGCCGTCGAGATAGGCGCAGATATAGTCAAGTACCTAGCCAACATAGCTAAGAGGCTCGCCGAAGGGCAGGCGCTGGATCTCGCCGGCATGAGGCAAGAGGCGGCGGAGCTCAAGACCGCGCCTCTGATCGAGGCGGCCTTCGTCATGCCTTCTATGATACTCAAGAGGAGGGAGCTCTTAAGGCCGGCCGCTGCGCTTGGGCGATTGCTCGGCGTACTCTATCAGTACTCGGACGACGTGGCGGACGAAGGGGCCAGGAGGGAGATGAAGCCGTTAATCGAAGACATAAAGAACACCATGAAAGGCTTGAGGAAGATGCTCGGCGAGAAGATAGTGCCCCTAGAGAAATTCATAGACGTCGTCATAACGAAGGCGCTAGAGGGCACCCTCACTACGGCGAAGTTGTAGACACGCCGCGCGAATACGGCGATCGTCGCGAAATCGCGTCTACGCGCATCCGCCGGGGCCGCGCGGCTTTTAAAAATCCGCGCCTTGATGTTCGTGCAAATACTCAGAATAGAGCTCGGCCGGGTGGCCGAGGCTAGGTTGCTGGAGAGCAAAGCCGAGGTGGAGGTCGCGAGAAGATTTCTAGAGGCTGGTCTCTTAAGGAATGCCGCCGGTAAGGCGTTCCAAGCGTGGAAGGCGTATTTATCCTATCTCGCTATTAAGAACCAAGATTTGTTTCAAATCGAGGGCATTAAGATGTTAAAAAGCGGCGTCGGCGTGTTGCGTAAAGAATGGGTGCTCGCAGTAGTTCCAACCACGATGCTTATACAGATCGCCGAGAGGCTCATGGGTCGAGATCCGAATGTGGCGGAGCTCACGGCGCTGGCCCTCATACTACACGAGTATCAATACAACGGGCCGGATCCCGCCGGGGTTCTTAGCAAGATACCTAGCGACGAAGTGGCGCGGGGGCTTATAACGCGTTTGCTTACAGAGCTGGAGAGAAGGCTAGCGGAGGAGAAGAGCTAGCGCGAGCCGAGGTAAGCAGATAATCAACGTATAACAGACAGCTCCATGGGAAGTACAGGAGGAGAAAATTAATAAGCGTTTGTTCAGCCTTGGGTAAGCCCCGGTAGCTCAGCCCGGTTGGAGCGCCCAGGGGCTTTGCCCCGCGTGAGCCTCGTAAGCGGGAGGTCCCGGGTTCGAATCCCGGCCGGGGCTTCCGTTCTTCTATTGGAGATCGGGTCTACGCGTAGAGGCGTTGACGTCAAGCTCATACGCGCAAGGCATTTGGACTGAGGACGTGCAAGGATATCACCTCAGTTGCATCTAGGCGCCGGCTTTCCCTAGCTTCACCACATCCTATGACGATTAATACGCCCTGTAGCGACCGCACATCAACATTGAGGTTATTAGGCGTCCTTTGTGCTGATAAAGCATTTACGCCAGCAGCTCTAGATCCGCTAGAGATGACTTGCATCCAGTGGCTTTCTTATATCCTTGGAGGTCGTTCTCAACTACTTGGTGGTAATAACCCTACCTATCTATAAAGGCGATGGGGCCGCCGGGATTTGAACCCGGGATCACACGGGCCTGCCCGCGGCCGGGTTGGGCTCGCACCGAGCCGTGCGTCCTACCAGGCTAGACTACGGCCCCGTCAGCACATACTTTCGACTTAAAAAGTTTACCGGCGATAACATGGTACCGAATGAGTGAACGGATTAAGGGGATCCACGAGGCGATGCGGATCATCGTTAATGATGACGTATAAGCCGCTGTGCTGGAGACGCCGACAGGTGGGGCGAGGAGAGGTCATAGCTCTTCTCTGATCAGCTGGACGCCATGTACCGTCCCTCCCCTCGCTGAGAGACACCATGGCCGTATAGCTGAGGGGCTGTGAGGCCCTGTTTTGCTCAAGGCACATCTCAACGCATAATTGCAGGTAATTTTCAGTAATGTTTTTTAATTACGCTTTTCGTAGACCTATGCATTACCGCGGTGTAGAGGCCATGAGCCCGGGGGCCATGAGGTGTCTGGAGAGGGG
>CAYFGI010000068.1:0-7366 GCA_964342785.1 uncultured Thermoproteaceae archaeon
AATCCACAACCTCATCGAAAGAACGAGGCCTATACTTCTCGAACCAGAAGAGCTCGCTCATATTCTGAACTCCTCCGCCAGAGGAGTCGCCACGTATTTATCGTCTTTCTTTATTACGTAGCCGAGTCTGTTCAAGATCTCGAGGAGCTGATATTCCCTCTCCTCTAGGCTTTGAGCCTTCTCCACGTCTAGTGGAAGTCTGTTTAATAAATCGGATATTATCTTCTTAGTTGTCACGATTTCCCTATTGGCGCCCTCATCTCTGAGTATTACCGCAACTCCTTCCTCTACGAGCCTACGTAGAGCCCCCTTGGAGCGCACCTCCTTGGTGTCTAGGAACTTCTTATCCTCTATCGTTCTCAACAAGGGATGGCCGCCTTCTTCGCGCCTCTTGGCGACCTCGCCTTTCTGTTCCAGCAGCGATCTTATGTCTCTCAACTCCTCCAGCGCTAAGTTCACCAAGCCTTCTAGGGCCTCTATCCTCTCCTCAAGCTCCTTAAGCCTCTTGGCGCATTCATCCTCACGCATGGATCTCCACTATATCGCCGTCTTTAAGCCTGTACTCCAAGCCGACTCTCTTGGGCCACTTCGGGTAGGACTCACGGCGCCACACGACGGCGTATTTGAAGTTCTCGTAGAGAGAGCTGTGTATGAGCTTTGCTATGTCTCCCACCGTGCTGTTGTCCTTTACCACGAGAGGCTTCGGAGTATATTGGTCACTATGTATCTGCTTCGTGAAGACCCTAATTAATCTCAACGCCCTTAGTATCAACGTCAACAATGCAGCTCTATCTATCTTGCAACTAGCTAGGTCCACGTTGAGGAACGGTATGCCCATCTCGGCGAGGGCTTTCTCCGCCTCCTCGTCGTGGCCGGACAAGACGGCTATGGTGGGCTTGTAGAGATGGTCCGAGAATACGGCGTCCTCTATATCGTCTAGAGTGGCCTCGCCCTCTATGTAGACCGCCGCGTGGTGTATGCCGTATTCCGCCAACAGCCTCTTCACGTCCTCCAGCGTGGCGCCCTTCAGGCGACCTATTATCTGCACTCCGCCGAGGCCTCTCCGCTCTATCTTGACCACGGTTTTGGGCCGGTATATCGATATGCTCGCCTCGTCGAGAAGCTTGACTATAGAGTCCAACGTCTTCCTGGGCTCCATATCTGCTCTAAGCACCAACAGTAGCCCGTCGGCGTTCCTAGCCAAGGCGAACGATACAGCGTTTAGATCGCTCGAGGGATCGTCGAGAACTAGGCTGGGCGCTTTTATCAGCTGCACGTATACGTTGTCCTCGACGAACATGGCCGGTACGGGCTCCACGGTGCTGAAGGGTATATCGTCGGGCTCCAACGACGTCGATGTGAGGCACCTCAAAAGCATCGTCTTCCCCCCGTTGGGCGGACCCACGACCACTAGCTGTATATCGCCGTCTTTCTTCACGTAGCGCCCGCCCCCGCCGCGCGCGCTCCGCTCCTTGGCTCTACGTTCCTCCGCCTCTCGTCTCAATTCGGCTATTCTCCTCCTGACGTATTTCACCAACTTCTCCGTCCCCTTGTGCTTAGGGACAGCCGATAGGAACTCCTCCATAGCCCTTATCTTCTCCTCGGGCGTCTTCGCCTCCATCACCTTCAGCCACTTGGCCTTAGCCTCGGCCGGCAGGTTGGCGGGCACGGAGAATACATACGAACCGATTTATTAGCGCTTCCTCAGCGTAGGATAGCCGGCGCCAGGTCCATGTATGCCGGCCTCCATATCTATACGCTCTTACCCGAGGATTGTTATACTATATTGATCATTATATTCTATCGATTTAATATCTCTTATTAATTCTTGGATAAATGCGTTTCTAATGCTCTAAATACTTATATAAATGTTAAGCATTTTATCTTGTCGTTTAACTTCGATCGCACTAAACGAAAATTAAGGATTTAAAAGAGCGAAGTAATTTCTATCATGTCGGATTACTTAGAGAAGATAAGATCGCAGATACCCAACCTACAGCTATATACCGGCAAATACGCCGAGCCTATAGAGGGAGACTACGTCGTATATACAGGGCCGGGGCAGCTGAAAGTGCCGGATAAGGTCGTGATAGGCTATATAGAGGGCGATGGAACGGGGCCTGAGGTCGCCTACGCCGCCATAAAGGTCGCCAACGCGGCGGTCGAGAAGGCCTACGGCAAGGCCCGCAAAGTGTTGTGGTACGAGATCCTCGTGGGCTCTAAGGCCGAGAAGCTTCTCGGAAGCAGACTCCCCGATCAAAGCGTTGAGGTCTTGAAGAAGATAAGAGTTTTCCTCAAGGCCCCTCTCGAGACGCCGGTAGGAGGCGGGTTCCGTAGCTTAAACGTCACCTTGAGGCAGATATTCGATCTTTACGCCAACATAAGGCCGGTGAAGTACTTCCCAGGGCTGCCCTCGCCTTTGAAAAACCCCGAGAAGGTAGATCTCGTCATCTTCAGGGAGAACACCGAGGACGTGTATATGGGCATAGAGTGGCCTTGGAACGCCCCCGAGGCGGCTAAACTCCGCGAGTTCTTGAGGAAAGAATTAAAGATAAACATAAGGGATGATGCAGGCATAGGCATCAAGCCTATAAGTAAATTCGGCACCCAGAGGATAGCCAGGCTGGCCTTGAAATTCGCCATAGAGAACAAGAGGAGATCCGTCACCATAATGCATAAGGGCAATATACAGAAATACACTGAAGGAGCCTTCAGGGACTGGGCTTACGAAGTGGCCAAGACCGAATTCAGAGACAACGTGGTGCTCGAGGAGGAGCTACCTCAATACGGCGGGAAGGTGCCGCCCGGCAAGATACTAGTAAACGACCGTATAGCCGATAATATGCTACAACAATTGCTCACGCGTACTGGCGAGTACGACGTGATCCTAGCCCCTAATCTCAACGGCGATTACGTGAGCGACGAAGCTGCGGGCCTCGTCGGAGGCCTCGGCGTGGCGCCTGGCATAGACGTCGGCGATTGGGGCATGATGGCCGAGCCCGTTCACGGCACGGCGCCTAAGTATACCGGCAAGAACTACGTCAATCCCACCGCCACGATACTCGCCCTCGAGCTGCTCTTCAGGTTCATGGGCTGGAGGGAGGCCGCCGATTTGATCCTCAAGGGCGTCAGCAAGACCTACCAGGAGGGCTACTTCACGGGCGATCTTGCGAGGCAGATGACCGACGAGGAGCGGAAAGTCGTCAAGGAGGTGCTGGGCACCCAGGAGTTCGCAGACAAAGTAGCTGAAATAATTAAAACCGAACTTTAAAAATCACATTTCTTTTGCATAAATAGATTCAATAGGTCTAAAGTTCATCTTCTTATAGAATTCTATCGCTATCTCGTTGAGCGCTGGGAAGTCCGCCATTATCATCTGGGCGCCCTTCTTCCTCAGAGCGTCCATTATCTCGTTCATCATCCTCTTGCCTAAACCCCTACGTCTAAACTCCGGCAATATGTAGAATTCTTTTATCACGCCGGCCATCCTAGGCTCGTAGAACAAACGATCTTCCACATCGCCGATCACGACGCCCACGATCTTGCCGTCGATTTCAGCCACCAACACCACCGAGCTGGTAGAAGCCAGTTTGGACTTTACGTACTCCTTAGATACGGAGAGGAGATTCTCGGCGGGCTTCAATAAGGGGTCGAATTCGCCGTTTAGCCTTTTTAGACGGGCCACCAGATCCGCGAGGGCATCTACGTCGCTCTCTAACGCCGGTCTTATCACCAGATTGGGGTACATAAGGTTAGGCTGGCGGATTGGTTTTAAAGTAATGCTAGAGAGGGACCAGATAGCGCCTATCGCCTATCTCTACGTAATAAGCCGCGCCGTCGCGGCCGCCGCCTATATCGATTCTTGTAGCGCCTGCGATGAATATGCCGTTTTTCACCTCGCCCTTCACTCCACGTCCTATCTTCTCGGTCCTCTCCTCCGTGAATCTATATAGCGGGATTCTTATTCGATCGCCGCTCTCTATATTTACCAGGTATATTCCATTTTTATTTATATTTAATACTAAATATAAATTTGAGTTTCTTCTAATTATATCGCCTTCATCTATTGTTATTATATAAATCGTAGCCGTGTAGTGATACACCTCCTTATCTCCTCTACCTCTTATCTTCTTATAGCTCTCTATGTAATCGCTTGGGAGTGTCTCGTGGATCTTGCTGGCTATATGCCTAGCTAGCTTGGGCTCCGTCGTGGAGATCTCAAACGATCTACCCGACGTCTCTATGGATATTATCGATCCTAGGTTCTTCCCTCTTATCTCGAAGGCTATATGTTCGAGCAACGCCTGGATCTTGACCACGTCGGCGTCCCGTAAATCCTCGGGGAACCCCTTTATCCTCACAAGCCCGCGCTCGGAGCCCCATATGTTCCGTCTACAGTCGAGACATACGTCGAGTGTTATCTTCGCCGTATATTGTGCGGAAAACCTACGGGGTTTTATGAGCTCGTGTGGCGTACCGACGCCTGAGATCTTGTATATCACTTGATCTCCATCGATTTCTACCTCCACGGAGTCCACGTTGCCTTTAACCTTCATGTTGTCTCGAATCAACCTCTCCAACAAAACCCTCTCCCCCTCTCTTCCCGGCCTTATCCAACGCCCTCTGACGTAAAGCGCTCCGCAGTATTTACATTTAAGCACGTTGAACCTCTTGATCTCCACCACGGGATGCCTCTCTAGATAGCATTCCTCGCACATGCCTTCTATAAGCCTCTCGGTCGGCCGGCCGCAGATAGGGCATATGATCGTGGGCACAGCCCCTCAACGTACCTTCAATATATTCTTGATGTGCTCCGCTATGGCCTTAGCCAACGGCGGCGGCACGGCCTCGCCGATCTGGTTGAACTGAGAGTCCTTGGGCCCGAAGAACACGTGGTCGTCGGGGAAGCCCATCAGCCGAGCTTGTTCCCTCACCGTTAGAAGTCTGTTCTCCTCGGGGTGTATAAACCTCCTGCTGCCCATGACCGTCGGCGCTATCTCGTCCCATTTAAGCCTCACGAAGTTGCCGTATATCCCTGAGGCCCCTCTGAACTTCATCAGGGCCTCGCCGGGCCTCACGTTAGCTATCCTCTCGGCTTTCGATTTGCTTAACGTAACGCTCTCGTGGTTGGGGAAGCCGGAATCGACCGGCGGCAGGCCGCTTAGAGCTCGCCTCACGGTGACCATTCCGACGGGCTTCGGCGATATCCTCAAGTTAGAGATGAACACCCTCCTCCTGTGGCTAGGAGTGCCGTAACGTTCTGCTAAAAGCACGTTGAAGTATATCTCGTCGAACCCCACTCTTTTGAACTCCCTCTCGAGGGCCTCCCTCAAAGGTTCCTGCGCGATGCCGGGCACGTTCTCTAGGACGAAGACCTTGGGCTGCACCTCGCCGACTAATCTGATGAAGTGAAGCGTCAACTGGCCCAGGGGATCTGTGTATAATCTATCCAACGGGTCCTCCATACGTCGCGGGTTCGTCGCTGTGAAGGGCTCGCAGGGAGAGCCCCCTATGACGATGTCGACTTTCCCCGCGTACCGCTCGATCTCTCTATAGCTTATAGAAGCGACGTCTTCCTGCAACACCACGGCCCTGGGGAAGTTATAGCTGTACGTCCTCGCCGCATTGGCGTCTATCTCGACTCCTAGGGCTACCTTGTAGCCGGCCTCGGCGAAGCCCCTCGAAAAACCGCCCCCTCCAGCGAATAGATCGACAACGTACACGAAAGATACCATCGTAACCTTTTTATATCAATATCCCTATGCGGATATGTCTTTACGCAAGCTGAGGCTGAGGCTTAGCGACGCCTTGGGGTTGCCCAAGCCGGACGAGCTGAGCTCGAAATACGGCAGAGCCTTCGAGCGCGCCGTCTTGATACTCTTGAAGGCGAAAGACGCCGTGGCGGCCCTGAGGACCTTCATAGAGCACTACGGCGAACCTCATTCAGGCGCGTTTAACAAGATCAGGATGTTGGCGCCTTGGGCCAAGAAGGTGAAGGAAGTCTCCGAGGCGCCGCCTGTGGTGACCAAGATAGGAAACGCGTTGCTCACGGCCCAAGCGGACTTCTTGATCTCGTACGAGGACGGTAAGAAAGAGATCGTGGAGCTTAAGAGCCATATAATAAAGAGAGACGAGTGGAGGATAAAGGCCGAGTGGTCCTTCGCGGCTAAGGTGATGAGGATGCTCTATAGGCGCGCCGGGTACGACTACCCCGTGAGGTTGATCTACTTCACGGAGGATAAGGGAGGCGTTAGAGTCGAGCAGGAGATCTACCTATACCCCAACGACGAAAAAGACGACGAGCATCTTATAAAGGCCCTCGAGGAGAGGATAAACAAGCTGGCGGCCGGCCAAAACGGGCGTTAACTTCTTAACAACACATCGGGGATGTGCCTATGTCGGCCAATTACGACGTAATAGTAGTGGGCGGAGGGATCGCGGGATTCTCCGCGGCCCTATACGCGGCTAGGCAGAGGCTTAAGACTCTCGTCATAGCGAAAGACATAGGAGGGCAGCTCAACATGACCACCGCCGTGGAGAACTACCCAGCCATCATGAAGATATCGGGGCCGGAGCTAGTCGCCAGAGTCCATCAACAAGCTGAGCGTTTCGGAGCGGAGGTGATATTCGACGAGGTTATAGACGTCCAGAAGGACGGCAATATCTTCAGAGTCAAGACATACGGCGGAGATGAATACACGTCGCTTGCTGTGATACTGGCCTTCGGGAAGACCCCCAAGGAGCTGGGAGTTCCGGGCGAGGCCAAGTTCAAGAACAAAGGCGTTTCCTATTGCACTATATGCGACGCCCCGTTCTTCAAGGGCCAAGACGTGGCGTTGGTCAGCTGGGGCGATTTAGCTAGAGAGCCCGTTACGATACTCTCCTCGGTTGCTAACAAGTTCTATTGGATCTTCCCCGGCGATAAGCCAATATATGATGACGAGTTCTTGTCGACGGCGCTGGGCGCCGGCAAGGCCGTATTAGTGCCAAACAGCGAAGTCGTGGAGATAAGGGGCACGAACAAAGTGGAGTCCGTGGTCGTGAGGAATAGAAAGACGGGCGAGCTACAAGAGCTAAAGGTTGCCGCGATCTTCGTGGAGATAGGCTATGTGACCAAGACGGATTTCGTGAAACACCTAGTCGATCTCAACGAGAGAGGCGAGATAATAGCTGATTGGGAGGGCAGGACCAAGACGCCGGGCCTCTTCGCCGCTGGCGACGTAATACAATACCCCTACAAACAAGCTGTGATAGCGGCGGCGCAAGGCGTCGCCGCGGCTTTATCGGCTACTGCTTACGTCATGGGGCTAAAAGGCAAGAAGGTAGTCTCGTTGACTGACTGGCGGGCCGAGAAGGTCTAGGACGC
>CAYFGI010000069.1:0-7301 GCA_964342785.1 uncultured Thermoproteaceae archaeon
AAGGCAAGAAGGTAGTCTCGTTGACTGACTGGCGGGCCGAGAAGGTCTAGGACGCCAATATATCGTGGAGCTCCGACATATTCCGATCCTCTAGGCGCCAGACGAAGTTTATCACCTCTTTCTGCACTCCGCTCGGCAACACGCGCCTGGTGTTAAATAGGAACTTCTCCTCCAGCTCTTTATCGCTCATGGGGTTCTTGGGATGGCCCTTGGCGTAATCGACTTGTTCTGTATATTTAGCGCCGCCTATAGTCGTGATGGTGATCCTGTTCGGATGGGCTCTTGGGTACATCTTGTCCAGCTCAGGATCTACCTTGACCTCCATCTTTTTCATGAGAGAGAGGACTTGGGGGTCCCTAATCCTCTCGTAATGATCTATGGTGATAGGCCCCCACGCCAACGTCGCCGCGGTTATCCACATGATCGAATGATCGGCGGTTTCCTTCGTGTGTGGATCCCATTTCTCTGGGTCTTTCGGGCCGATTATATCGTAGGCGGCCTGGAAGGTTTCTATCGTTATCTTCTCGATCTCCTCGATCCTCACTTTATCTCTTAGCTTCAAGGCGGCCTCGACCGCGGTCTGCGCGTGGTACTCCACCGGGTACGGCTTTATATATGTGTCAAGTATTCTATGCGGCGGCGTTAACCTCTCCATATCGGCTAGTTGACCGTAGTCGAACTCGCCTCCTAACAACTGCCTTATGAAGCCCATCTCGCCCTCGAAGGGCTTGAAGGGCCCCGTGAAGCCCTCAGCGGCTAGAAGCGCCGCGAAGACGGCGTTCCTGGTGGCGTTGGCGGCCGCGGCTCCTTTCCACATGCTCAGCTCGCCTACTCTCGTCTGCCTCATGGCCGCGTGGGGCACCGCGTATATGGCGAGCGCATGCTGGATCCTATCCGCGTCGAGCCCCAGCAATTTCGACGCCACCAACGTGCTGCCGACGCCTAGGTAGTTCACGTGATCCCATCCACGTTTCCTCAAGCTAGCTGCATCGCATAACGCTACCGCCGCCTCGTAACCTATAGCTATGGAGGTTATCACGGTCTTCCCGTCTGAGCCGAGCAGATCGCCGAGAGAGAAGGCGGCGGCTATCATGTCGCTAGGATGAAGCGGCTCCTTGGAGAGATACGTATCGTTGAAGTCGTGGTATCTTATCATCACTCCGTCCACAAACGCGGTCCAATCAGGGGGCGTCTTATACCTAGTGCCTAATATCCTCGAACCCCACGCGGTCTGGGCCTTGGATAAGGCCTTACGCGCCAAGACCACGGGCTCGTTGTTGAAGGCTGCGAAGGCGACGGCCAGCGAGTCCAGTATCCTCCTCTTCACTTCATGCGCTACGTCATTAGGTATCTTATAGAAGTTAGTATATTCTGCGTATTGAGCTAACGTCTTGGTTATCTTATCCATGTGTCTTCTCCGGCCTTAATTTAACAGCTATCTTCTTATCCACCTCCTCAGACACCTTCCTATCGAACTCCTCGTACTCGTAGTAGCCTATAAGCTCGTAGAGCTCTTTGCGTGTCAACATCCTTTGTAGCAACGGCTCTTGGGTCCCCAGCTCGGCTATAGTCCTCAACGCTTCCCTCATGGCCCCTAGGGCTATTCTGAGCAAGGTGACGGGATAAATGACGAACTTATAGCCGTACTCCTCCAGCCTCTTAGCCGGGATTAATGGCGATTTGCCGAACTCCGTCATGTTCGCCAGCAACGGAGCTTTTACCCTCCTTGCGAACTCGGCGAACTCCTGCTCGCTCTCTAAAGCCTCGGGGAATATAACGTCGGCCCCCACCTCTAGGTACAGCTTAGCCCTCTCCACGGCGTCGTCGAAGCCGGTGACGCCTCTGGCGTCGGTCCTGGCCACTATCACGAAGTCGGGATTCCGGCGCGCCTCCACAGCCGCCTTTATCTTCTTCGCCATCTCGTCGGCGGGGATCACTTGTTTGCCCGATAGATGGCCGCATTTCTTCGGAAGCACTTGATCCTCTATCTGGACCCCGGCGGCGCCGGCCCTCTCGAACTCGACGACGGCCCTGACCACATTAAGAGCCTCGCCGTAGCCCGTATCTATATCCACTATTAACGGTATATCCACCGAGGAGGCTATATAGCGCACAACTCTGACCATCTCGTCTAAGGTGATTAATCCCAGATCGGGTAGCCCCAACGACGCCGTCACGGCGGCGCCGGAGACGTAGCCAGCCTTGAAGCCCATGGATTGGACCAAAAGCGCGCTGATCACGTCGTAGACGCCCGGCACCATCACTATGCCGGGCCTCCTCAGCTCGGCTCTAAGCTCGGCGACTACGTCCTTCCTCTCCTTCTTCAAGATAGGCGCCTTCATGAGATTACCGAAGATCCCCAATTTAACAACTTCCTTATTTATGGGAAACGGCATAGCCATGGACAAGGCGGATATAGATCTCCTGATGAGGATCCAGTACGACTTCCCTCTTGTCGATAGGCCGTTTCTAGAGATAGGGAGAGATCTGGGTCTTGACGAAGATGAGGTGATAAGAAGGCTTAGGAAACACGTCGAGTCGGGCGTATTGAGGAGGATAGGCTCTGTCATGAACTACAGGGCGAGGGGGCTCGAGGCCGCCTTGGTCGGTTTCGCCGTACCTGAGCGCTTGATAGACGACGTGGCGGCCGATATAAATAAAGACCCCATGGTCACCCATAACTACCTCAGAGACTATAAACCGTACAACGTCTGGTTTGTCACTAAGGCGAAAACAGCGGAGGAGCTCGAGGCGAAGGTCAAGGCGGTGGCCGAGAGGTGGGGCGTCGATTATGTCATACTTTACTCGTTAAGGACGTACAAACTGGATGTACGCTTCGACCTATACGAGGGCATATCTAGATCTAAATCCGGTATTTTGCCGGAGAACCCGCCCTCAGTGGACGAGCTGGGCATACCAAGGGAATTCTACTCCAGGGTTCGCTCTATACCTCTAGTGCCTGAGCCGTTCCGCGGCGCCGCGGAGGCGTTGGGTAAAAGCGTAGGCGAGGCTCTGGACGTTCTACAGGAATTGATCAAGAAAGGAGTCCTCAGGGAGTTCCACGGCGCTCTTGACGGCGAGAAGCTGGGCTTCAACGAGAACGCCATGGTCGTGTTGAAGAGGCCGGACTGCGAAAAAGCGGCGGCGCTCACAGAATCCACACACGTCGTGTTGAGAAACACGGTGCCCGGCAAATGGGATTATCCTTGCTACTTCATGGTTCATGCGAGATCTAGAGAATTGATAAAAACAAGGATCTCTAGATACTTTGAAAGAGACTATGATATGTTGTTCAGCCTAAGGGATCTCTTGGGCGGCAAGACTATGAGCAAAAGGATAGAGTCAGTAAGCGACTAGGAAGAACGCGCCTCCCCTTGGTAGCACCAGATGCCGCGCTCCCTCTGGACGAAGCCCTTACGTCTCAACATGACACTATTGAGATTTTTACCGTAATACTTTCTAACCTCTGAGAACGTCAAGCATTTATCAGGCCGCTTCAAGGCTTGGTTTATGACGGCTTCCCAGCCGCCCTCGTAGCTCTCCGCCATAAGTTCCGGCTTTAAATCTTGCAATATCTCCGGCATTTGTTCAGATAAAGCTTCTTTAATGGCTTTCTTAAGGAGATCATATAATCTTTTATCATTAATAAATTCATTTAAAGCTTCTTTAGCAACATCTATAAGCCTTATTTTACAAGGTTGCTCTAGAAGGAGGCGAATGGCGTCGTCGTATGGAGCATCTGGCCTAGGGAGAAGACGACGGAGTCGTTCAACGAGGGATGGATCCCTCACCTCTATGTGCATGGCTTTTCGGGAGTCTTTGTGATATATAACTTTTTATATCGATAGCGCGCTATTTGAACACCTTCAGTTTCAGCCGCTTCGGGATGACCTCCTTAGGTAGTTCTACTCCCACCACCTCTATGTTCACCGTTTGTTCGTTCCACGGCGTAGAGCGGCCGAACGCCCTCGGCATGTAGTTCCTAATGGTTAGGCCCTTATGGGAGGCTACGTGGACTATCACCACTCTCTCCACGTCGAGACCCTTGAACCGCGCGTTATTCTCAAGGTTCCTCAATACCTTCAGGTAGTTCTCGGCCACCTTGACGGGCCATTTCGCCACCGGCCAGCCGGTCCACGGAACCGTGTGATGAGCTTGCTTCTTGGTGAACCTCCTTATCGGTATCGGCTTCTTCAACTCCACAGTGCCCTCGAGCCACTGCTCCGCTTGTTTCAAGGTCATGAATTTTATAAATCGACCTACCTCGACCGCTTTCTTCCAAGACATCCTGAATTCGTTCCCATAGGCGCGAGCTATCTGGTCCTCGGTTATCTTAACTCCGTATCTCCTAAAGACTAGGTTTATCACGTCCTCGTCCGTGACGCTGTAGTGAAGCCTAGCCACGACCGCGGGTACGGGATCATTTATAAGTCTTAGCGCTAGAGGCGGCGTGCGCCAATACTGGAGGCTTATAAGGGGGGAACACGGCGTGTTGACCGCTATCTCCAGCATCGCGTCGTACCTAGTGGCCGGCGGCAACAACGCCGCGACCTTAGCCCTCCTGGGGGCCAGCGCGTTCCTAGCCGAGGCGGGCACGTTCGCCCACAACGACGTAGCGAACCTGGCTGAGGACCGGATAAATAGGCCCGATGCCCCATTGGTCACGGGGGCTGTTAGCGTAAAGACGGCGAAGATCTTGGCGATAAGCTCGTATCTGGCGGGGCTAGCGCTGGCAATGCTCCTGCCTTGGTATGCCGCGGCGATATACGCGTTGGCCGTTGCTCTCGGCGCTTTCTATAACGAGCGCGGCAAAAAGACACCGTTCCTAGGCAACTTCATAGTGGCGTTCTTGACCTCAATGGTGTATCCATACGGCATGGCCGCCGCCGGTTATATCGACGTATATCTGTTGCTGTTGTTCACAGCATCTCTTCTGGCTAATCTAGGCAGGGAGTTGGTCAAAACGGCAATAGATTACCAGGGCGATATGGCGGCCGGGCTGAGGACGGCCGCGGTCGTCCTAGGCCCCGAGAGGGCCGCGAGGCTGGGCGCCGCGCTTGCCTTGATCTCGTCGGCTGTGGGGATCTACTTAGTTTATACCTTGATCGAAACTCGTCTCTATATATTTATGTTAGGAGTAGCGGCGACCTCGATAGCGCTATTCGTCCTCTCGATAAGCTGCATGAAGGGACGATGGCAACTGTTCCGGAAGGGATCCCTCGCAGCGTTCGGGGTGACGCTCATCGCACTCTTCGTACAGGGGATTATCCTCATTTTTAGGTAGGAAACGATAGGCCATGTACCTAGCCCTCGTGGATCTCGACGGGACCTTGATACCGCTGGAGGCTTGGGACCCCGTATTCTACGAGATATCCTACATGGTGGCGAGCAGAATAGGCATAGAGCCCAACGAGTTCTGGAGCCTAGTTAAGGCGTTGCATTACCAGCTCATGAGGAGGTTCAGCGTCAAGGCCTTTGACTGGCAATATCTGATCGAATCCGTGGCGTCTAGCTTCGGGATATATGAAGTGCCGAAGGTAGAAGATATCTTGGTCAAATACGTCGGGGGGTTCCCTGTCAACGAGGGAGCCTACGATCTGCTGGCGGGGCTGAAGAGGTTGGGGCTAACGCCGGTGATAGCCACCAACGGCCTACGTAGGTATCAATCCATAGTGATCGAGGCGCTGGGGTTCTCTAAATATATCCAGGGCATTAGGGCATCCGACGATTTCGGATGCGTCAAGAACTGTAGGGAGTTCTTTGATGGGGCCTACGTCATGATAGGCGATAACCCGGTTTTCGACGTTTATTTTCCCCAGAAATTCGGCGTGAGGACGATCTTCGTAGGCGATTGGCCGAGGGCTATTCGTAAATACGGCGAGCTGCTCGGCGTGGATCTATCCAACGTTAAGCCGGATCGTATTAGCGATAACTTGATCTCGGCGCTTAGAGCGGCGTCGGAGCTGGTAGGAAATTTATAACGGGTCATAATGCCGTCGTGATCCTGCTTAACTTGACCCTGCCGCCTTTATTATACATATATCTAGGACCCGCTATCCTATCCAACATATCGTTGCCGGCCCAGCCCATGTCGCCAATAGCCGCGTTCTGGGATAACAACACGCCGATACCTTGCTGGGTGCTTCAAGACAGACTTTACGTATTGCAAGATGGAGCGCCTTCGTACGTCATGTACGTACCACGTTTTGAGAACAACTCAGGCACGTATGTACTATCGATAAATGCATCTGGAGGTGCCGTAGTTATAATACCTCCGGGCGTCGTAGCCGGGCTGAGCTCTCGATATACTCTGCTCGGAATAAACAGAACGGGGATCTACGTCTACATCAACGCGAGCAACGTAACTATATCGTTCTCGCCCGCGGTCCTCGCCGTTCAAAACAGCGAGATGACAACACAGCAAATAAGCCGCAAGAACGACGTATTGGTGATCGCGTTCCTGGCCTCGGCGGCCGCGGTACTCCTAAGCGCGCTTATAGTTATCTTCGCAAGGCGCCGTAAAAGCTATTGCGGAGATCTAGGGGATACCGATAGGCTAATATTGAGGAAATTAAAGGAGAAGGGAGGGAGTATTGCAAGGAGCGAGCTAGCGCGCGAGTTGAAGCTACCGGCTTCTACGCTACATAAACACCTCCATAAACTCGCCAGATACGGCTACATCAAGCTGGTCATCGAAAACGGCGTACAGAGAGTCGAACTATTAAGGGAATGCTCAGACGGCTAAAAAACGATCATCTATCTCCGCTCAGCGGCGTCATCATTCAACCTCTTAACGGCCTCGATCTATATTCTATGTGTGGCGTCGTCAGCATGACCTCGAAGGCCAAGTTCGAGAGGTGGTTCAACAACTTCGCCGCGTCCCTCTCGCCCAGCGAGACGGCCCTCCTCTCCGCCCAACGGATCCAGACCCTGGCCTCGTCCACCGCCGAGCACTCGGCGGAGGCGCACGCCACCCAGCTCCTGGGAGGGCCGGCGGCGACGGCATACGCCAGCTTGAGCGCGCGGCGATAGAGCTCAAGCGCATTATCCAGGTGGACGGCCCTCCCCGTCGCTATGTAGAAGCCAAGCTCCATCAACGAAAACCCCACGAGCCGCATAACGCGCGCCTGGGGCCTCTGCAACGCGTTAGCCGCCTTGTGGGAGTAGGCTATGGCGGCGTCCAAGGCGCCGTAGAACTTTATTAGGGGCGAGTCCTTCCCGGCCTTCTCGGCCCTTCCTCTATACAATACCACCGTGTCGCCGCCGTCGCCGGGACAGGCGAATACCAGAAGGCACGGCTT
>CAYFGI010000070.1:0-7017 GCA_964342785.1 uncultured Thermoproteaceae archaeon
AAACGCCTTGTTCGGCAGGAGGACCAAGTCGTGGTGGGGCAATCTAGCCATGGCGCTCGTCTCGATACCTATAGGCTATATCTACGTCGGACCTCTAGGCGCGTTGGCGGGGGCCGTCGCCAGCGTCGTGGAGCACTTCGAATGGCCTCCAATAGACGACAACGTGACCGTGCCCTTGACGTCCTTCGCTATTATGGCGTCGCCTAGGCTTGTTGCTCAGCTTCTTGCTTCCCTTGCCCTGTGAGCTTGGCGAGCTCCTTTGCGCCGAGCGCGATCACGGGAGGTCCCTTGTAGCCCTCGGGGTATATCAATACCGTGTTTATCTGGACTATCTGGTCCGAAACCACGTTGCCCCTCACGAGCTTCTTCCTCCGCTCGCCCTCCTTCTTAGGTCTATAGCCAGGCCTATCGGCCAATATGACGTATTTCTTGACTTGCCCAGGCACGCCGGGCACCATGGGCGCGCCCTCGATCCCGCTGCCGCCAGTTATCTTGAGCTTAGCTCCCTGAGGCGCCTTGAGGTCGGGTAGTATAGATGCGTCGATGGTATCGCCTATCCTCAGCCCCACGAACCTCTGCGCAAGCGGATCTTTGACCTCGTACTGGATCGCCTTCCCGCTTAGGGGATCCGATACCACGATCTTGAAGGTCGGCACGACGCCCCTGTGTCATTGGTATAAATAGTTTACTCGCGATGACGTGCGCCGTCGTGCAACGCCGGGGCCGTCTAGACGGCTTGGCGCACAGTGTAGACAAGTCCTCCGCGATAATGAGGGGAAAAAGGCCTACTTGACTATGGACTTAGCTATTATCAACGTCGTGGTGCTTCTTATCTTAGGCATCCTCCTTATCTTATCCGAGACTATCTTTCGCAGATTCTCCGTGGTGTCTGTGCTGATCCTAACGACTAGATCGTACGGCCCGTAGACGATCATGGCCTCCTTCACCTCGGGCATCTTCGACAAAGCCTCGAGGACCTCGTCCTCGGCGCCTATGTCTGTGTTTATGAAAACAAACGCCTCGACCATATGTTACAATCGGCACTAGTTTTTAAATCTGTCTCCTTAAATCCGCGGCGAGAAGATATCGTCGATATATCGTTCTACGCGTAAATTCTCGTCAAACTAGCAAGGCTATGAAGAAGAAGGTCAACAAGGGGCTGCTCGACTTGAAGACGCGCCAAAACGCCCTATCGTCTCTCTCGCGGAGCGCCCACAAGCCTAGGAATATGGCGGCGATCGCGGCGGGCGCCATTACTGTTGCGCCTAGAAGGCCCTTGTAGGCATAGGCCAACGCCCACATGTAGACGGCAGAGCCTATATCTAGGAGCGAGATCAAGGCGACCGATCTATCCTCGGGCAACAACGCTGTGAGCATAGGGACGCCCGCCTGTCTATACTCATCGCGGTAGACGTAGGCCAGCGACCATATGTGGGCAGGTATCCATATGTAGATAGCCATAGAGTCGAGGAACGCCTCAAGGGTGAACGGCTTGGCGACCAACCAGCCCGAGAGAAACGCGGCGTTCCCGGCGAATCCGCCGAGCAGTATATTAGACCAATGGCGTCTCTTTAGAAGGATCGTGTAGATTATGGCGTAGAAAATCCAGCCGGCGATCACGGAGGCCGTCGCGGCGGGGCCCAGCCAGAACCACGAGGCGAGGAACCCAGCGATGGATAGCATCAAGGAATAGGCTAAGGCGGCCCTCGGCCTTACGTCGCCGCGCGGGATCGGCCTCGAGGACGTCCTGCCCATCATCGAGTCTATATCTCTCTCCCAGTACTGGTTGAAGGCGGCGGAGCCCCCCGTGGAGAGCAGCCCCACCAGTATCAGCTCTACCAACGTGGGCCAAGATATGTGGGGCATGGCCGCGTAGACGTAGCCCACGGCGGACGCCAAGATGAGAAGCCAGATGACCTTGGGCTTCATCAAGATGAGGTAATCCTTTACCACCTCCAGCTCCGGGCGCCTCCAAGACATCACGAGGCTTCGAGTGGACAAAAATAAGTTTTGTTTTTATCGCGGCCGCAGCCGCCTCGGTGGCGGCCGCTCATATGCCCCCAACAGGGGGTATGTAGATACATTGCGTATAAAAATCAATAGGAGTCTTCGATGTATTGAAGCCAAAGCTCGAGATCCCGTAGGTCCATGGGCTCGGAGCCGGCGGCGGACCTCACGTAGGCCTCTGTGAACTCCACGAAATCCCCCCTTCTCACGCCTCTCAACACGATCTGCCTGCCCTCGCCCCCCTCCCCCGTGCCGGCCGCCTCCTCTATCGATGGCGTGTTGAAGACGAGCTCCACCTTGTCGCCCAGCTCCGTCATGGAGTAGCCCGACGCCGATTCCACGAACCTCCTTAATTTGTCGTACGAAACCCTCACGTGAGTCGTAGGATATCGATATAAATCCGTTTGCTTACTGATATAATGCTTCCGGCGTCGGTGTTGAGACAACTCTACGTCCAGGGGAGCCTTAAGAACGGCCCCGATGGGGCTGAGTTCAAGCTTAGGAACATGTTGGCCCCCGCGACGATAGTGGACCTGAAGATATCTGTCGACGGCTCCGTCGTCCCTAAGGACAAGATAGAGGTGGTGACGTCCTCCGGCAGATACGCGGCCAGCCAGCTGGAACAACAGGGATATAAGTTCACGGTGAGGGACGAAGTGACAATTGTCCTCAAGGGGCTCTCCCTGTCGAGCGGACCCCACAAGATAGACATAGCGGCGAAGACCAGGGAGTGGGGCGAGCTTTCTTTCGACGTGACGGACGTCCCTCGCTGACCTCCCCCGCCCTAAAGGGCGGGGCTTTCGCTTGTTGTAAATTAACTCTTTTTTAGGCTCTACCTCTCGCCATATATGGGAGTCGCGGTCGTAACGGGCTCCGGACGAGGCATCGGCAGAGCCATAGCGGTCAGGCTGGCTAAGGACGGCTACAAGATCGTGGTGAACGCCAAGAGGGGGAGGGAGGAGGCCGAGGAGACATTGAGGCTCGTCAAGGATGTCGGCGGAGACGGCGCGGTGGTTATGGCCGATGTCTCAAACAGAGAGGGCTGTAGGCACCTCGTGCAGGAGGCCTTGAGGCTTTTCGGCTCCCTAGACGTATGGATCAACAACGCGGGGCTCGGGCTATATTCTAGATTTCTCGACGCCGACGATAAGCTCATCGATAAACAGCTCGAGGTGACCTTGAAGTCGGTGATATACTGCTCCCAGGAGGCGGCTAAGGTCATGCGCGACGGCGGGGTGATAATAAACGTGGCGTCTATCGCGGGGCTGGTTCCGTTCTACGGCCTCTCCATATACAGCGCCGCCAAGGCCGCCGTGATCAACCTGACGAAAGCGCTCGCCGTGGAGCTGGCGCCGAGGATTAGGGTAAACGCGGTGGCTCCCGGCGTGGTCAAGACCAAGATGGGGGACAGCCTCCTGGGTCTTCTGGGCATGTCCGAGGAGGAATACGCTAGGAGGAACACGTTGTTGGGGAGGTTGGTCAGCCCGGAGGACGTGGCCGAGGCCGTGGCCGCCTTGGTGAAGATACCCACCGTGACGGGCCAGGTCGTGGTGGTCGATTCCGGCGAGATCTTAAAACACGGCTCGACCTTATAGCTCCACGAGGCCGTCCTCGACGCACCGCGGCCTTCCCCCGGGGATGAGCTCCTCCGGCTTCTTGAAGCGGCTTGGGAAGAACTCTGTGTATTTCCTCGCCTCGTCCACGTCGAGTAGCTTCTCGCCTTCTTGCGTCAAGACCTTATCCACTAGGAGGTCCACGTATATGATCCTCCTACCTATCTCGACGGGGCTGTTGATATTTATATAGGTTCCCACCCAACGCCCCGACTCGTCGTAATAGCTGTGGACTAAATACGTGGAGCCCGGTTTTATACAAGTCAATGCGTAAAAACCTCTTTCTATCCTCGCCCCTATTCCGTCGAGGACGCCGCCAGGCCTCAAGGCCCTCTTGACGACCAGAACCCCGTTCTTCATGCCCAGCGAGGTCCCCCTCATCTTTATCACGTCGCCCCACGGCTTGATGTGGAGTATCTCCACATCCCCCCTCGCGAGGAACTCGGCCGCCTTCTCGTACGCATCCGATTTTATGTAGTCGAGGAGGTCTAGGCATCTCCCAAGCCCTTGGGCCCTCAAGGCGTGGTGCCCTCTTGCCGTGGGGACCACCGAGGCCCTCGCCTCGTCCAGCCTCCTCTTAGCCTCCATGTCGAAAAACACGACGTATAGACAATCGCCGCGCCTCGCGATCTCCCCCTCGCCCCATGTGCTGGAGGATATCTTGATGAGCTCGTCGTAGAGAGACTTGGCCTCCTCCTCGAGCGCCCGCTCCTCCGCGAAACGGGCGGATGATTTAAACCTGACGCCCAGGCTCTGCGATATATACCTAAGCTTGGTCTCCGCCAATATCCCGAGCCTCAGCCTCTCCTCAGGGCCTATATACTCGCTGTATTTAATGCCGCCCATCGTGTCCACCTCGAGATAGCGCCCAGCCACCACGATCTCCGGCACAGCCACGCCGGGCTTGGGACCTATGGGCGGCCGCAAGATCGTGAAAAGCCTCCTCGACGGATAGACCACGTATCTGCTCGGCACCTCGGCCACGCCGCCGCCAGGAGTCCTCACGTAGTGTTTGCCCCCCTCCTCGTAGGGAGTCGCCGCGAAGACCTCCTTCACGCCGTCCCTAGCCTTGGCCACAAACGGATCCAGCTCCTTCAGCCGCGACACAAACGCGTCGGCCGCCTCGCATGCGCCCAACACGACGACGCCGGTTCTGCTCTCGTGGTCCTTGACGGTTATGTCGGGAGGGCTTACGTCCTCGGCCAGCTTGAACCTATCCGCTATGGCCCTCGTGGGTTGGACCACCGCGAAGCCCCAGTCGAGCGCCAGCTTCGTTAAAGCCGTCGAGAAGACACCCCGTATCCTTACCTTGTACACATGCGGCGAAGCGCTGAGGTTAATAAAGGAAACTAAGGCAATCGCTAGTCAAAAATAATAAGCCGTCCTTAGTCGAGGTCGGTGAAGATAGTCCTCACCAACGACGATGGTCCTCACACGCCCGTCTTGAAACGCGTCGTGGAGACGCTCGAGGAGAATGGACACGAGGTCGTCGTTGTCGTGCCCGAACGCCAGAGAAGCGCCACAGGACTCGCTAGGACCTACCACAAGCCGTTGAGGATCCGGAGGATCGACCGGTATTACTTGACCAACGGGTTCCCCACCGACGCGGTGTTCCTAGCCTTGAACCTCATAGCGCCCGACGCCGATATGGTGATCAGCGGAGTAAACATAGGCGAGAACATAGGCTTCGAGTCGACTTATGGAAGCGGGACGGTGGCCGCGGCCATCCAGGCGGGCATATTGGGCAAAAAAGCGCTTGCGATATCGATGGAGCACGGCGCTGAGATAGACGACGTCATGGTCTTGTTGACGTCGTTCGTCGATGCGCTCGGGAAATATCGACGTGAAGACCTCCTCGCCGTGTCCGTGAACGTGCCCAGCGGCTGGAGCGGGAAGGTGGCGAGCCCCAAGGCGCTGGCGCTGGGCTTATACGCGGAGAGGCTCTACAAGTTCGTGGACCCGAGGGGGGAGGAGTTCTACTGGCGATGGGGGCCTAGGAGGGACGAGTTCCCCGAGGACACGGACGCATATGCCTTTTATATCGATAAGGCCGCGACGGCCGTCGGGATATGCCGCAACGGCGTCTGCGACGTGAACGATTTAGTATCTGCGGCGCTCGAGCGGCTTAAGAGGCCATGAGCTGGCTGAGGGGCAACGTCGGCGTTATCGTAATCTCCTGGTTCCTCTTCGCGATATCCTCGGCCTTGACGTTCCCCTATTTGGCCAAGTACATGGAGCTCCTCGGGGCCTCCGAGGTGGATATAGGCGCGGCCACGTCGTTGGGCTCTCTGGCGAATATGCTCGCCGTCTTGCCCGGCGGCGTCCTCACGGACGTGATAGGCAGGCGGAAGTCCATAGTGATAGGCACGTGGGGCATCACGGCGACTCAATTCCTCTACGCGGCGACCCTCAACTGGCAGATGTTCGTCGCGGTGTATGTGGTGGACTCGGCGCTGCACTTCTACCAGCCCGCTCTAGCCGCCATACTCCTCGACTCCCTGCCGCCCGAGAGGAGGGGAGGAGGCATGATGCTGACTGCTGTGTTGCCGCAAGTCCCGTGGCTCTTCCTGCCGCCGGTCGGCGGCTATCTGCTGGACGCGATGGGGCTGGCCGGGATGCGCATCTCCTTCCTCCTATCTGGCGTCATATCGGCGGTCGTGGCTCTGTTCAGGATGAGATCGCTGGTCGAGACGACCCCGGTGCGGGAGATGCCGGCCCGGGAGTTGCTCAAGGCCATGGCCGGGTCTCTGGCCTTCTGGAGGGGGTTCAAGGCGCAAGACCCCATGGTTAAATACGTCTTGATCCTCGGGCTTACGGCGAACGTAGCCGCCATTCCGTTGCAGAGATTCGGCGTGTTGTACGCGACGGGGACGCTCGGCCTAGACAACGCGGCTTGGGGGGCCATACAAAGCGCCGCGACGGGCATAGCCATGGCCTTCGGCCTAGTCATGACCCCGGTGATAGACAAAGCGCCTAGGGCCACCGCCATGTTCTCCGGGCTTATGTTGGCGACGGCGGGCTACCTGACGGCGGGGCTCTGGAGGCACAAGGTCGCCATAGCGTTAGCCGTGCTTACGGCAGGGGTCGGCTACGAGGTCACGACGGCTGTGAGGCGCGCGGTTGTGGGCGATCGGGTGGAGCAGATAAACAGAGGCAAGGTCATGGGCGCCGCCATGTCCTTCGAGTACCTGGGCACCGTCTTGGGCGGTTTCTCCGCCGGCCTCCTCTACTCAATATCGCCGAGCCTCTCCTTCATAGCGTCAGCCGCGATCATCGCGACCTCCTCCGCGTATCTAGCGCCCAGCTTCCTCAGGGATCTAGGTCTGTGGGGCGAGAGACGTAGATCTGTTCCTTGATATTAGCGGGCTTGGGTTATTTGGCCGTGCTCACGGGCTAC
>CAYFGI010000071.1:0-6888 GCA_964342785.1 uncultured Thermoproteaceae archaeon
GTCCCTCGGCGGGCCCGCGCGGCGCAAGTGGACGAAAAGCTTATATAAGGCGTCGATCGAGGGGTTGATGTCGGCGGGGCGAGCCTAACCTCGATAGGCGGAGGAGGAAAGCTTGTGGGGGGCCATGGACGTTAGGAGGATCCTCGTCGTCGGCTCGGGCGCTATAAAGATCGCTGAGGCGGCGGAGTTCGACTACTCGGGCTCGCAGGCGCTTAAGGCCTTCAGGGAGGAGGGCATCGAGACGATCTTGGTCAACCCCAACGTGGCGACTATCCAGACCTCGAAGGTCCTGGCGGATCGGGTCTACTTCGTCCCGATCAGCAAGGACTTCCTGGAGCGCGTCATAGAGCGCGAGAGGCCCGACGCGATCGCCTGCGGCTTCGGGGGCCAGACGGCGCTCTCGGCGTGTGTCGACCTCCACGACTCGGGCGTCCTCTCGAAATACGGCGTGAGGGTCGTCGGGACGCCTGTGGAGGGCATAAGGAAGGCCCTCTCGAGGGAGCTCTTCCAGAGGGCCATGAGGGAGGCGGGGGTCCCAATCCCGCCGAGCCGCGCGGCGAGGAGCCCCGAGGAGGCTCTGGCGGCCGCGGAGGAGCTGGGGTATCCCGTGATGGTGCGGGTCTCCTTCAACTTGGGCGGGGCGGGGGCCTTCAAGGCGAGGAGCCGCGCGGAGCTGGAGTCCCGTATCTACAAGGCCTTCGCGCAGTCGGCTATAGGGGAGGTCCTCGTGGAGAAGTACCTGGAGGGCTGGAAGGAGGTGGAGTTCGAGGTGGTGAGGGACGCCTACGACAACGTGGCCGCCGTCGTGTGCATGGAGAACGTAGACCCCATGGGCTACCACACGGGCGACTCCATCGTGGTGGCGCCCTGCCAGACCCTCACGGACGACGAGTACCAGACGGCTAGGGACATCTCGATAGCCGTGGAGAGGGCCATAGGCCTCATCGGCGAGGGGAACGTCCAGGTGGCGGTCAACTACGCGGGGCCTGAGCAATACGCCATAGAGACCAACCCGCGTATGTCCCGCTCCAGCGCCCTCGCCTCCAAGGCCTCGGGGTACCCCCTGGCCTACATCGCGGCGAAGCTGGCCCTGGGGTACCGCCTCGACGAGGTGTTGAACCAAGTGACGAGGCGCACCGTGGCTGCCTTCGAGCCGTCTCTGGACTACATCGTCGTGAAGCACCCCCGTTGGGAGAACGACCGCTTCGGCGTCGACGAGGGCCTGGGGCCCGAGATGATGTCGATCGGCGAGGCCATGGGCATAGGCCGCAACTTGGAGGAGGCTTGGCAGAAGGCCGTGCGCATGATAGACATAGGGGAGCCGGGCCTCGTGGGC
This sequence comes from uncultured Thermoproteaceae archaeon, assembly GCA_964342785.1. Lineage (GTDB taxonomy): Archaea > Thermoproteota > Thermoprotei > Thermoproteales > Thermoproteaceae > Thermoproteus. Next base: position 1,337 of record CAYFGI010000071.1, read on the forward strand.
GGCCCCCTCTTCAGGTCCGCGACCCTCGAGGAGGCGCTCGACGCCCTCGAGCGCCACCTGCCCTACTGGCCTATATACGCGGCCAAGGCCCTGTATCTAGGCGTCTCGGTGGACAAGATCTACGAGCTGACCAAGGTCGATAGGTTCTTCCTCAACGCCATAAAGAGGGTGGTCGACGTGTGGAGGGCCCTCGAGTCCGGCGGCGCCTCGCCGGAGCTCGTGGAGGAGGCCAAGAGGCTGGGCTTCTCGGACGAGCAGATAGCGCTGGCTCTAGGGGCCAAGCCCGAGGAGCTGGCCAAGAGGAGGCGGAGGCCTGTGGTCAAGAGGATAGATACCCTCGCGGGGGAGTGGCCGGCCGACACGAACTACCTCTATCTTACCTACGGCGGCGAGTTCGACGAGCTGTCGCCTAAGGTCGACTACTTGGTCGTGGGCGCCGGGGTCTTCAGGATAGGCGTCTCCGTGGAGTTCGACTGGGCCACCGTCAACTTGGCGTTGGAGCTCAAGAGGAGGGGGTACCGCGTCGCGATACTTAACTACAACCCCGAGACCGTGTCCACCGATTGGGACGTGGTGGATAAGCTGTATTTCGACGAGATATCTGCCGAGAGGATCTTGGACATATACGAGAAGGAGGGAGGCCCCGTGGTGGTCCTATACGCGGGAGGCCAGATAGGGCAGAGGCTCTACCCCAAGCTGGAGATGCTCGGCGTGAGGATAGGCGGGACCCGCCCCTCCTCGATAGATCTGGCCGAGGATAGGAGCAAGTTCTCGAGGCTTCTGGACAAGCTCGGCATAAAGCAGCCGCCTTGGTTCTACGCGAGGAGCGTGGAGGAGGCCTTGAAGCTCGCGGACGACCTCGGCTACCCCGTCTTGTTGAGGCCCAGCTACGTCTTGGGCGGCACCTACATGGCCGTGGCGAGGAACGGGAGGGAGCTCGCCGATTTCCTCACGAGGGCGGCTAGGGTCAGCGGCGAGTACCCGGTCGTGGTGTCTAAATTCATGCCTTGGGGCATAGAGGCGGAGGCCGACGCCGTCTCCGACGGCAGGAGGGTCGTGGTGACGCCCATAGAACACGTGGAGCCTCCGGGCGTGCATTCCGGCGACTCCACCATGGTGATGCCGCCCCGCAAGACGCCGGGCTGGGCCGTGGAGAAGATGGCGGAGGTCGTCTACACGATCGCGAGGGAGCTCGACGTCAAGGGGCCTCTCAACGTCCAGTTCATAGTTCTCGACGACGTCTACGTGATAGAGGCGAACCTTAGGGCGAGCCGCTCCATGCCTTTCGTCAGCAAGGCCACGGGCGTCAACTACATGTCGTTGGTGGCGGACGTATTGACCAAGGAGAGGCTTCCCTACGAGGGGGAGCTGACGGTGCTTAGGCCCTCGAAATGGTGGGTCAAGACGGCGCAGTTCTCTTGGAGCAGAGTCAGGGGGGCCTACCCGAGGCTGGGGCCCGTCATGTACAGCACCGGCGAGGTGGCCTCCTTCGGCGACGTCTTCGAGGAGGCTCTCCTCAAGAGCTGGCTCTCGGCTCAGCCAAACAAGCTGCCTAGGAGAAACGCCTTGGTCTACACCTTCGACGAGGCCTACCTAAAGGACGTGGAGGAGATAAGGAGGAGGCTGAGCTGGCTGGAGCTCCTCGAGCCGACCCCCGACGTGGTGGATAAGATCAAGTGGAGGAAGGTGGACATGGTGATAACGGCGGGCGTCACGCCCGAGAAGGACTACGCGATTAGGCGCGTCGCGGCGGACACCTCGACGCCCCTCGTGTTGCACCCGTCGCTGGGCTTGGAGCTGGCCAACGCCTTCAATTGGCTGAGGAAGGGAGGAGAGCTCAAGGCGGAGCCATGGTGAAGCTGGTGGTCGACGTCTTGAAGGAGGAGGAGAAGATGTTGCTTAAGGCGGCGGAGAGGCTCGGCGCCAGGATGGACCTCGTGAGGGTCGAGGGGCTGAGCTTAGACGAAGACGTCGAGGAGGGCGTCTATCTGATTAGGACCCTCAGCCACAACAGAGCGGTCGTAGCGGCGGCCCACGTGGAGGCCTCGGGGGCCGTCGCGGTGAACAACTGGAGGGCTCTCGCCGCTGGGTGGAACAAGGCGGTGGCCTTGGCGATGCTCCGGGCGTCCGGGCTCCCCATACCCAAGACCCGCCTGGCCCCCGCCGCGCCGGACTCCAAGGAGCTCATCGTGAAGCCGGCCTTCGGGAGCTGGGGGAGGAAGGTGGCGTTGGCTAGATCCAGAGAGGACGTGGAGGCCCTCTTGAGAGGCGCCGATCCCGACGAGGTTTACCTAGTACAAGAGCGTATAGGAGACGGCACGGACATAAGGGCGTTCGTGGTAGGCTATAGGGTGGTCGCCGCCATGATAAGAAGGCCGCCGCCCGGCGACTGGCGGAGCAACGCGGCGAGGGGCGGGATAGTCGAGGGGGTAAGGCTCTCCCCTGAGCTGGAGAGCTTGGCGGTGAAGGCGGCGAGGGCCCTAAACGCGGAGTACGCAGGCGTGGATATACTCATAGGCGAGGGCGCGTACTACGTGGGGGAGGTCAACATGGTGCCGGAGTTCAAGGCCGTCTCGAGGGCCAGCGGCGTGGACGTTGCTGAGGAGCTCGTGAAATACGTCCGGGAGATGGAGAAAAGATGATTAGACCAGGGGGACGCGCGCCCTCCTCATCAGCTCTCTGAAGTCCTCGAGGTCCAGACCGCTGAGCCACTGCGCCCTCCTCAAATCGCCGGTCTCTATGTAGAAAACCAAGGCGGCCCTTAGCCTCGGTTGTAGCGATTCGATGTATGTCCAGTCAGCGTGTTTTCGTCTCAACTCCCTCGCCTCCTCCTCGTCCTCTAGGATCTGCCCAGGAGCCTCCATACGTTCTCCCAATCCCTACGCCTAAATAAATGCAGCGCCTCTTCCTCGTATCTATGTAGCTCGCCCTCTAGATCGTGCAACAACCCGCGCCTCCACGCCTCGACTATGACCTCGAAGGCGCGCCATACGCTCACCATAAGCCCCAGCGCTCTAGGCGCAAAATAGGCGCCTCCGTTTTCGGTCAATACGATATAGCCGAATCGCTCCCCGGCGGCTAGGCACACCGCCTCTGGGTAGTCCACCGCTTTTAACGGCCTGCCTCTACTCAAGGCCATTATCTCCCTCGCCCTCAACTCTATCTCCTCCGTCTCTGTGAACAAAGCGAAGGACCCCTCGGCGAGCTTCTCGGCGACCCAATCAACGGCGGGAGGTAGCTTCAATTCCTTCAGCACGGACTCGGGCACGTGAACGGTTCTGAACAACCGCGTCAACACCTCTCTATTGCTGTAACGGCTCCAGTCGATAAGGAAGGAGGTATCTGCTATCGCTTCAAGTGACACTGGGTATCTTGGCCCGCCTTCTTAACTCGTCGAATTCGCCGACGCTCATCCCAGCTATACGCGACGCCACGTATATATCGCCGGTCTCCACGTAGTACCTCAACGCCGCCCTCAGCTTAGGCGGCTGCGATTCGATGTAGGTCCAGTCAGCGTGTTTCCGCCTCAACTCCCTCGCCTCTTCGAAGGCCTCCACGTAGAAGAGATAGAAAAGAAGTTTATAAAATCAGCCCCCTATCCTAGCCTTGACTAGCTTTATGAACTCCCTCATCCAAGCCGGGTTGTCGGGCCAAGCTCTAGACGTGACGAGGTTCCCATCGACGACGACCTCTTGATCCACCCAGATGCCGCCGTTGTTCTCAACCTCGGGCTTCACGGCTATGTAGCTCGTCATCCTCCTGCCCTTCACGACGCCTGCCGCCGCGAGTATCTGAGGCGCGTGGCATATAGCCGCGACGGGCTTGCCCGCCTCGAAGAAATGCCTCACGATCCTCTTCACGTCCTCCGACGCCACGACCCTCACGTATTCGGGCATCCTGCCGCCCGGTATCACCAAGCCGTCGTATTCCTCGGGCTTGACCTCGGCCAGCGTCTTGGTGACCCATTTGAAGAGGTAGCCGGGCTTCTCGCTGTAGGTCTCCCAGCCCGGCTCGAAGTCGTGGACCACTGTCCTCAAGTCCTTCTTCGTGGGGGCCGCCACGTCGACGTCCCAGCCCTCCTCCTTCAGCCTATAGTAGGGGTAGAAGATCTCGAGGGCCTCGACGGCGTCGCCGGCTATTATCAATATCTTGGCCTTAGCCATATCCCTATCCACGCGCCCTTATTTAAGCCTTCTCAGATCAATACGAGGGGGACGTACAGCTCGTCTTCGGTCAGACCTCCATGATGTCCCTTGAACTTCAATGGATCTTCGTTTTTACGTTTATATAGATATATAGCCGCGAGGCCTCTGCCCGGCAGCGCCAGGTAGTCGCCGATCCTATCCGCGAAGCCGTCGGAGCAAGGCCCGAGGAGGCCCATCTTGATGGCCTCCTCTCTGGGCAGGAGGAGGAACTCGCCGTGTTTAGCCAGCAGCGCCTCTAGATCGCGTCGATCCGCCGAGGTCTTTAGATGCAACGCCCTCGGATCGCCGAAGGGAGGCACGTCGAGGGCCTTTAGGAGGTCCACGTCCTTGGTGAGGTCTTCGTTCCGGGTGATCTCCTCGTGTCCGTGGTCCGCCGTTATCAACACGTCTGCTCCCTGCATGTAGCGCTCAGCGAGCCTCAATATATCGCCGAGGAGACTCTCGGCGGCCGCCGCGGCCTCCTCGGAGCGCGGGCCGTATCTATGCTCCAAGCTGTCGACGGTGGGTATGTAGATATAGGCTAGAGCTTGTTCGTTCTGCTGGAGGAAGCGGCCCGCGTTGATAAAGGCGTCGTGATGGGAGATGTAGTCGTAGGTCTCGGCGCCGTCGTAGAGGATCCTGCTTATCCCTCCGTTGAGCCCTCTGGGGAGGAACGCCTTGGTCTTGACGCCGGCTTTCGACAAATCGGCGAATATAGTGGGGGCGTTGAAAAGCGCCTTGAGGTCGTAGCCCGCGTTGTTCAGCCCATCCCTCTCCCCCATCATGGGGCTCATGAAGAGCGAATCTATCACGGCCCCCGCCTCCTTCAGGTAGAAGCTCCACGCCACGACTCCGTGTTGGCAAGGCGCCAACCCCGTCGATAAGGTGGTCAAGACTGTCGCGGTGGTGGAGGGGAAGACCGTGGATATTCTGTATATCCCCCTCAGTCTCCCGGCGTATCCCCCCGCTATCTTGGCGAAGAGGCTGAAGCCCAAGCCGTCCAGCAATATCAACGCTATCCTCCTCGACGAGAGCCCCAGCTCGAACCTAAAGGAGGGCCCCCTGGCCGGAAGCCCGAAGTGGGTCAGAATCGCGTTGGGCAACGAGTTTATGCCCCCGCCTCCGTAGTCCGGCCTCTCCATGCATCAAGCTTCGTCTAATTTATAAAGAAGACCGGCCGCACCTCAACGATTGAAGCGCCCGCCTCAACACGGGGTCTGGCACCACGTAGAGGTCCCCCCTCTTCTCGAGGAAGCCGTAATCCACTAAGTTCCTCAATAACTTGGTTACCTCCGCGTCTGTCAGAGCCCTCCCCTCCACCGCCGTCAAGTACCGCTTGACGTCGGACCACCTGGCCCCCGCGGCGGC